>JAQCHP010000001.1 GCA_027619595.1 Planctomycetota bacterium
ATCGCCCTGTATCACAACCTCGGAGCACTACCCGAAAGGAAATTTACCCATGAATTCTTCTGAAGAGGCTTTTTTTTCGCGTCTATCCACGGTTGACGGAGGGACTCAAAATTCCGTTTGGCTATCAAACTCAGCCCGATCCCGAGTTGGGCGGTGCTCTGATCGCACGTCGCGATGACACTCCAGTGCACGAAGCGGTTCGTGAGGCGATGGTCAATTGCCTGATTCACGCGGACTATCGTGGCCAGGGTGGAATCGTGATGTAGCACTACTTCGACCGTCTTGTCTTCTCGGATCCAGGTACGCTCCTTGTTTCGTTCGAACAGCTCGGTCGCGGAGGTGTGAGTCAGTGTCGCAACCAGGTCTTGCAGACCATGTTTAGTCTCATCGGCTTGGGTGAGAAGGCTGGATCAGGTGTCGACAAAATTCGTGAAGGATGGCGAAGTGTTCGTTGGCGCGATCCTACGCTCAGCGAACAACAGAAACCTGACCGCGTTACGCTGACAATGCCAATGGTTAGCTTGCTGCCAGAATCTGCGGTTGAGAAATTGCGAAAGATTTTGGGAGACGAGTTGAAAACCTTAAACGCCGAAGAAGTTCAGGCATTGGTTACGGCAGACCTCGAAGGGGCTGTATCTAATTTCCGACTGCAGTCCCTAACCGATCGACATCCTTCGGATTTGACAAAGCTCCTAAAGAATATGGTTGGAAAAGACCTGTTGGAGAAGGACGGTCATGGTCGAGGAGCGACCTATCGCTGGTCTGAACGCCTTAGAATCGTCTCTAACCCTGCAACTCCGGTCCGAACTCCGGGCGCAACCGGCGGAGCTCCGGGCGCAAGTGTGAACTTTTCAGGTGCAACGGGGGCCTCTGGCGTGGCGGGGGAGCGGGATATTCCCCCTCGGGACCCGGCGTTGTTAAGCATTGCGTCTCCCGCCCGAACAAATAAGCGATTGCCTCGTGCGGAAATGCAAAACGTAATTTTGGGACTTTGTCAAGGACGAGAGTTGACTGGTCGCGAGATTGCCGAACTGGTTCAAAGGAATCAAGACAGAGTCCTGAAAAATTACGTCAGTCGATTGGTGGAGAAAGGGCTGCTCGCGCGGAAGTACCCTGATGATCCTAGCCACCCGCAGCAAGCTTATCGGAGCGTGGCTCCGTATCAACGAGAGCTTTTCGATTGACATTTCACGAAGCCAATACCGTTTAAAAAATGATGGTCGATGCCAGTGGGGAGCCGCATTGGGCTCGAGTCCAGTTTTTTGTTTGACGTCGATTCCTGCTCAGCACTGGCCGCACGACTCGCGTTAAAAGAGGCCAGGCTCGTGCCAGTTACAAATTCGCCAACACTACGGTTATAGTCGAGCAGGTCAGCGAAACCGAGGTCCGTGTAAAGCGAGCCAAAGCTGTAGCCGAAGACGAGTTGCTTTTCTCCTAGGAGTTGTCGAAGCACAAACGATTCGGCGGCTTTGTTCTACAAAAAATATGGATTTGTCTCTTTGCTTGACGATCCATTTCATTTGTACTTGCCTATGGCAACCATCAAGAAACCATTTCGCTAACTGTTCTTTCAGGAGCAGTTCCGATGGCACGCGCGTTACGCATTCCGTTTCCGGGGGCAATCTACCATATGATGTCGCGTGGGACGGGTCTTGGTCGAGCCACTCAGCGTATGGCGACATCGCTGGAAACCTTAGAAAAAACGATTTAACAGCACTCGAAGCTCACCGTCAAACATTTAATCCACGCTGTTACCGATGGGCACCGAGTAACCGACCGTCGATGTCGTGCGTTCTCCAAATACAAATGCGCAGCCCGCCAGTCCGTTGAGCTGTTCGATGTCGGTCCGCCCGCCACCAATTTGGAATCCGTTCGATCGAATGGTGTCACTGGTCTGAAGCGATCGGTTGAAATGCAATTCGAGCGTTGGTGCGATGCCGGTGATCCGTGATTGGCTCATCGGATTGCGATACCACCAGTAGCCCACACCGGCGTCAATGTACATGAAGGTGGAGGCTTGCGTGCGACCGACGGAGACCAGCCCATTGCCCCTCGGATTCACGTATGCCGTATTACCGTTGACATCGGTGTCCACTTGGAAGAATCCCTGGGCGAAGAAGCGATCGTTTGGCATGTGCATCCATCCGAGGAACGGCATGAGGTGTACCGATTGGTTTGCAATGCGTGTCAGTGGCGTGCCGTCGTTTAACGCGACCGTCAGGTCCTCGGCCGTCGGTACCGTCGCCGCCAGTCCGATGGAAATGGCACCCTGGGAACCAATGGCGAGCAGTCGCTTGACCGCGACCATTAAGTTGCCCCATTGCAGGTCTCGCAACTGATCGTTGGAGTCGACAACTACCGTGCTGCTCACGGTGGCCGCAAACGGGGCGCGAAACTCAATCGAAGCTTGTCCGTCCGATGACGTACGTTCAAAGCCCGGAATGAATCGATTCACGGTCACGCCGCGATTGGCGAGCGGAACATTGTCAAACAGACTGTAGTTGAAGAACACGCGGTTGCGAGGCATGGGACTCGTGTTCTCAGCAATCTTGAGCCGCCCCACGACAAGTCCGCCGCTCGAAGGTTCTGGAATCACCAGTTGAATTGTACGGCTAAAACTATAGTTGACGTCCCAAACATCACCATCGTTGAATGTGCCGGTGGGGTTTGTGGCTACGCCACCGTCGAAGACAAACGCTGCGCCAGGTGAGGTAGGCGCATCGCTGGGTGGCACAGGTTCAGTAATATTGAACGTGTCAGCGCCGGGACCGCCGATCTCGTCACGCCCGGCGCCCATTGAGAAAAAATCATCGTGGGTGACGTTGCCATCCACCGCACTTGATTCAAATGCAATAAATGCATTAGCGTTACCTGCGAATTGCGAGCCGGTCTGTCCGGTGGCTTGCAGTGCGAATGGCACGGTATTCCTGAATATGGACACCGTTGGACCTCCGCCGAAATTGTCGCCGATCATATTGGGTGTCCCCTGGAGTCCGGCGCCGCTGCCGTAGTTTCCGGCAAAGCCAGCCAGATCGTTGGCGGCGGGACGACCCGTATTGGCCGAGTCTTGGTTGGGCGGCGTCGACTGCGCCGGAGTCTGATCCCGATCGTTGTCAGGAACCGTGAGATCTTGGGGCGCATCGACAATCGGCGGTAGCTGCGATTCGTCTTCCGAACTTCCGTCCGGAAACGTTGGCACGCGTGAATCGAACGACGGTGGCGACGCTTGCGGCGAATAGTGCGGGTAGTTGGGGGTAACCACGCGCGGTAGCGCGTTTGGCTGACACGTTTGTGGACAACCGCAATTCTGGCCACAGCCTGAACAGTTCCAACGCTCGCAATGAGTGCACCAACGAATCGAATGGACTCGTCCGTCATTCGCGTGCGGATCATGGTACGCGGCGGTACTGACTGGCGCAATCGATTGAGCTGCTCCGGCCGATGTCAGTACGATCAACAATAACAAAGCCGATCGCGAGTTTGGCTTAGGGCCCTGGAAATCCTGCGAAGACTGTGCGTGGCCCAGCAAATTCAATGAGCGTGCTGTGAGCATTTCCCCCCCAAATCCCGTGCAGTTACGCCAAGGTTTCGCAAGCCCGCAAGAAAAGTTGTACCGGAGGACGGGTTTCCCAGTCCGCTGGTGACGCCCAGCGAAGACAATACCCCTGCAAATCATATCCGCAGGTGCATTTAGTATCGAAAGTGAGGGTCTTGCGGCATCAGGGAAAAATAGCGGTTGTATGGAACGTAATGACAATAGCCACGCTAGCAGCGAGCATACAACCTTGATTCCACATGCCAAGAATCACGTATTGGAAAGCCGACGACGGCGGCTTGAGCCCAGAGGGTTTCTCCAATCTTTCCCATGTCCTGCCGTCGTTTACCGGGAAAAATTGCCATCGGCTGGCCGAAGCGAGATCGTCTTACACAGAGTCGCGGCGGCCCGTCTACTTCCCGTGGCAGTTGGTTTTTTGCTACATTTTCAGCCTTAATTGGCCACTCACGCCGCAGATCTCAATGGGTCGGCTGTATAGTATTTGGCTGTATAGTATTTGGTCGGATGCAGCGTGGTGGCACCCGATTTCCTTTCGAGCGATAGAGCACTCACATGAACCAATTGGATGAACTAATCGCCAAACATGCCAGGACGTGCAGCGACCTGCGCGATGAGGTTAATCGCGTCTTGGTAGGTCAGGAAGGCATGTTCGATCGGCTGCTGGTGGGGTTGTTGACGGGCGGGCATATTCTGCTGGAGGGACTGCCCGGGCTGGCCAAGACCCTTGCCGTACAGAGTTTGGCTCAGGCCATTCACACAGGATTCTCCCGGATTCAATTCACGCCGGATATGTTGCCGGCGGATGTGATCGGTACACAAATTTTTCAACCCAAAGACGGCACGTACGCCGTGCGAAAGGGTCCAATATTCTCAAATCTCATCCTTGCCGACGAAATTAATCGTGCTCCGGCCAAAGTACAGGCTGCACTCTTGGAAGCGATGCAGGAACGGCAAGCTACCATCGGGGGCGAAACTTTCCGATTGGAAGAACCCTTCTTGGTACTCGCCACACAAAATCCTATTGAGCAAGAAGGGACTTATCCACTGCCGGAAGCCCAGGTTGACCGCTTCATGTTGAAGATCGTTGTCGACTACCCGACCCGCGAACAAGAAGTGAAGATTGTGGAACGCATGGCGAGCGGCAAGCCAATTCCAGAGATTCGGGCGGTAGCGAGTCCGCAAAGCCTCCTGGAAGCACGAACCGTAGTCGATCGTGTCTGGGTCGACGACAAAGTCCGAGACTACCTGATTGATGTCGTACGTGCTACGCGGGATGCAAAGTACTATAAGCTGGCGTCACTGGAAGGAATGATTGAAACCGGAGCGAGTCCGAGGGCATCGATTTATTTGATGAAAGCAGCCAAGGCACATGCGTTTCTGCAAGGCCGCGCTTTTGTTACGCCGCACGACGTGAAGACTCTTGCACGCGATGTATTGCGGCATCGCATCGTCTTGACCTACGAGGCTGAAGCGGAGGGACGCACGGCAGATAGTCTGATTCAACAGATCCTTGACAATGTGCTCGTCCCCTAACGTGGTAATAGCCGTCGATTTGCAATGAATACCGCGCCTCTTCATTCCATCAATCCAATTTTGACACGCGACCTGATGCGTCGTGTACGAGAGATTCAGATTCACAGCGGTCGTCAGGTGGCGGACGTTCTGGCGGGGCAATACGTGTCCGTGTTTAAAGGGCGTGGAATCGAATTCGATGAAGTGCGTCCCTACACCCCGGGTGATGACGTCCGGACGATCGATTGGAATGTTACGGCGCGTAGCGGCCAGCCCTACGTTAAGCGATATGTTGAGGAACGTCAGCTGACCTTAATGTTGTTGGCCGATATCTCTGCGTCCCAGGACTTTGGATCCGATAATCGATCCAAACGTGAAGCGACGGCCGAAATCTGTGCGCTACTGGCGTTTGCCGCGACACACAATGACGACAAAGTTGGGTTGGTGCTGTTCCACGACGGAATCGAACGCTACATACCGGCTCGGAAAGGGAAGCAACACTCGTTAAGAATCGTCCGCGAGGTGTTGGCGCACGGCGCACAGTTGTCGGCCCGTCCGGTCGCGGCGAGGCGTCGTTGGTGGCGACCTTTTCGTAAGCCCATGATCACACCGCGACATGGAACCCACATTGCTGGCGCCTTTGAATTCTTGACGCGGGTGATGCGGCGCAGAGCGGTGTGTTTTGTGGTGAGCGATTTCCTCGACACCGCGCGGGGCCCGCGGGGATATCTGCGGGCCTTACAAATGGCCAATCGTCGGCACGATGTGGTAGCCATCTCGGTGAGTGATCCCAGAGAATGGGAATTGCCATCATGTGGGATCGTCGACATGATCGATCCGGAAACTGCGATGCCAATCAGTGTCGATACATCGTCCATTCGTGTTCGCGAGGCATTTGCCAGGCAGAACCAGCATCGGCTTGCCAGGCTGCAGGATGATTTGCGTACTGCTGGGATTGACCTCGTGTCGATTGATATTCGTCAATCGATTGTGGAGCCGCTTGCCTCGTTTTTTCGCATGCGTGAACGGAGGATGCGCCGGTGAAAGGGTCGGCTCGACAAATGCTGTGGTCGGGAGTAGCTGCCGCTATGTGCATGACGCCGGTCCTTGCCGGCGATCCTTTGCGTCAGCAGGCACAATTGGGGCCGGTGCAAGTGACCGTCGAGGTTACACCTGCCGAGCCGCGAATCGGTGACGTGCTTTCCGTAGCGATTCGTGTTACTGCTCTGCCCGACGTAGAAGTGTTGATGCCCGAATTCGGAGAGGCGTTGGACCAATTTGAGATCCTCGACTTCGTTCCCCGAGAAACGCTCAATGACCAAGGGGACATCGTGCAAACGCAGACCTATTCGCTACAATTACGTCGGTCGGGCCCGCAAAGGATTCCGCCGATTCTAGTCGAATTTGTCGATCATCGACCGGGTCAGAAGTCGGCGCCCGACGGAGAAGACGCTTACGAACTGCTGACGCCCCGTGTGGACTTTAACGTAGAAAGCGTTGTTGCCGCCGATAACGCGGCAGCCATTCGGCCGGCACTCGGAGACCTCGATACGTCCGGCGGTACACGTTCAATCGCCGAACGGTCCATGCGTGGCGCCATCCTAGCGGCCGGTGCCATCGTGCTTGGACTGGTCGTGACGACGATTATCGTCCGCCGTCTGCGCATCAAAGTGGATCGTGTTAGTCCCTTCGAGATCGCGGCAACTCGCCTCAATCGACTGATTCAACGTCCTCTTCCGCGGGGCGAACAGATCGAACCATTCTTTGTCGAGCTATCGGCTCTGGTGCGCGAGTACTTAGAGAATCGATTTGAGTTGCGTGCCCCGGAATTGACTACCGAAGAGTTTCTTGAACAGGCCAGCGCTAGTGGGCAATTGTCGTCCGACCATCAGCCGCTGCTACGGGAATTTCTGCGGCACGCGGATCTCGTGAAGTTTGCTGGATGGCATCCCGACGAAATGACGATCCGTCAGGCTTTGTCTGCGGCGGAGAGGTTTTTGCAGGAGACTCGCGACGAGGTTGGTACCAATGTTTTCGATCGGGGTCGCCTGCAGGAAGGCGCGGAAACGTCGGATTCGCAGCGAGTGACACATGCGTAATTTAGAATTTCACGATCCGTGGTGCTTGCTTCTGGCGATGCTCGCGCCTCTCGCATACATTTGGTGTGCCCGCCGCGGTGGTTACTTGACCTATTCTTCCGGGTCGTTGGTGAACGATTTGCCAATATCGTGGCGTATGCGATTCGGAGGGCTGCCGGCGCAAATGATGGGATTGAGTGCCATTGGACTGGCTGTGGCTTTGGCGCGTCCGCGTAGCCCGGATACCGAATCTCGTGTCCGCCACGAAGGAATCGCAATCATGATGGCGGTTGATCGATCGGGGTCGATGCAGGCACGTGACCTCGTCTCGGGAGACATGTCGATCAACCGCTTGCAAGTCGCTCAGCAAGTTCTCCACAAGTTTGTCCTGGGGAGTCCGGGAAAAAATCTCGGTCGTGTCGATGATCTCGTGGGGCTGGTGAGTTTTGCGGGCTACGCCGACAGCGCATGTCCGTTGACCACAGATCACCTCAATTTGGTGAATCTCGTGGAACAGATGCAAATCGCTTCCGACCGAGAAGAGGACGGAACGGCAATTGGGGATGCGTTGGCGCTATGCGTTGAGCGTCTGCGAGGTAGCACGGCTGCGTCGCGGATTATCATTTTATTGACGGATGGCGTTAACAATACTGGCATCAGTACTCCACAACAGGCTGCAGAACTGGCAAAATCGTATGGAATCAAGATCTATTGCGTGGGAGCGGGGACCGAAGGGTACGCTCCGGTTCCCGTCCAAATGGGTCCCGATCCCCGCAACGTCGTGCTACAGCGGGAACAAGTCCATATCGACGAAGAGACTTTGACGCAAGTTGCCCAGGCGACCGGCGGACAATATTTTCGCGCTACAGATGCGACGACCCTTGACGAGATCTACTCGCAAATTGACCTTTTGGAGCGATCTGAAATCACGGAGACGCGATACTTACAATATACAGAGCACTTTAGTTCCGTCTTGCTGCCGTCACTGGGGCTCATTGTTACTGCGCTACTGCTTCGTCATTCCGTATTGCGAACGGTGCCATAATGTTGCAACGGTTTTCCAATTCGAGTTGGAGTATTTGGTTGTGGACCCTAGTGGGCCTGTTTGTGCTTCTTGCTTGGTTGCAATGGCATAGTCGGGCACAAGTCGGATTCGTATCGAAGGCGATGGCGGACCGGCTAATAAGGCGTCCAGCGAGTTGGCTCCCCTGGGCCACACTTGCAGTTTGGTTTCTCAGTTGTTTATGTTTGTTGTTGGCTTGGATGCGCCCTCAGTCGGACGGCGGATACGAGTTACGGCCACAGGTTGGCGCACAGATCATGGTGTGTCTGGATGTAAGTCGTTCGATGTTGGCGGAAGATGTTGCGCCGAATCGTCTGCAACGGGCGAAAGCCGATATCACCGATTTGCTTCCGTACTTACGCGGCGATCAAGTTGGCATGATCGCTTTTGCTGGGACCGCGACCATCGTCAGCCCGATGACGACCGATTTTGGATTCTTGAGACTGCTGCTCGAAAATCTCGGTCCCCACAGTGTTGGCCGCGGAGGAACTCAGTTGGAAACGCCACTTCGCGTTGCCATGGACGGTTTTTCGCCGGCTGGGGACGTGTCGCGGATTGTCTTGTTGATCACAGATGGTGAGGATCACGATTCGTTTCCCTTAGCAGCAGCCGAAGAAGCAGGCAAACGAGGCATTCGAGTCATCACCATGGGATTCGGTTCCGAGGCAGGGAGTACGATTGAATATACCGATCCCCAGAATGGAATCCGCACGATCGTACGCGATGAGAATGATCAGCCGGTAACGAGTCGACTTGACGGAAATACGTTACGGGATATCGCGCTCAAGACCGACGGAGCCTATATTCCCGTACGTACCGGTACGATCGATTTAAAGTCTATTTACGATCAGCATATAGCGCCCCTATTGCGTGGACAGCTTCAGGCGGGGCAGGTGAAGGTCCAACATGAGCTGTTTCAATGGTTTGTCGGTGCCGGATTGCTCCTGTTTTTTGTGGCGGCGGGCCTGCAAGGGCGCCGACCAATCGAACGCCCCGCGACGCGCGTTGTGGCTTGGTTTATCGGAATGTTGATTGTCATTGGTGCGCGCGGAAGTATCCATGCCATGACTTCTGTTGATCCAACGCAGACGACCTCGTCGGTCGATACGAAAGAGGGTGCGAAGGAGACAAATGTTCCAAACGAGACGAGTCAGACGAAGGAGTCGGATGGAAAAAGGGAGGCGAAGGAATCTCCGCGCGTAGTCTATAATCGTGGGCGAGCCCTGTTAGATTCTGATGTCGAACAATCAGAAAAGCTATTGCAAGATGCGGTCGATCACGCTGGCAACGATGGAACCCTCAGATTCTATGGCTACTACAACTTGGGCTGGTTAGCCACACATCGGGCTGAAGAAGAGTATTCAAATGATCAACCGGAAAAGGCGCTCGAGCAGTTGCAACGCGCGGCCGAACGATTTCAGCAGGCTTTGCGCATCCGGCCCGAAGACAGGGATGCGAGACACAATCTGGAAATCGTCTACCTGCGTGCGACGCAAATCCAGGATGCCATGGATCGACAGAAGCAGGAATCCTTGCCCGATCAACTCGAACAATTGTTGACCAAGCAGCGAGAACTCATTCAGGAGCAAGCAGGATTCCTTCAAGAAGCAGCTGCCGCTGATCCGACCGAAGCTTCCGAGCAGGAGCCGATCGTCAGGCAGTACCGTCAACTGGCCACACGTCAGCGCTTGGTACGATCGGACCTAGAGGCGTTGTCGCAACGATTTATCGATCTTGCCCATCGTTTGCAAGATGAGGTTGAATCCGGTCGAACTCCCGCGACAGTTCCATCGGTCCCCTCGCCATCGGCCGATGCACCGACTACCGAGGCCTCGGCGGACCAAAAGCGGCAACTGGCTAGTCAATTGCGACGTGCCGATCCACATCTCCAAGCTGCGATCCAGCGAATGGGTCAGTCGCGTCGTGACTTGCGATTGCGAAATGGCAAACGCGCATTTCGACGAGCATCCCATGCGTTGGAAGCGATGAAACAGGCGCGGGACCAACTTCGCTCTCCGGGAGAAAGATTGCAACTGCTGCTTTCGGATGCGATGTCACTGCTTCGTCTGACCACCCTACGCGATGCGACGCGACAGGCAGATATCGATGGAATGTCGGAAGGGCCATCGTGGCTGAGCGGTCCGTTGTTGCAAGAGTCGCAGGCCGCCACCTTGGCCCGGACACAAGAACTTCGGCAGTCCATGACGCTTGCCGACAACACAACGGCTCCCGAAGCTGCGACGACGGCCGATCCGGGCATCGACTGGAACGACGTTGATGGCATCTTGGGACGGGCGGTCGACTATTTTCGTGAGTCGGGTATTGCACTCGAGAAGGAAGAATGGGCAATGTCGGTGGAGGCCCAGTCGAAGGGGGTTCAGGCTTTGGCGGATGCCGCCGATCGTCTGTTGGATCTGAAGGGACTGCTCGAAAAAGTCTATAGCCAGGAATTCGTGTTGCAGCACATGCTGGAGTCCGTCACACAGGCCAGTACGGACCAGACCGGTACCGATCACCGCGATCCAATTCAGCTCGATGCTACCGTGCAGCAGGCGCGAAATTTGCAATCGGAAAACCACGATCGCATGAAGCGGCTTCAGCAAAAAATCGTGGATGAGCGAAAACGCATTGAGTCAGAAGGTCGACAAAATTCGGAAGGACGCGCGGCAGTTTCCGATAACACAGTGTCGCCTGAGAGCCAGGTTGAGCAGGAGATGCAGCGACTTGCGATCGCAGGCAGGTTGGCAGATCAAGCGATCATTCAAATGAGCGACGCGTTGCAGCAGTTGTCGGAGCCCATAATAAGAGATGACCAAAAAGCAGTCGTTGACAGCGAACAGGCGGAGCAACACGATGGAAACCCGATCGTTCAACACGTAAAAGCGACAGTCGAGACACTCAACGAACTGCGGCGGCTATTTTTTTCCATCGTCGAACATTTGGCTGAGGCAGCCGAAAGGCAGGCCACGTTGCGCGATGAGACAGAAACCTTGAAATCCGAAATGGATCAAGACAAATTACAGAACGAATTGGGATCTCGTCAGTTTCGACAACAAGAACTGGCGGAACTGACGGACCAGTTGGGCATCGCGCTACATGATATGCAGACTTCGGAAAATCAATCCCCCGGAGACGCCACGGGTGTACCCGTTCAGGGGAATGGAACGCAGGGGAATGGAACGCAGGGAACGGCAGTCAAAATGACAGCACCGGGTGGCGATGACCAAAAATTCGTTGAGGCTGGAAAAAGTGTGAAAGAAGCCGGTCAGGCCATACGACAGACGGTTTCTGCCATGGAAGCCAAGCCGGTTGAATTGTCCGCGATCGGTAAACTTCAAGATGTCGCGTTAGAGCAGCTGCAAAAGGCGATTCAGATTCTCCAACCGAATGCCCCGCGGCCGAACGAAGATCCACAAGACTCGAATCAAGATGAGCAACCCGACGAAAAATCGGGCGAGAGTTCATCGAACGACTCCAGTGAGAAAAATACGCAGGAAAGTGATTCACCGCCAGAACAAAATATGGCACTTCAAGAATTGCTGCAACGAGTGCGGGATCGTGATGCGAAACGCAAGAACAACAAGATGCGTCGTGGTGCTGGACGTGAATCTGTCGAAAAGGATTGGTAATGAATCGAGTAACAATTCCACATCCGGTACGATTCCTACTCGTTGTGATTGTAGGAGTGCTGTTCGCGCATCGGAACGTTGTGATCGCGCAGGGTGCTGCTGCGGATCCCCGCGTTCAGGTGCGCATGACGCAGCCTCCGTACTATGTTCACGATCGAATTGCGATTGAAATACGAATCGACGGACTGACGGGCGATGCGGAGCCAACGGCGAAATTAACGCGAGACCCTGTGGATGGGTTCCAGGTGGAGTTCCAAGGGGCGACACCAAATCGCCAGGAGTCCATGGAGATACTCAATGGAGTCGTACGACGGTCGTCGAGCACGGTGTGGGTATTGGTGTTTCAGGTTCACGGCGATCGTCCAGGAGAGTTTGTTGTCGGACCATTTGAAGTTCGCCAGGGTCAAACCAAGGTCACGACCGAGGAATACAAGATCGAACTGAAGGAAATCCCCCGTGACGATAGTATGATGATCGCGTTTGAGGTACCAAATCGGCGGTTATTTGTGGGGGAAAGGATCCCGGCAACCTTGGTGTGGGGGATCGAAGGACCAACCGATCGTTTGGCGGAACTTACCATTCAATTGGATCAACCGAAGTCAACGGCAGTACGTCCGAAGGTGGACACGGTTGCGCAGCAGCACGATGTCCTACCCGTATGGATCGGCAATTCTAATCAGGTGAAGTGTCCGGTCACTCGCGTCGAAGAGACTCGGGCAGGGAAAAAGATGCACGTATTTCGTGGTGAGTTCGAACTCACGGTTGACGCCCCAGGCCCGATCGATTTCTCCCGGCCAATTGCCATTGCAACCAAGGTTATTTCAGGGAGCCGCGATCCAATTGAGCGTATCTTCGGCGGTGGTCAAATGCGGACGATGCGAATTCGAGCAGAGGGCGAACCGGTACACCGAGAAGTTGAAGTGCTACCCACGGCTAATCGACCGCCGAGTTTTGCGGGAGCGATAGGACAGGGATTTGCGATTGATGTGAAAGCGCTACGTACTGTCGTACAAGTCGGCGAGCCGATGTCACTCGAAATAATCTTGCGTGGGCCGTCGATAGCGACGTTACGACTGCCGGACCTGACCAAGGCGTCGGAATTTCCCTCGGACCGGTTTCAAATCTCGGAGTCCGACCTTACGGGAGACGTGGACTTGGAAGCGGGAACCAAAACATTTCGGCTGACGGCGCGCGTCAAGGTCGCGAATGTACAGGAGTTGCCGGGCGTGTCGTATTCGTGGTTCGATCCAACGCGAGCGGAATACGTTACGATCCAGTCCCAGCCTGTGGCGCTACGTGTGCAGTCCAGCGAAGTTGTTTCTGCAGCGTCTGTCGAATCGAATCGCGTTCCTGTGCAGGGTCCACAGTCGACACCGGCAGTTAGCGATGGTCGTTCCGATCAAGTTACCGATCCCGAAAGGGTATCTTACGGTTCGCGGCTAAAGGGGGCCGATTTATCGTATGTCAGTGATCCAAGTCTGCTGTCTCGCTCGAGCCGAATCGTGCCCAGTTCCGCAATATATTGCGCAGGTGTGTTATTGGCTGCTTGGGCCACGCTGGGACGTGGATGGGGGCACGCACTCCAAACGCGACGCAAGGAAGGAAGTACCAATCACGCAATTCGAGATTCCTTGGCAAAGGCTAGCGACATGCCGGCGGACGCTGCTGCCAGACACTTGGTGCGCGTACTGATGCAATTGCATGTGAGCGATTCCTCAAGCAATCTCGAAGCCTACAAGAACTTGATCGTCGAACTTGAGAAGCTCGCTTTTAACCCGCAACGTACGAGTGCCGCTTTGGACCCGGAGTTATTCCGCCGTGTTCAGCAACTCGTGCAAGCCATTGCTAAGGACGGGTCATGCTGAGACTGCAATTGGGCAGGGTCAGTCGCTGGTGCGGATTCTGCATTTTTCATACTGTGTTTGTTGGTCTGGCAGTTTGCGGGATCGCATCCGAAGGCATCAGGCCAGTGACTCAAGGGCACGATGCCCAAAATGACGAAATCGAGGTTCTCTACCGGGAGGCGTTAGATACTGCGCCGGGACCGCAGCGTAAGGAGAGATTTCGTCGAGTTATGCTCCGGTTGGAAAGAGAGATCGCGGACTTAGCACCAAATGCCGGCCCCGGAATGTATGTGAATCTCGGAAATGCTGCGCTGCAAGCCGATGAGGTGGGGCCGGCCATTGTTGCCTATCGACATGCGTTGGCTATGGCTCCCAATGATCGACAAACTCGAGATAATCTGAAGCAAGCACGGGAACTCCTGCCGGAATGGATCCGCTGGAAGAATGCCGCACGCGATGGGAATTCATTGTTTTTCTGGAATCGAAAACTTGCGGCCGATCAGGTTTCTTATCTGGCATCGGTACTGTTTTTCGTAGCTATGGTCTGTGTGTCATTACGTGCGCGGTGGCGGTTTCGAGGGATAGGGTTGATGGCATTGGTGTTCTTATTGGTGTGGGGCATTCTGAGTCTATCACTCTTACCATGGATGAAGCCGCCAAACATATCTGTTGTGATTGTTGACGAAATCGTGGCGCGTACTGCCGATTCGATTTCTTCCGCTCCTTGCTTTGCACAATCCGTTCCGTCGGGTGCCGAAGTTATCCGATACGAGCAGCGGGGTGACTGGGTTCGAGTAGAAATCGATCGGCAAGTTGCGTGGCTCCCCATTTCAAGTTTGGCCGACGCTCCATGAATGCGGAGCGTGAGCGCAACTAGGGTCGCCATAGGACTAGGTCGGTTTATGTCTGGTTAAACCCAAATTCGATGTGTCCGATCCGTTGGTCGGCGTCGAGCGATCTTGTTGGGTTATTCGTATCGTTCCTAGCGTTACTTGTTCCAGCGTTCCTGTCTTACGTACTTGCTTATGCTGCCTGAGATCGCTAGGCTGCCCAGCTTTTGCAGGGTAACGCTTTTTTGAGGATGCAGGTCCGAGCCTAGTTCAATTTTTTTTCCGCCAGCTGCGGAAATGTGATGTGGAGATCGGAAAACTGTTCTTAGGATCGTTGCATTCAGCCGATGAATCACAAGCTGGGGAACGGCGTGGGTCTCGAACGGGCCAACGTCGAGTTATTGGGATTCCCTGCTGGCAGGGAATTCAGTACAAACGCCCCGCGTCCTTATAGGTGGTTTGCCACCCAACTACAACCAATCCTTGCATTGGCCCGGATGGATCTCGAAACACACATTACGCTCTATCGATATATGCTCACGGCGCGTCAAATTGACCTGGCGGAGGAGCGTCTGTGTCGGCGTGGGCTAGCGTTCTTTCACCTTTCTGGAGCGGGACATGAAGCTGTGGTGGGTCTGGCCCCGCACCTCAAGCCATCGGACTGGCTGCATAGTCACTATCGATCTCGTTCGCTGTTGCTAGCTAAGGGGATTCGCCCCCAGAGTTTCTTCGACAACCTTCTGGGCAAAAACGCATCGAATGCCCAGGGCCGACGCATGGGCGCGTTCTTTAGTGATCCCCAGCGGAACGTGCTCAGCATGACGACGCTCGTGGGCAACAACGCATTACAGAGTGTGGGGGTCGCGTCCGCAGTCCGCAGTCGACCGGGACAGCCAATCGTTGTGTGCGGGTTGGGGGATGGCACGACCCAGCAAGGAGAATTTCTGGAAGCCTGTGGGGAAGCCTCACGGCGCAAAGTGCCGGTATTGTTCCTGGTAGAGGACAACGGTTTTGCCATTTCGACTCGTACGCATGGGAACACGTTTTACGCCAATACATTGACTGATGGTCACTTTTACGGAATTCCTCTACAAGTGGCCGACGGTACTTGCGTCGAAACAGTTCACGATGTTTTGGGCGGTGTTGTAGCGAGAATGCGGAGTGACCGCTGTCCGGCAGTCGTAGTCCTGCAACTCGAACGACTATGTAATCACTCGAACGCAGATGACCAGCAGGTGTATCGTGCTGCCGGTGAGCTCGCGGAGATTTCCTCGCTTCGGGACCCGATACGAAGGGCTGAGCAAAAACTGTTGTCCCTTGGAATAAGCGAGTCGCAGTTACGCGCGTGGCGAGACGAGGTTGCAGCGGAAATAGCCGTGGCCGAAGGTTTGTCGCTTCAGGGTAAGGAACCAGAACCTGTCTTGGATGCAGTGTGTTCACTACCGGTTGCACTGACACACCCGGCGCGAGAATTTCGAGGTAATGGAACACGCGATGTTGTGATGCGAGATGCCATACGTGACGTTCTGATGCATCACTTGCGTGTGAATCCTCGCGTTAGTCTGTTGGGGCAGGACATCGAAGATCCGAAAGGGGATGTTTTTGGTGTAACGCGTGGGCTCAGTACCGAATTCCCTGACCGAGTCACCAACGCTGCGTTGTCGGAATCGACGATTCTTGGGGTATCGATTGGGCGTGCCTTGGCCGGTGAACGTCCTGTTGCGATGATTCAATTTGCCGATTTTTTACCGCTTGCGTTCAATCAAATCGCGTCGGAAATGGCTACTATGTACTGGCGTACGGGTGGTGGCTGGCACTCGCCAGTGATCGTCCTGGCGGCCTGCGGTGGTTATCGACCAGGGTTAGGACCATTCCATGCACAATCGGGTGAAGGTTACTTTGTTCACACGCCGGGGTTGGACGTGTTTATGCCGTCTCATGCGACCGATGCGGCAGGAATGCTAAACGCTGCTTTCGCGTCAGGTCGTCCGACACTTTTCTTGTACCCCAAGGCCATCCTGAACAATTCGCAACTCAGTACCAGTCGTGATGTGTCCAAACAATTTGTGCCGATTGGCACCGCGCGATGTATTCGCGCAGGGCGTGACCTGACACTTGTCGGGTGGGGCAACACGGTTTCTCTTTGCAATTTAGTCTCCCAAGCCTTGGAACAGGCGGGTGTCGAAGCGGAGGTATTGGATCTGCGCTCACTAGCCCCGTGGGACCAACGCAGTGTATTGGCTTCGGCAGAAAAAACGGCGCGCTTGATCGTCGTGCACGAGGACAATCACTCGTGTGGCGTCGGTTCCGAGATTTTGGCCACGGTTGCCGAGCACGCCAAAGTACCTGTCGCAATCGTGTGACGCGATCTGATACTCACGTGCCGTGCCATTTTGGTAACCAAATGGATGTCTTGCCGTCCTTTTCTCAGATTTTATCGGTTGCTGCCGATATGTTGGACTTGGATCTGACGTGGGAAGAAGCTGCCCACGACGCAACGAATATGGCAACCATTCGCGCCATCGGTTCGAGTCCGTCGGATGAGTCGGTCGTGGTTGTCGAGTTATTGGTTGCGGCCGGAGAAACGATCCACGAGGGGCAAGCCGTTGCCTCCGTGGAAGCGACGAAATCAGTGTTTGATCTCACGTCCTCGATCTCAGGCGAAGTATCAGAGATTTTGGCCGTGCCCGGGCAGACATTGCGAGTTGGTGAGCCCTTGATGCGGGTTCACGTCGACTCAACTGTGACGGCCAATACGGCCGTTTGCAGTTCTCTTCCACTCGACCCGGGACGTCCCCACTTTAAGCGTCGCGCTTCGTCGGAACGAATTCGATTGCCACGACGCGATCAACATTCACGGCGCTATTCGGTTGGATTCTCGTCCATTGCGACGGTCGAGGGGAGCCGGATCGTGACCAACGACGAATTCGTCCTTCCTCGCGGCGAGTTTGTCGCCGAGGATATCGTACGACGTACGGGCATTGAGCAACGACGATGGGTTGGGCATAACGAGGACGCTGTTTCAATGGCGGCTCAGGCTTCTCGGCAGGTGTTAGAAAAAGAGCGACTCATTCTGGAAGATATTGACTTACTAATCTGCAGTACCACAAGTCCATCATCGGTTACTCCGTCTACGGCGTGCCGGGTCTTGAACGCCCTCACTCAGTCCCGGGGCGAAATCATGCTGCAAGCGTACGATATCAATGCGGCGTGCTCGGGTTACTTATATGCACTCCAGGCGGGATACGATTATCTACAGAGTCGTCCCCAGGGCCGAGTTTTAGTGGTAACTACGGAAGTCCTGTCACCGTTACTGAACCGCGACGATTTCGACACAGCAATACTGTTTGGGGATGCTGCGTCCGCAACCGTATTGTACGGTGAGGCTTGGATGGACAAATCGTTGGCCGAAATCTATCGTCCCGACCTTTCTGCCAAGGGAGATAAGGGGGACGTCTTGTCGGTCCCTTTCTTGCGTGATGGCTTCATTCAGATGCAAGGACGTCGCGTCTTTCACGAAGCAGTTCGCACGATGATAACGAGCTTGACGCGTGTTTGTGATCTGCAGCAGATCTCGATTGATAAGCTAGATCTGATTGTCCCCCATCAGGCCAATCAGCGAATCCTGGATGCGATTCAAAGTCGCGTTCAGGCGCGAGTCTGCAGCAACATTCGGCAGTACGGCAACACTTCGTCGTCCAGTATCCCCTTGTGTTTAGCGGAAGTTATTCCCACAGCGTCTTCTGGCAGTTTGCTAGGTCTGTGCGCGTTTGGTGGTGGCTTTACATTTGGCGCTGGCATCTTGCAGATGAACTAGCGATTATTCTCCGATTGTCGGTGAATCCTTGTACTTCACCGAGACAAGAAAGAGACCGTGGGGCGGCGCAGTCGGGCCAGCCGCACGACGATCCCGTTGTTCGAGCACCTCCATCATCCACGCCGGCGGATGTTTCCCGCGTCCAATAAGCATGAGCGTTCCCGCGATAATCCGGACCATGTTGTAGAGGAAACCATCTGCCTCCACCTCGACAACGATCCGAGAAAACGGTGCCAATGTTTCGCGAACTATGGACAATTCGTGTACCGTTCGGACGGTTGAATTACGGGGAGAACCCGTACTTTGAAAACTCGCGAAATCGTGTGTTCCTACTAAGTATGAGGCGGCCTGAGACATGGCGGCGTCGTCCAGTGGTCCGGGTACAAACCACGTGAAATTGCGGCAAAACACGTCGTGGACGCGTCCATCTTGTAGCATGTATCGATAACGTTTGCGAACAGCGTCCCGTATCGCATGAAAGTCTACCGATGCCTCTTCCACGCTGAGTACTCGAATGTCCTTCGGTAGGCTTGCGTTTAAGGCTCTTACGAACACGTCGCAGGCGAGAGTGCAATCCGTCCGCGCGCTGACCACTTGCCCCCACGCGTGTACTCCGGCATCCGTGCGACCACTGCCGATGGTCCGACGTTGTTCCCCGGTAACGTCCTGAAGAGCTTGCTCCAGTCGGCCCTGGATCGTGTCCTCAGTACGCTGTGCTTGCCAGCCAGCATAACGCCCGCCATCGTAAGAGAGGATTAGCTTGAGACAACGCATAGCAGTCGATTTACGTCACAGAATTGAAACGGCAGTTTCGACGCCGTAGCGGGTATGTTTGGCTGTAGTATCGGCAGTCGATGGTACAAATATTACAACTTGGCCAGGGCATCCAGCGCTTCCCAACGCGAATAGGTGCCGGCCAATTCCTGTTGTACGCGTTTCAATTCTTCCTGCACCGCCAGTATTTGGTCTTTGTCCTGTTGATAAAAGCCGGGCAATGCCATCTTTCGATGTGTCTCGGCAACCAATGATTCCATCGATTCGATTTTGGCGGGTAGCGACTTCAATTCGAGTCGGTCACTATGGCTAAGTCGCTTCTGACCGCGGGTAGTTGTGAGCGGTGGTTTTTTCCCGCGGGCTTTTTCCCGCGGTTGTTGCACTGTCGCTTCCACCGTATCCGCTTGCGCCTTCTGCCGCTGCCAGTCGTCATATCCGCCGACGAATTCACGTATGTTGCCTCCCTCGAACACAATCGTACTTGTCGCGACTTGGTTCAAGAAGGCTCGATCGTGGCTCACGACAAGGACCGTACCGTCGAATTGGATCAGCTGTTCTTCGAGCAATTCCAAGGTTTCCGTATCCAGGTCATTGGTGGGTTCGTCGAGCACAATCACATTGGCGGATTTGGCAAATAACTTGGCCAAGAGAACTCGGTTGCGTTCACCGCCCGATAGAAACTTAACAAGTGTCCGTGCACGTTCTGGCGTAAACAGGAAGTTCTGCAAATATCCGAGTACGTGTTGCGAGCGTCCGCCAAATTCTACCGTGTCGTATCCGTCTCCAACATTTTCTTGCACGGTGGAGTCTTCTCGCAATTGTTCGCGAAGCTGATCGAAATAGGCGATTTGTAGGTTTGTTCCCAGACGCACACGACCTGCTTGTGGTTCGAGTTGCCCGAGCAATAGACGTAAGAGAGTTGTTTTCCCAGCACCATTCGGTCCAATAATTCCGATCTTGTCACCACGCATGATCAGGGTAGAAAAGTTATGGACAATAGGTTGCTGCTCGTAGGCAAACGATATCTCTTGAACGTCGGCGATCAAGTTTCCACTCCGCTGACCCGATTGAATTTGCAATCGGACTGCCTGAGGGTTTTTTTGTCGAGTGGCCCATTCCTCTCTCATCGATTTGAGGGCTCGGACTCGCCCTTCATTCCTGGTGCGGCGTGCCTTGACCCCTTGCCGTATCCATGCTTCTTCCTCGCTCAATCGCTTGCTAAACAGGGCGACTTGCTTTTCTTCTGCTTCTAAAGCAGCCGCTTTTCGCTTGAGAAATGTGGCATAGTCGCAAGTCCAATCAAAAATTCGACCACGGTCAATTTCGAGGATTCGCGTGGCGATGTTTTGCAGAAAAACACGGTCGTGGGTGACGAACAACAGCGTGCCTCGCCAGCGGTGTAGCAAAAACTCTTCCAGCCATTGGATCGAGGGGAGGTCCAAGTGATTCGTGGGCTCGTCGAGCAGCAGCAACTGCGGCTGCGATGCGAGTGCTCGGGCCAGGAGGACTCGGCGCTTGCGTCCCGACGATTCTGTCTCGATGAGCCGATCCGGAGAAAGGTCCATTTGTTCGAGGATCTTTTCTACTTGCTGTTCGTACACCCAAGGAGTTTCGCTGTCTCGCCAGCCGGCTGGGAGCCCTTGCATGACAACGTCCTCGACAGTGCCTGTGAGGTCCCGAGGAACGTCTTGTGGCAGCCAGGCAACATGGGCATCTGCGGCGATTTCGACCGTGCCATGGTCGGGCACAATTTCCCGACAAAGGAGCCGCATCAGGGTCGTTTTTCCGGCACCATTTCGACCTACGAGTCCGATGCGTTGGTCGACTTCAATTTGGCAATTGACATCATCCAGGAGTAAGGGGCCGCGATAACCGATAGAGACATTCTGGAGCGTAGCAAGGGCCATAGGTAGTATTAGAAATGGTGGTCGATTGTGCCCCGGAGCATTGGGATGGCACGCGGCGACACAAAGTGATAGTGATAGACTCCGATCGTGCCTGTTCCACAGGTAGGCGGCAGCCACGAGTGCCGATATCGTAACAAAGGTCCAGCGTGAACCCTAGGGAGGCTCCGTGTTTCTGTCGGTTTCCGCTGCGGAATGGGCCAAAATTCGGTAATGTTGATGTTCCAATGATTAATGAACGTGCACGCGAGGAGTTTCGCTTGGGGGGCATTCGAGGCAATTACGGGCAATGTCGGGTGGTAGTTGCCGTGCGACTTATGTTCGTTGTCCTGGGCCTTTTCCATACGGGGACCGCGTGCGCAGCAGATCGGGACCGCTCCCAGGAACGCCGGGAATCCCGCGGTACAGCCGGGGGATCGCTGGTCTTGGCGGGGGGTGGGTCTTTGCAGGAGATCTCGCCGCGGTTTCTTGAGTTGGCCGGTGGGCAGGGCGCCTCCTTGGTTGTCATCCCTACAGCTCTCTCCGATGAGGAAATAAAACGCGCCGTCCTAGCCGACAAGGTTACATCCGCTTGGAAACAACGAGGCTTTGGTCGTGTCGAAGTACTTCATACGCGAGACCGTTTGCAAGCGAATACCAACGATTTTGCAAGTGTGATCCACCGGTCGAAAGCGGTCTGGTTCACTGGTGGGAGGCAATGGCGGTTGGCAGACGCCTATTTGCAGACGAATACGGCGGTAGCTTTGCATGGTTTGCTCGCGCGCGGTGGCGTCATCGGCGGATCTTCCGCAGGCGCTACCATACAAGGTTCATTCCTGATCCGCGGAGACTCCCGCAGTAACCGAATACTAGTCGGCGATCATACTCGGGGATTTGGTTTTCTTACGCAGGTGGCTGTGGATCAGCATTTGCTCAAACGACGCCGTCAGCATGGACTTGTCGATCTTCGCGGGCAGTACCCGGACCTATTGGGAATCGGGATCGATGAAGATACTGCTGTGATTGTGCAAGGGGATATCCTGGAAGTCATTGGACGTAGTGTGGTCGGTATCTACGATGGTTCGGTGAGCCAGATAAGTACAACTAAGTCGGTGAATTCCGCGGCCGATCATTGGCTCTCGGCGGGGCAACGGTATGATTTACGGTCGCGTCAGGTTTGTGACTCGCCGGCCATACTTTCGACGATGCCGTCGCCAGAATTGCAACATTGAGGCGGCGGTGGAACATTATCGCCAATGGAGAGCAGTTATCCCCAACTGCTTTGCGCACCAAGCGACTCCACGATTTTTCCGTCGGCAACCAACAGTCGCGATGGTCAACCCACAGAATGCCCCATGCGTTTTGGCCGCTCAATACCCTTGATACGTGATCGTCTGTGAGTTGCCTGTACAATTTTAGAACGTAGTGCCGCTGTCGCCACTAACGCCGCCAAGGCCGACCACCACCACAAAGGGCGCCCGGCAACCGGCTCTTGAAAGTACCCTATGACCAGCTTGGCTGTCCGGTAAGCTCCAGCCAAGGTGCGTTCCACGGTAGATGTCCTGTGTCGCCGCTGGTCCAATAGCCACTCCGCAGCACGATAATCTCGAAAGGCGGCGTGCCAACAATTATGCGGAAACGCTTCGTTGGGCGGGGTCTCAGTAAATTTCGCACGTCCACCGGCAGTTAGTACGGCGTCCACCATCGTACGCGCCTTATCCGGAGTTGGCATTAGATCATTGCTGGAATGAAAGCACCAAACGCCAACGTTTACCAATCTCTGTGCCTGCCCGATGTCGCCGCCATTGGTCGCCATGGGACAAATGGCGGCAAATCGATCGGGTCGACGGCAGGCAAAATTCCAACATGCACTGCCACCGGACGATACACCAGACAACAGGACCCGATCTGCATCCACACCGTGACGATCCAAGACATGATCGACAATGTCATCGACCACGGACAAAGGGTCATCCCGTTGCGGTGACTCCTGGATTGGCCAATAGCCGGTTGGTGTTTGCACCGCCAGAATATACATCTCCGGCAACTGTTGGGCGTCCCGAAACAAAAGCTCATTCAAGTAGACCAGATGTTTACTATTGTCAGTGCCACCCTCGCAATAACCGTGCAACCACACCAGAAGCGGAAATCGACGGCCTTCTCTGGCATTGGGTGGAACGTATAAGCGGTATTTGGTGATTTCTCCATGCTTGGGTGTTTGGATCCAATCAAACTCCTTGAATACGTCTTTTCCTTCGCTATCGAGCCATGCGTGCAGCTGCTTGACAAAAGATGCGGCGAGGGGATTGTCGGGGGGAGTTGCAGGGGGAAGGTTTTCTTGGCCGTAGACAAACGGGGTCAGCAATCCCAAGATGGCTACTCCTGCCAACTGCTGAAGACATTGCGAGCGCGTCACGAAGCCACGATTCATCTCAAGTACCGCCATGTGCATTCTTTCAGTTCAATTGCCAACGTTACCGGACTACATCGACATGTCGCAGCTTGTAGGCGAGTAAGGCGGCCAGTAGCAAGAACTGACCGACAAATGCAAAGGTGCGTCCATGTTCGGACAACAGTCGGGTGATTGGTGCGTTCAGCCCAGGCACCAATTGAACTACCAACGCAATTCCCGACACCACCAATGCTATTTCCAACCACGGAATCCCCACCGGGTTTCGCCGCTTTGCGTCTGCCGTAAATTGCCGTGTAGCCATCGCATCCAGTTCTTGGGTTCTTAATAGGTCCAATTGGTGCTGGACACCGGGACTGTCACCACATTTCGCAATGCATTTTTCAAGGACATGTCTAGCTTCTTTGCACCGCCGTTGTTCCGCAAGTAGTCGCGCAAGTTCAAGGTAGTGAGAGACGTGTGTCGGCTCCATCGCAATCGCTTGTTCAAGCAATTGGCGTGGGGTTAACTGCGATGGGATGGGAATTGTCGATGGCGGGGTCACCGGCGCCGGCTCCATCGTTGCTGGCTCGGCCTTGGCTGTCTTCGTCGCAGCTTGGGTGGTGGCTAGCTGTGGATCATTAGCGGGTCCATGGTGGCCCATGGCAAATTCGATTTTTTCCTGACTCAGGCGGCCAATCATTTGCGGAGCTTCGCGGTCCCTCGGGACCAATTGCTCGATGCGGTGCCAGCAGGCCATTGCTTGATCGAATTGCCCCATACGCGCCAATGACCTGGCGCAGTGCCGATTGACATCGACAGATTTGGGGTCGGCATCGAGTGCTTGCTTGAGATAGGCCAGTTCCACCTCGTTGAGGTGCAAAGTGGCACACGCCTCGGCAATAGCACGAAGGGTTGGAACGTGCCACGGATTGGCCTGCAACTGTTCTACACACAACGTGAAAGCCTCGGTCCAGTTGGCATGAGAGATCGCCTTCTTGACACCACTGGCGTTTCCTAACGACGCCTTGGGACGTTGTTTCTTGTCTCGCTGAAATTTGGTCCTCAGGTTCTGAAACATCGCCTCTACATAGGCTAAGTTTCCTGGGTCTTGAATGGCGCACAGTGCAAACATTTCGTGCGCATAGTCGTAGTTCTTGTCACGCGAGCTAAGCTGCTTGCCTCGCTGGAATGCGGCTACCAATTTAGGATGTCGGTCCGGAGAACTAGGTGACGCGGTGGGGTCTTCTCGCATACGACCGAGTCCTTGTAGTTGAGTCTGTTCCCGAGGTTGATCCGACAACGTCCTTGAACAATTCCATGGTCTCGTTCAGTTTCTCTACTCCGTGGTAGTGACTTCGTTTCCGGCACGTGTCGACATTGCTGCAAGTACCATGTGCTCCATGTCTTCACTTAAATAATGGACCGACCCGTCAGCCATCAGAAAATTACATCCGCCTGGATGATAACTTCCAAAGCCTCCGGCCGGCTCACCTTTCCAATTCGATTTGGGGTACTGGTTGGGTCTGATAAGCTGTTCAACGATTTTATTGATACCGTGATCAGCGGTTTCTACGTTCCACGACACCCAGAAGTATCCCAGATGCGACCCGTGGCCGGCGCCTCTGACCTCCGCAACTATCAACGTCTTACTTAAACCATCTGTAACCTTGGATGCATCAACTCGAGATCGGTTGAACATCATTCCGTTGGCATTTGAGCGGGGTGCATTTGACGAATTGCAATCCCTTCCGAAATCCGCGTCCACTGATTCCTTCGTCGGCCATCCGTCACTAAGATTCAACGCCCCATGACCCATGACGCCTACCATGTTCGTTATCGCAAAGTCCTTGAATCCTTCTGGATCAATAGAATTTGCAAAATCATTTGACGACCCTAGTGCGGCGGGGGCCAAATAATCGAGTGCGACTAATTCGTGCGACTGTGGGTCAGACGAACACGTGTATGTATTGACGAATTCAGCACCGGCCCGAAAATTCTTCCCGGCAGTGCATCCGGTCCCCCGGGGACCTCGTTTAAAATCGAATTGATCATAGAGTGCGGTTTCCTCAATGTACGGAAGCAAGAACGTGCCCCATCCCCACCCGTAGTAATCTTGGTCCAAGATAGGGTCTTCATCAAGCGAAGGCCGTGAACAGTCGGCGGGAATGTCCGAGTCAGAACCCTCGTCTAGGCGCTCCCACCAAAAAACACCCGATGGAAAAACCTGCATTGCACTGTGGTAACTTTGCATTCCGATTCCAACTTGCCTGAAGTTATTGGCACACGTCGTTCGTCTCGCTGCTTCCCTGGCAGACTGCACCGCCGGCAAGAGCAGCGAAATCAGCAGGCCGATGATGGCAAAGTTGACAAGCATTTCGACCAGCGTGAATGCGCGGCGTTTTTTAACCATTGCAATGCCCAGGATCAATAATGACTTAGAACGGAACGTGATCGCTTACCATCCTACATGTGTGATTCGCCGCCACCTAAATGTGTTGCATTGTTTGTCTACGCGGTTGATGGCGAATTCCTGGTCGCTCGTTAGATTCTTCAGTGCCAGGGATTCATGCGACGCCCGCTTGACGATTCCATCTTCAAGAAATATCTCAGCGGGCGTCTGTACGAACCAATCCACATCGCCGCGGAGTCGTCCAGATGCGACGTGTTTGAGATTGTTCCCGAACGGCGGGACTTCCACCAGTACAAACCTCTTGAGTCCCATACTTGTCATCCTCTGGTATTCTGCGATCTTCTCTGCACAGGTAGGGCAGTCGTGCCGTACCAACACCAATACGGCCTCCCCATGGACAACATCCTCGGCGGTCTCAATGTGGTCAAGGATCGGACAACGTTGATTGAGCCAAGTTTCCGGCTCGAGAATGACGAGCTCACCCGGCGTCACGACCAATTTTCCGGCTCCAAGCGATGCGCCAACGGGACGAAACGCCATGACGGAGAATGGTATGACGACCAACACAAGTGCGGCAGAAATTACTAAGGCTTCTGCGAATCGCGGACTGTATTTGACCAAACCAGAGTCGGGGCGAGAAAGAACGAGTAAGGTCAGGCAGAAGGCGTCCAGTAAAACCGTCCAAATTGGATGAACTTGCACAGTGCCAAAGCAACCGCATGATGTAGCGCCGCTGGCCAATTTCCAAAGTGACACTGCAAGAAAGCTGCCGAATAGTACAATTGCTAGGCCGCGTGCTATGCGAAACCTCGGTGTAGCAAAAAACCACGCGACCAACAAGAATTCAGCGGAGACAAGGCTCGACCGGAAAACACGGGAGTCAAACCAAGTAGGGGAAAGCGTCGGTTGTGTGAGAAGAATATGTGCCTTGAGCAAAGCAGCGATACCGAGAATACCAGAGATAACAACCTGAAGAATGGAAAACGGAATTGATAGCCGACGGACAGGTGTGAGCGGAATCGTCTCTGATTCATGGAGTGGTGTCATGCGCGGCGGCTCCTCGGATGTCGGTAGGTGTATGTCCGAAGGACTGGATACGATTGAAATTTCGACCACTCCGTAACTTCCAGCCGCGAATTCCCACTGCACAAATGCTTGCACATGCCACGAGCAGGCACCTTATGACATACTGATCTTCCGATACGGCCGGTCTGTTGACCCAATAGAGAAACGGCGTAAGTACCAGCGTCGTCCAGCCGAAGAATTCAAGAAAGTTGCGTACTTCCTCCCAAGTGATTGGCGTATCATCCATCGTCTCTGTCCGGATGCCTTTCGTCAAATACAGGAATATATACTCGGATGACTGTGCCGCGAGGTTGGGTTGCAAGTACTTGAATACCGCCGTGAAGGACTTCGAGTATGCATCGAACGACATAGAGTCCAACCCCACTGCCTGCATTTTCGCCCTTTGCCGTCGAAATGAACGGCTCAAACATGCGTGGGATATTCTCCAACTGAAATCCGCACCCGCGGTCGGAAACTTCGAGCAACACGTAATTTTGGCTTGGTAGTTGATTGTGTAGACATGTGACCGGTACTAGTGCTTGGAATTCAGAAATATTGATGGACACACTGCATGGTAGGTCTCGACTTGCTACAAATGCATTCCAGCCGAGATTGAGAATGAGTTCGTGCCACTGTGCGGCGCTACAACGTGTTTCGAGCTTGGAACCTATTTCCACCGTCGTGGACAGGTCGACTTCGGCCGGCCGCGACAGTTGAAGGAGTTGCAAACTGTCCTGGACGGCAGACGCAACACGAACTGGTGGTGCCACGTTGCTCCAGCCGGTCGCAAGCTGTTGGAGGATCTCGGCGGCGCGGCTTGTTGCCGACAACACGTGGTTGAGGTTTTCCCGTACCTCTGCATCTTGGCTGCTGCACAACGCCACGCTCGAATAGTTGCGAATGATGGAAAGCGCACCGTTGACATCGTGGGCGACGGCGATAGCCAAGGAAGGCGAAATCAGCGGAATACCTGCTAGGCTCGGGTCCTGCGTGGGTGAAAACAACCACAGGGTTGAACAAGAGCTACCAGATCCAATGGCGATATGGGAAACGGTGTTTCCTTGCAGCGGGCCGCTCGGCTCGCTATTTCCAGCCGTTTGTGGATCCGTTGCCTTGATCGCCGTCCGGTGCACCGTTGTGTTGTGTGCCCGGTCAAATCGCAATTTGCGATTGCTGTCGGATAGATCCGAAACACCTACACGCTCTAGGGCGTCCCAGATCGAGCGTCCTACCAGTGCAGCGCTCCCGCATTGTAGCCAGCGCGAGGCCGCTTCATTGACCTCCGTGATTCGTTGTGAGTCGTCCGTTACGACGACCGGGCGTTCAATGGCACGGCACAGCGCCGAAATTGCCGCAGCGGTAATTGCCGGTTCGCCGTGAGGCTCAGTCCTAGGTTCTGTTTCTCCCGACATTCCTTAACGTTACCCCCACCTTAACCACAAGTAAGACTTCTGCCCTTTCCTAGGTTATCTAACGTAAACGTCTGTCAAGAAATATTCTCTGGCGACCATTGGCCTGCAATTGCGGTGCGCAAACGGAAATCTCGTAACGGCTTACGAACTTTTGTTCGATCATCGAAAAAATTGTGACAGGCCGAAGCGTTAGTACAAACAACAGTTAATGCGTGATATTTCGAGCGAGGCGATTCCTATGCGAATGCAGTTCCACGAAACGATCGTGGTTTGGGTGATTATATTTGGCGGGTTTGCGACAGATGCTTATTGTGCAGAAGCGGGTGCCGATCAGGTTATGAGACTGGTCATAGATGCTTTTGAAGGGAACGAAGCGCGGATCCAGTCGGTCACTGGCGTAATCCAGGAGGTTTCCAAGGATACAAGTGTCAAAGAGGTTCAGGTCAGTGAAGTACGTCTCTCGGAAGGGCGAATTGCGCGCATTACCCAGCGTCCACACCAGGATACGGAGCTTCAGTTCACGTTAAAGGGTCCGCAACAAAAAATCATTCGGCTGTTTAAATCCGGCGACGCAGTACGATCGCGAGAAGAGCACTTGTTTAGGGATGGTAGGTGGACGCAATACGTCCCGAGTCTGCCGGCTGCGTGGATCAATGGAATTCACCAGGGTCCAGGAACGTTCCCTCTGGATCCACGACAAGTCGGATCGGTGCAAGTTGGCCAGACGCTGGTGGATTGTTTGCGCCGGGAAAAGCTCATTTCGGCAGAACTCAAACAAGACCAGGAAGGGGGACCAACGATATTCATGTTGACTAGCGATGCTGTGGGTGAGAAGGTGACGAGGCAATTCGCTGCGAGTTGTGACTTCTTGCCGACACGCTGGGAGACACACTGGCCAGACGGAAGTGTCTTGCAATCGATTCCTTACGAATACGAATCAATTGTTGATGGAAAGGCAAGGTTTCCCAGATTAATTCGTCGCCGGTTTTATGAGAAGGGCGTTGCGCGCGACGCTTCGTCGGATCAATGGCGTCAACAGGTCGTTCGCAAAATCACCATTCAGTCAGTAAATCAGCCGATTCCTAGCGAAACGTTCGCCATTGAGTTTTCACCTGGGACTCGCGTTACCGACAACGTGAAGGGCGCTATCTACAAGGCGACGATACATCCAACGCTGACGTCGCCGACGCGTGGACGGTTGGGTGTGATTTTCACAGTTGCGCTGATGATTGTTTTGATAGGCGTTCGTATGTCGCGGCAAAGCGTCTCGTCGTTCCCTGTAGGTTCCGACTTTCGTAAGGAGAATGTGTAGTGTTAAGTTCTATACGATATTCCGTTTTTTGTCTTGGGATTGGCCTGTTGGGTCTGATTCCCGTGTATGGGGTGAACAAGTGTTGTTCTACAGTCGGGCATGATTTGGCGTGCAGCGGTTGTCAAGTTATGGGCAATAGCACAAACGCCTATGTGTACGTTGGTAGTAACTCCACGAAACGCTGTCAAGGGACTCAGGCTCCTCTTTCCTGCGACGCAGATACGGAAGTCTGTGTGTATATAGAGGACTTGGACATGCACGATAATTCGACGTGCTCCCACGTAATTGGAAAGGCAACGCTTGAAATTACGGTGGCACAATGCGATTCTTCCGACGATGAATGTGCGGCTGGAGGTTAGTAAGCATGGATGTCAAGAATTTTCGCTTGTTTGTGGTAGGCATTACGTGTGCGGCACTCCTTGGAATTGGCACGTTGCGATTGACTTCGCCCTGGAAAAAGGTAGCACCGCTCGTCTGTGATGCCCACACGCAGGATTTCGGCATTGTTGGCTCCGGGGAGTTGCTTCGACACCAATTTGACGTTTACAACTCAACCAACAAGACTATCGACATTCGTTCCGTCCGCGCAGATTGTGGCTGCGTTGTGCCGACGATATCAAAACGCCGCCTGACCCCTGGAGAACGCACGTGGGTCAATGTGACGTTGAATACCGGAGGCCTGTCGGCTCCTGTCGATATCACTCGAAGGATGGCCGTGGAATTTTCCAGTAACGACCAAGAGTCTACTGAGATTCTTCCATTGACGGTTCAGGCGACGATTGTGAAGGACGTCGATGCGATTGTTGACACGAACAATTGGGCCATAGATCCGGCCGCAGCAACGTTGACGACGACGATCCGTGTCGTCTCGCAGTTGCTCACCGAGTCGGAAGCCGCGGGTATACAGATGGAGTCGAGTGCCCCCTGGCAGGTGCGTCGTGTGCCAAGGAAAGAATCCAATTCGGAAGAGCCGAATGTCACGTTGTTTGAAATTGCGGCGCGGAGAAGTGACGTGCCAAGGTACCCGCAGCCGCTTGAGCTGCGGTACAGCCGAAAGGGGACTTTCAAGTCGATGCTCATACCAATCGATGTTGTTCCTGAGATGTCAGCAGTGGTTCTTGAGCCTCGCGTTGTGGCAATGAAGGTTGTAAGTGGAGACTCGGGAAAATCATTGCGCAACAGCACGACTCGGAATTTACAACTGGTAGTCAACGACGGACTGTCGCACCGCATCGATAGTGTCGAACTACAAGGTATCCCAGGAGCGAAGTGCCGGTGGGCATTTGCGGGTGAGGACCGCAGCCGATGCGAGGTTTGGCTGGAACAAGTCCCGGTAATCGAATCGTCGGCAGTCGGTCAGCTAGTAGTAGTTCACACGAATTCATCAGGGGGCCGCGAGACGGTTCACGCCAATGCAGTATTGCTGCGGAACTAGCAGCAGTACCTGGGAGAGGGACCCCAATGTTATCATGTTCCGCAAGGAAAATTCCGGCGTTAGCTTCTGGCGTTTTGCTTGTGATTCACGTCGCGCTTCTGGGATGGATTGCGAGCAGTTACTCGCCAGTGGTTTGCGAGCTAACTCAAGTGCCAGCTGGTGTGAGTCACTTGGGACTCGGGAATTTTGATGTCTATCGGGTGCATCCACCGTTGGTACGCATGTTGGCGGCGGTGCCGCTTATCCTGACTGGGGCGCGCACTGATTGGAGTCGCTTGGATAACAGCCCAGACCACCGTTGTGAAATGGCTGTTGGCCAGGATTTCCTTGCGGCAAATGGCGAACACGCGTTTGATCTGTTTAGCTTGGCTCGCGTAGCGGCCATTCCGTTCAGTGTTCTTGGCGCATTGGTCGTGGGGAGATGGGCCCAGGAGTTGTATGGCCCTCGGGCGCGGCTGATGGCGATAGCACTTTGGTGTTTTAATCCAACCATCCTTGGAAACGGCGCCTTAGTGACAGCCGATGTTGCCGCGGGGTCACTGGCGATCGTATCGTGTTATCAATTTCGCAAATGGCTGATGCGTCCGTCCAAATCAAATGCCTACCTGTTGGGTTTTGTCCTTGGGGCAGCGCAGCTCACGAAGACGACCTTGATTCTGTTGTATCCCGTGTTTTTTGTGTTGCAGGGCCTGGCTTGGATGCGACGGTACGGGGATGCGCGTGACATTTCTTGGACGCAGGTAATGCTAGTGCTTGCGACGAGTCTTGTGGTTCTCAATGGCGGATATTCCTTTGATGGTACTTTCACAACACTTGGAGAGTACAACTTTCATAGCAGCGGCCTACGGGATCCCGAGACGACGGGCGCCAGCAATCGATTTGCGGGGAGTTGGTTAGCTCGGATTCCAGTACCGTTACCCCAAGACTATGTACAGGGAATCGACCTTCAAGAATTCGACTTTGAAATGACGAAGCGATCTTATCTTGCGGGTGAATGGAAAAATGGAGGATGGTGGTATTTCTATTTGTACGCGTTATTAGTCAAGGAGCCGATTGGTTTCTTGCTTCTACTGACCCTGGCAGGATTCCTTTGTTTATGGCGACGCCAATCGCCAACGACCGAAGACTTATTGCTTGTCATTCCTGCAATGTCTTTTCTGATATTTGTCAGTTCGCACACAGGTTTCAGCATTCACTATCGGTATATTTTTCCAGTGATTCCACCCTTGATCGTGTGGGTCAGTCGATTGGATAGGGCAGGATTGTCGCCCGTGGACTGGATCGTCCGCGTACTGGTCGTATGGAGCATGGGGAGTGCCCTATATGTGTTTCCGCACGAATTGTCCTATTTCAATGAGTTTGCGGGCGGGCCCAGTTGTGGCTCTCGCCATCTGTTGGGAAGCAGCATCAGTTGGGGGCAGGACTTGCGATATTTTCGACGTTGGGTTGAGGACAAGGCCGGCGAAGAGCCGGTGTTCCTGGCCACTCTTTCCTATGTAAATCCCAAGTGGGCAAATATCGATTTTCGACTGGCACCCACAGTCAATAAAAATTGTAATGGCGCCACATGGGCAAAAATGCCCACAGGTTGGTACGCGATCGACGTCAACCACCTACGTGACACCTGGGAACCTGCCGCGGGCGGGGAGGGGGGGGGAAGCGGCGCCCAATTTCGGCGATGTCGGTTATTCTGCTTATTCGCGACTCGAACCGGTAGCTTCCGTCGGTTATTCTATAAAGGTGTTTCACTTACAGCACGCCAACGCTCCGCCGGAGTCAGATCGGATGTCTGAACCAAAAAAACCACTGCCTGCGGACGAGTCGAGTGTAACGTCGCTGTCGATGCTAAAAGGGGTTTGGGCAAAAAACCCGACTGCATGGGACTTATTAGTCACGAAATACGGGATCACGGTGTATAGCTGGTGCCGTCAACGTGGATTGGGTGAACACGATGCGCAGGACGTGTGCCAGGAGGTATTTGCGTCGGTAGCGCGGAAATTCGATGAATATCAACAGAAAACTCAGAGTGGCGGACTTAAGAATTGGCTTTACGTGATCACACGCAATAAGCTGACAGACTACTGGCGTTTAAATCAGCGTCGTGAGCAGGCGAGAGGGGGATCGTCTTGGCAAGTGTTTCTTGGTTGTATTGCGGACCCTCTCGAGGGTTCGTCGGCCATCGGATTGGGAGCGACCAATGGGCAACTGGCGAAGATCGTGGATCGAGTGCGATGTGAGTCAAGCGATCAAGATTGGCAGATTTTTTCACGCACGGTGATCCATGGCGAAACAGCCCAAGAAGTTGCACGTGCGCACGGTGTGAATGTCAACGTCGTATATCTGGCCAAATCTCGAGTGCTCAAACGCTTACGTGAAACCTGTAAAGTGCTGCTGTCAGGAGGGTAGAATGTCGCAGGCCACGAAACGGTCCAATGGTTGCCCATCCGAGACGGACCTTTATCAATTCGCCACCGGAAAGTTGTCCAGTGAAGCTCTCGAAGAGATTGCGGAACATGTTGGCAATTGCCAGGCATGCTTGGAGCGAATGGAGCGGTTAGAAGACAAGGTGGTAAACGGTTCATCGGTTCAGGGTTCATGGGTGCGGGAATCGTCGAACGTAGAACGTGAACAGGGATTTTTGGACCTTATGAATTCTCTGAAGCGCACCGACCCGGACGATATTGGTTCGATTTCAGTCGAAGGGCCGTCGACGCCATACTACTCAGAGAACGATGGGCGCAATTCTCTGGGGCAATATGACCTGGGTACGATGCTAGGCGAAGGAGCGATGGGGACGGTCTATCGTGGTTGGCATCGGCTACTAAAGCGAGACGTTGTTATCAAGATGCTCTCACCGAATCGACGCACGGATCGACTGTCCGTTGCACGATTCATTCGTGAAATTGAAGCGGTGGGACGGATTGGAAATCACCCGCATATCATGCGGACCATCGATGCGGGGGAGCATGAGGGCAACTACTATATCGTGATGGAGTTTGTCGAAGGCGCTGACCTGCGAAAAATTGCGACGCGAGGGCGAATTACACCGTGTGATGTGGCCGAAATTGGACGTCAGATTTCGTTGGCCTTGGCGCACATGAACGAACACAAGATTGTTCACAGAGACGTCAAGCCCAGCAATATCTTCTTGAGCCAAAATGGCGTTGCAATGGTCCTCGATCTGGGGCTGGCACTTTTTCGACGACGTGCTGACGACAGTGGAGGTCGGTCTCATGTTGTCGGGACGTCCGATTATATGGCGCCCGAACAATGGGTTCCCGGCAAGGCAATCGACACGCGAGCCGATATCTATTCGCTTGGTTGTACGCTCTACCAGTTGATTTCAGGTAGCCCCCCGTTTGGCGAGTATCGCGGTTTTGTTCAAAAGCGAGATGCGCATCTTCGTGTAGATCCGGAATTTCTCCGAGATCGTCACCCACACATACCGCGAGGTCTTGCCGAAATCATCAACCGCATGTTGGCAAAAGAGCCTGCTTGTCGCTATCGACATGCGCACGAAATTTGTGACGCCTTGCAGCCGTTCGCGACAGGTTCGGATTTAGAGACGCTCGTACGTAACGGGTTGCCCTCGTCCGAGGATACGAAGTCCCAAATTGGTGATCCGACGAATATTGATTACTCAGTGCCGTCCATAGCATCCGGGGTTCGCCGATGGAATCGGCGCGTCGCGATGGTGACCCTTCTTGGCCTCGGTGCCGCTGCGGCAGGTGCGGCAACGCTCATTCCCCGCAAACCGGTATCGCTCGAGGTACCGGACTCCGAACCGGATTTTCATCGCCTGTTTGGTACTGGCTCTAATCAGGACGGGACGTATCACTACAGTGCGGACCAGCGCATGCTGACGGCGTCGTGTCGTGGAATGCTGGGAATCGCCTGGAAGAGCCCGCTGCTGAAACCCAATTTTTCGCTTTCTGTGAATATCAGCAAGGAAGCGGACGAATGCACGGCCGGAGTCTTTTGGGGGGCGCGAGCAATTCGCTTCGAGGGACGCGACGCCTGCTATCAAAGCGTGCTTTCCGTGCATCGTAATTCCCAGGACCCTGCAGCACTTACGATTCGGCATGCGGAACTGGGTATATCGAATACGGAGCTCCAGTCAACCATAGTCTTCGAAAACCCTGCGATCCGGGAAGCAACGATGCACTTGGCTGCCGATGCTTCATGGATTCGGCTATTCATACGAGTCAACGAGGGCCGAATTGTCGAATCGCGATGCAACGACATCGCGCTACCAGCGCTAGTTACCGATCTTGCGTCATCAAACACTGCTGGTCCGGGCCATTGCGGTGTTTTCGTTCGCCGTGGGTCAGCTACTTTTTCTGATTTTACTCTTAGTCCGCACGCGCCGGCCGCCTCAACATAATGCCGTGCGGCGTACACGACCACCACGTCGATTGAACTTGACGAATGCCAAGCTGACTACCGTTGCCAATAGCAAGTGGGTAGGAGGCTCCGGGACAGTCATTGGGGCAGGCGACGTGTCGCCCGTCCAGGCTGAATAGACTTCAGCCAGATCCGCTCCATCCACGCTGCCGTCCTGATTACAATCACCGATTCCCGCGATGTTCCAATTGCCGAACACGACGGCCACATCCGCGCCGTCGATTCGGCTGTCGCCGGTAAGGTCGCAGATCGGATTGCTTCCCAACAAGCTTCGCATAGCAATGACGGCGCTGTCAAACGCAGTGCTGTCGAGTCCAAAATTGAATACGATTAGGAAAGGGTCGGAGTCCGCCACACCAATTGCCGACGTGGAGAGGCTCAGTTTAAGACCGTAAGCTCCCCAGGGAGTTGGCGCGGATGTTCCCGGCGCATTCGTGGGCGTGAGTTCAAAGGATACGTGCGAATGAAAATCGCCGCTGCCACTTGACGCGCCAATGCGATTCCTTAGCGGAGTAAAGCCTCCCAGAATCTCACCCGTCGAACCGGAAACCGTCGTGTCGGGAACTGAAGAACTCGGAACGTTTCTGATGACGATGGCCGTATCGGGATGTGGCGTTGTCAAACCTGCGCCATTCGAATACAGCAATCGGTCCAGCACATTGTAGACGATCGTATCGTTAGGGTTGATGCCAAATCCAACGTCACTCTCGGACGCAAATCCAGGATAGGAAGTAAATTGTTGCGATATGCCGCTGGTGCGGAACACTCCTTGCGATACCAAATTCTCCTCGGACGGAAGCAAATCGAGTAAGATTTTCGAGTCTTGGTAACGGAAGATGACGTCCCGATGTAGGTCTTGCGCCTGAATGGTTGGGAACTGACTACTGCCAGCCAAGGCCAGCAGCACCACCACAACTCGTGATGGTAGATGTTTGAATACCATGAAGTTACTCGTTTCTTGCGCTAATACGCAACAATATGTGCAGTTAATGGGATGTCGCAGTTCAGCGATGGGCTGCGACTGCGGTGTCGCCGATGGAACCAGCAAGTCAGCCCCGTCATGAAACTCCCGAGCCTGCCGCGGGCAACAATCGCACCTAGCGATAGGGCATGCAACGGCATGTTCATCCGACGGGCCGGCATGTCAACCGGCAGAATTTTACCAGTCGCAAATCGGTGCTAGACGCTAGATAGAGACGGAGGTCCACGTCCGGTGATCGAGGACGAAAACAGAGCGATGCGGCACTCAGATCTCAGTGCTAGGGCGAGTGGCTCGGTCGCGAAGCGTCCCGTCGCAACTTCGCGCACGGCGAGACACAGCGATTGGAGCGACATCCAGCATTGGCAAATACTGCAAGCATCTTGGGTCGTCTTCGTTTGCGAAGGGGCAAGCAATGGACAGGCTGCGAAGGTGCTTGGCAGGATTCCATTACCGGAAGGGACCCGTTTTGCCTGCTTTTCTTGCGAAAAATCGCCTTCATGACGGCAATGGGCTCGGCAGTTCTGTGTCGAACGCCCATATTTACTGTAAGTTCTATGGGCATTGCGATCCGTGGTAAGCGGTCGCATGGAATGGCACGAGCAGGTCTCGTCGCTATGGAAGGCGCGAAGGCCTGGTCCGATGATGGTTGGCAATAGCGCCAAGACGATCGCGGTTGTCCGCAGCAGTCGCCGAAACATGAACAGAGGATCCTCTACACCAGTGTGACGACTTGATGGTAGGCCTAGAGCGGATCCATGTCAAGTATTATTGCTACAGGCCGTCCACTTGCAAATGGCTCTTGGCTTGCAATTAGGTCAATCGTCAATTATGCTACTAGCCGGTCAGCATTCGTATGCGCGTTGATGGACGCTCAATGATTCCTCGCGTACAAAAATCTGTATTGCCTCTCCTCGTCATGCAAATCCTGCTGGCGACGTGTGGCGATGCGATTCATGGTTTGGTGGACTCTGTGCCTCAACCATCGAGCTGTGTCCAGCATCGCTGCCGTTGTGCGTTGAGTCATCGGCATGGATCGCAGGCAACTGTGGCTGCACGTGCGTCCGCGATAGATCCAGCCGGGAAGCAATCGCGATGTTTCTATCGTGATGTTGCGGATCACAATCGGGAGGATTGTCTCGTTTGTCGATTTCTTGGCATGACCTGGAGTGCTGCTCAGTCGGCGACAGACTGCAATTCGGCAGCACTTTGTACCACCATTCGGCATGGATCCGTCGTCTGTTTCTCAGGTGCTGCGGTGAGCAGCCTCACTATTCGTGGGCCACCTTGTCCACTTGCGGTTACCTAGTGGTGCGTTTGGTTATTCCGAATACTTCGGTATGCGCACAACGCATCGCTCGTAATCGACCCACCATTACACGTTGATCGGTTCGCTCGTTTCCTGCGTGTGCGGATCGTATAGCTGGTGCACATCCACTCATTGAGTGGGTACTCGTTGAGCCGCAGGACATGAAGAAGTGCTTGTTCGTTGTCATTTATTAAATTCAAGTAGAAGGAATGATCGATGAAAATTTCCAATAATGTTTGTCTGTGGATGATGATAGGTCTGGTATTGGCGGCGCGCGTTGGTTTGGCCGAGGAAGAAGTGCATTCGGATGTCGAATTTGGTTATGTTGGTGAACAGATCGATGTTAAGCTCAGCAGTGAAGGGATCTTGGTGTTTGAAGGAGAGTTTCCGCAGGAAGGTCTCGAATGCCAGTTCACAACCGAACCAGGATTTGCTTCTGAGGTTGAAGAAGGGTTGGGAATCGGCCCCAATGAGACAGTCGTGTACAACGTCTTGAGCGGATTGTTGTTCTGGGATGGAGTGAATCTTGTCCCGGCCGCCGTTGGGACGCATTTGCGCGTCAATCATCTGGTGCCCCAGGTACCCGACACCATCATTGTGGGGAACGGTCCTGACCAACTGGGGGTTATTTCAAACGTTGCTGCCGAAACGCGAAACCTGTTGGGTATTTCGGACGCAATTGGTGGCGACCTGCACCAGGACCTGCACCAGGACCTGCGATGGTTCTTAGAGCCCAATTGTCTTATGAATTCTGTGCCGGCTACGGGGGCCTATGGAGTCGTATTGAGTTTATCCACGAGTGCTGAGGGAATAGCGAATTCTCAACCGTTCGCCATGATGTTCAATTTCGGATTGTCGGAGGGATCATTTGAGGCCGGGGTCGATGAGGTTGCTAGTCTTGTGCCAGAGCCGACAAGCGTATGCGTTTGGGTCTTTTGGGGAATTGTTGGTCTGATGTCTTGTCGGACTACGGGTTCGTCCACCGGACGTTTACCTCGTTAAATTGCGTTGTTCGTTGACAATCCAGTTGGGTTCGTCCCCTGCGGGCAACAGTCCGCCGGGGACGGCCAACTTGGGCGAAGTGTGCCTCAAGTAGCATTGACGATAAGTTCTAGGGGAAGGCGGAAAAACGAAGGGGTCAGCGCTTCACCTTGTGGATTCGACCAAAATGCCTGATCCGTTTGAGCGCTCACAGTCTTGTCCCGTAGGCGGCGGCTGCTTCAACATAATGACGCGCAGCGTGCAGAATCATTTCGCGGTCGCGATCATTCACTTCTCGTACGACGCGTCCCGGCGTGCCCATGATGACCGAGTTTGCCGGTAGGGTGGATCCCTCAGTGACCAGAGTACCGGCGGCGATCAGGCAGCCAGGTCCGATATTCACACGATTGAGTATCGTGGCGCGCATTCCGATCAGAACTCCATCGGAAATTTGAGCACCGTGGACGATCGCACCGTGACCGATTGTAACATCGTTGCCAATCAGGCACGGGACATCGGGATCTGCGTGTAGAATACATCCGTCCTGAATGTTCGTACGGTCCCCAACTACGATGCGTTCGCAATCGCCCCGTAGGACCGATCCGAACCACACGCTCGACTCTTTTCCGATCGTGACGTCGCCCAGAACGGTCGCATTGGGAGCGAGAAAGGCAGTGGGGGAGATCTGTTGCGGTCGAAAGGCGATTTGATAGTCGGTCATTTAGGTTCTTCCGGGTAACGACGGGTCTGGGCCAACTTCAAAGTACGGAGCCGACTTTCCATCGGTCACAGGGGATCCTGAGGTTTCGCTAAACCAACTATGATAGTCGGCAACGGACCAAAGCGTCTTGTTTGGCACTGGTATTCTATACACTGAGCGACGAGGTAACCTACCAAATGTTGATGACCCACCCAACAGGAAAGTATTCGTTTATGGTGGGGATAGCTCCCTATTCGTGCGGTGTTGTGGCGGAGCCGGGCTACGAAATTGTACACGCTACCTTGGTACGTGGGATTCCATGGCGGGTCGGATTTCAGGGGATCGAACGATTTCTGGAATCCGAGGGGTTGCCCAAGGACGCTCTTTGTGGCATCCAATTGCGCTGCCCGGCTGCGCATGCGATGGATGGGTTCATCGAGTTTAACAGTGAGTATATCCAAGTCCTTCGCGATTGGAAGTTGAATGTGGGTGATTTCAACCCCATTGCACGCACCAACGTGTCTCCCCACAAGAACGCACCGGAAGAGACCCACCTGTACGCATTTGCGTTTGTACGAAGTTCGCGTATTGCACGTCCAACGTTTGTTGTTGCTGGCGCGGGAGAACTTCGAGATGGGACCTTGGTAGAACAGGGAATTATTCGACGCGGCGAATCGTCGACCGATGCACTACAAGAAAAGGCACAGTATGTGATGGATGTGATGACGGAGCGACTACAGACGCTCAAAGGGAGTTGGAACGAGGTGAACCGAATTAACATTTACACAGTTCATCCTATCGATTCGTTGATCCGAGAAGTCGTTAGCTCGAGAATCGGAAACGCGGCCCGTCACGGTATCCATTGGTTTGACACCCGGCCGCCCGTTCAGGAGATCGAATTTGAGATGGATCTTCGCGGTGTTGCCACGGAGCTGTACTTGACACTGTAACAAGCCTGCCAATGCAACCTCACGTGGCCGCGTTTTCCCGCCAGCCTTCACCCCGAGACATCGCGTCACCCTGATCCAGTGTTCGCCGGAGTCAGTGTTCGCCGGAGTCAATCAAGGGTTCCGCGAGTGACACAACGCCCACAGGCGTGACTGTTTCAAGAAGGAGTAGTAGGCCGTTAGGGTGGCGATCTGCAGGCCAGGCATACCGTCGAGAAACCCACGTTCGGCGACGTAGCTGCGCAGAAACCGCATCGGACCGTTCCCGATCAGATGCGTCAGGCTGGGTTTTCGTCCTTGCCGGTGCCAGAGCTCCGCCTGTTGCTGAGCATAGCGGTGCATCTTTTCCAGATATCGGTCGTAGGAAGAACACGTAAAATGGGGCATACGCTGAAGAAGTTGTCCGAGACGATTGCCGGGAATGGTGACCTCACTATGATCGGTATGTTCGCCGTACCGGCCGATATCACGACGGAATAGACGAATGACCTGGTCGCGTCCCCATCCGCCGTGACGAACTGGGTATCCCAGGAAATAATTGAGACGACGCAACGAAAAGCCATCCCAGCGGGTTCCGGGGAGTTTGTTTCGGATTTCTTGTGTCAGCGCAGGTGTGATGCGTTCATCCGCGTCGACGATTAAGATCCATTCGTGTTTCGCCTGTGGTATCGCCCAATTCTTAAAATTTCCAGCATTTACGTATTCACGCTCGATTACGCGACAGTCCGCTTGTTCCCGCAAGAATTCCAACGTGCCGTCGCGGGAACCAGAATCCGCTACGAGTATTTCATCGGCGATGGGGCGGACCGATTCTAAACAGGCCGGCATGTGCTGCAATTCGTTCTTGCAAGTAATGAGTACGGTGATATTCGGTTGCATGTGTAACGGTTTCCAACGATCGACTCAAATCACAGTCAACGTACTAGGCAGCTCGATGCAGCGATTCCAGGATTTGTGTCGTGGAAACGCCATTCACGACGCTTGTTAAACAGACTTGTCCGCCATAACCGGTGACAATTTCATGTCCTACGACTTCGTCGGGGCGATAGGTTCCCCCTTTGACAAGTACGTCGGGTTGCAAAGTTTGGAGTATCGAACACGGTGTGTCTTCTTCGAAAATGAGCACATGGTTGACGCAGGCAAGTGCTGCGAGCATCGCGGCGCGATCGGCCTCTTGAATGACAGGCCGTGTGGGTCCCTTAAGCTTCCTAACGCTCTTGTCACTGTTGACCGCTACGATCAATGCATCGCCCATTCGAGCCGCCTCTTGCAGGTAGGTGACATGCCCTACATGCAGCAAGTCAAAGCATCCGTTGGTAAACACAATTTTCTTGCCTAACGATTTCAGACGCTTCACCTCACGGTTCAACATCATCAGACTTTGGATCTTTTTGGGTTGAGTATTACGCTGGATTTCGGCGGCAAGTTCGTGCCGTGATATGACCGCCACACCGTCGTGTTGCACTTCCCATCCGGCAGCGACGTTTGCTAGTCCGGCGGCCAGCGGCAAGGATAGTCCACTGGCAAGCCCTAGTCCCAGCAGCGTGAACGCCATGTCCCCCGCACCTGTAATGTCATACACGTCGCGCATGTGAGATGGTAGGTGATGCAAACTGCCGTTTTGGTCAGCAATAATCATTCCCTCGCGGTCCATCGTGATAACAAGGTTATCAATTTGCAGCGTTTTTTGTAAATGTTGGACTACTTTTGCCGCCTGGCTGACATGGTTCAACGGCAATCTGCTCGCATGAGCTGCCTCATATCGGTTTGGTTTTAGCAGAGTTGATCCACTATATTTCTTGTAGTCTCCGTTGCGGGCTGGGTCGACCAATACCGGTATGTCTGTTTGTCGACCGCGGCGGATGATCGCTTCTATTACGTTGACGCTGCAAACGCCCTTGCCATAGTCGGATATCAAGACCGCGTCGTATTGCGGCACGAGCCCACAGACGAGTGACTGGAATTGTTCCTCCAGCTGAGTCGGTAGAGTGTGTCGACTCTCATAGTCGACCCTTAACACTTGGCCGCTGTGTTTGCCAGATGCACGACCGACGAATCGTTGTTTGACAGTTGTGCGGCGGTCCGTCGCATTCAAAAGCGCCTGTGCGTCAATGTCCGACGTACGCAACAGGCCCCGCAGGATTTCCCCATCGCTGTCATGGCCCATAATCCCAGCGATTGTGACTTGTGCTTCAAGAGCACTCAACATGTTAGCGACATTCGCAGCGCCGCCGAGTCGGTCTTCTTGCTGATCCGCGTTGAGGATCAAGATCGGAGCCTCTTGGCTCACTCGACTTACGTCTCCCCAGATGTAACGGTCCAGCATGACGTCGCCTACCACGAGGATCCGTGGGTGAGTCAGCCGTTCAAGCGCAAGCGAGAGTTCCATAACGCGGTGGACCTCCATCCACGGAGAGGAGAAAATCGGAAACGACGCGGATTATGCCGGAAGAACACCGAGCGGGTCAACGTGTTATTAACACGATCGATTCATGCTATCAGTCATTGTTGATAGCATTCTTATGACAGTTTCTGCACGATGGACCGTAACTGTGTCTCGAGGATTGCCTGGCCCTGCAGAAAATGGCAGTCGATTGCCACAGCTCGAAGAGGCAATCCCGACAGGGTATCGGTCGAGAATTTGACTAGGTCCTTGTGTGTGCAGAGGACTTGCGAGGTGGAGGGGAATTGGGCAATCCACCTTTCCAAGTCTTGAATGGACGAATCGTCGTAGTGGTGATGGTCGGGGAATTCTCGCCAGCCGATCGTCTTGCAACCCAGAGTTTGCAAGGTATGGCGAAATCCGGCTGGATTTCCGATACCACAAAAAGCCACCACCGATTCTCCAGCCAGGGATGCGAGCGGTGTGACGTTATGGTGCACGTCGATCAAGCAGGAAGGACGATGCACGATCTCTACCCAGGGCTTGTCCCCTCCGCAGTCGATGGCTGCGCGACGAAGTGTCGAACGGGTTGCCGAATCGATTGCGTCAGCGCGAGAAAGGCAATAGACATGGGCGCGTTGCAGTGCGTGACTAGATTCTCGCAACATTCCACGCGGGAAGATTCGCCCAAAACCCCAAGGGCACATCGCATCGATGATTACGATATCGAGGTTTCGTGCCAATTGTCGGTGTTGAAACCCGTCGTCCAATAAAATGACATTTGCCTGGAATGATCGCACGGCCGTCACAGCTGCCTGGCTCCGATTTTTCTGTTGCAGATGCGGTACCTGTGGTAGGTTTAGGGCGATTTCGCGGGCCTCGTCGTTTGAGCCATCCGGACCAGCGCGGTATCCACGGCTGAGAATTGCCGGACGGAAACCCTGTTGTTGAAACCATTGAGCGACCCAGGTAACGAGCGGAGTTTTTCCCGTCCCACCGAGCGTGAGATTGCCGATGCTCACGACGGGAACGGCAGCCACTCTTTGCGAAAGCCACCTGTGATCGTAGGCATAGTTGCGGGACGCCACTAGGCAGCTGAAAGGGAGTTCCAAGCCTGTCAGGAAAGGACGAGCGATCCTAGCAAGCAAGTCCTGCCGCGCACCACTTACAATGTCCCGGAAGTCGTGTCCATTCATAACACTCACTGGAGACCGTGGTAGCGACTTCGCGCCGATCGGCGTCCCCTAGGCTAGGCCATCGCTTTGCAGATTGCCTCGGCCATTTCGCGAGTTCCCACGGCGGTCGGATCGTTGCGGTCCATTTTCAGATCGTAGGTAACGTTTTTTCCTTCGGCAATTACGCGTGATACGGCGGCCTCCAGCCGATCGGCGGCCGATGTTTCGTTGAGATGCCGCAGCATTAACACACCCGATAGGATGAGAGCTGTTGGATTGACCTTATTTTGCCCCTTGTATTTGGGGGCACTTCCGTGGGTAGCTTCGAAGACGGCACCGTTGGGGCCAATATTTGCGCCTGGTGCTACTCCCAAACCACCCACAATTCCTGCACACAAATCGCTGACGATATCTCCGTAAAGATTTGGCAGTACGAGCACGTCGTACAATTCGGGTTTTTGTACAAGTTGCATGCACATGTTGTCAACAATGCGTTCCTCGAACTCGATGTCGGCGTATTCTTCGGCTATCTTTTGCGCGGTAGCCAAGTACAAGCCGTCCGAATACTTCATGATGTTGGCCTTATGGACGGCTGTGACTCGTTTTCGTCCGTTGGCTCGTGCGTAGTCGAAGGCGCAGCGGACGATGCGTTCAGTTCCGCTGACGCTGATCGGCTTGATTGAAATACCCGTTTCGCTCCCCTTTGTTTTGATCTTTTTATCCGAAGGAAGTGCGTTGATAAATTCGATCAGCTGATTGACTTCAGTGCTACCGCGTTCGAATTCGACACCGGCATAAAGATCTTCGGTGTTTTCGCGGACGATGACCAAGTCCACGTTTCGATCACTGAAGAACGTACGAACACCAGGGTAATATTTGCAGGGTCGAATGCAGGCATAAAGCCCAAGTTCTTGGCGCAGGTGGACGTTAATGCTGCGGAAGCCTTTCCCCACGGGAGTTGTGATCGGTGCCTTCAGGGCACAGCGAGTCCTTCGCACACTTTCCACAACGCCATCAGGAAGCGGTGTGCCGGTCCGCGCCATGACGTCGACGCCTGCTTCCTGTTCGTCCCAATTGATTTTGACGCCCGTTGCGTCGAGGCAAAGCCGCGCGGCTTGAGCCAATTCGGGGCCGGTACCATCACCTGTGATTAACGTAACTTCGTGAGCCATTGCGATTATTCTCCAGAAAAATTGATGTGCCGAGACTAACAGAACGCCCGCGTAGCGTCAACGCACAGGAGCACGGTCGATTTCATCAACGCGGAGGAATTTACAGAGTCGGGCCGACCGTCCACGGAACGAATTCTTCATCGCCGAGCCCCAGATGCTCGCTCTTGGTTTTTTCGCCACTAGCAACCCGCAATAACTGCTCGAAGATCTCCTGTCCGACCTGCTCGACCGTGGCATCGCCTGTGGCGATGCGACCTGCGTCCAGATCCATGTCCTCCTGCATTCTCTGGTACATATACGAATTTGAACTGATTTTCAGGGACGGGGAGGGCTTACAGCCAAAGCAACTGCCGCGCCCCGTCGTGAACGCCACGAGATGTGCGCCCCCTGCCACAAGCCCAGTAACACTGGCGGGGTCAAAACCTGGCGTGTCCATAAAGACAAGCCCTTTACTCCGAATCGGATCCGCATATTCGACCACATCGACAAGTGGCGATTGGCCGGCTTTGGCCACGGCCCCCAGAGATTTTTCGGCGATCGTGGTGAGCCCCCCAGCCTTGTTGCCTTGGGTCGGATTGTGGTTCAGGTTTTGGCCAAAGAGGGCTGTATGTTCGTGCCACCAGTTGACGCGAGACAGGAGTTTTTCACCAACTTGGGCCGAGACCGCTCGAGCGAACAATAGATGTTCCGCGCCAGAAATTTCGGGCGTTTCGGCTAATACTGCCGTGCCACCGCAAGAGACAAGCAGGTCGCATGCGACCCCCAGGGCGGGATTGGCTGTGAAGCCTGAATAGCCGTCCGATCCGCCACAGTTGGTGGCCAAGATGAGTTCACTAGCGGAAACACGTTCGCGTCGAGCCTGGTTGACCTGCGGTAACATCTCCATAACCCGGGCAATACCCGCTTCGATTGTGCGTCGAGTCCCCCCCGTTTCCTGAATGGTCATGCAATACGGCGCTCGGGGAGAAGGCGCTTTGGAGCCTGATAATCCCAGCAACTGATGTTCTGTGACCAGGTGGTCCAGTGTGACTTGTTCACAGCCGAGTCCGATCATCACGACGCCACCGATATTGGGATGTCGGGCAATGCCCGCTAGCACTCGGTTCAGCATCCTGTGAGAAAGGCTATTAAATTCCACGGCGCAGCCACCGTGATGGGAGAAGGCAACCACACCATCGACGTGCGGGAACTCGGCCAAAATTGATTGGTCAAAGTGTCGAGCAACGTAACGGCACACCGATGCCGAGCAATTTACATTCGAAATAATTGCGATATAATTTCTTGTTCCGTACTGGCCGTTTTCTCGCGGGTAGCCCATGAAGTGCCGGTCGTTCCGTTTCGGCCATGCAGAGGGCCCGTTTGACGAAACATGCGCCGTGCTGGACGATACTGAGATTGCCTCCAGGTTGTGGGAATGGACCCAGTCGCCCGGCTGGATCTCCCTCGTTGCGCGGCCAATGGGAGCACCATACCGCAGAACTTGGGCCCCGATTGGAAGGTGATCGAGCGCGATTTTGTGACCCGTTGGTATCTGCTCGCGGATCCGCACCTGCCGACCGGCGATCGTGACGTCACCGTCGACTGCCAATGTCCTCAGGGCAATGCCGACGTTGTCGGAAGGATGAAGTAACAAGGCGGAACGTTCTGGGAGTGGATTCATGGGAAATGCCGATGCAAGTAGGCGCTAAATCGTTTTTTACTGGTCTGACTTCTAAGTTTGCCCAGCGTAGACATGGTTGCGAGCGGCTATAATTGTCGGAGAGGCGGAACGTACGGCAATTTACGGTTCTTGGGACGGAATTTGCCTTCGCTCCCGATTGTGGACCACGGGGGCATTAGGCCACGGGGGTATTAGGCCGATCCTGGAGCCCCGAATCATACTCGTTGCGAATGGTTTCTTCTACGGACGGTTTCATGTCAACAGACGCACCCCTGGACACATTTCTGCCGACTGCCGAGTCTGCCACGAAATCGGCTGACCAGTTGATTCTTTCCAAGCTTGAGCAAACTCGACGGCATGTGAAAGCTGTAGACGTCGCAACGTATTGCCTGAAGGTCAGTATTCTTGGGCTGGGTTGGTTGTTGTTTCTAGCCATCGTTGACCATTGGTGTGTTGACCTGGGACGTATGGGGCGTTGGTTAGGGGGAACACTCTTGTGGGGGGGGGTGATCGCATTTTTGCTCTGGGGTTGGTGGTCCTTCCGGCGCGGCGTAAGTTCATTGTTTGCGGCAAGTGTCGTGGAAGATGCTCATCCTAACTTCAAGAACAGCTTAATTACGTTCATGCAATTAAGGACGGAGCCAGGCGCGGTCCGCTCAAGTGTCATGCAGGGTGTGCAGCACCAAGCAGCTTTAGACTTGTCTCGAATCGATGCCATCCAGGCCGTTGATCATGGTCACTTGATACGGGTCGGATATTGCCTCGCGGCGGTCGTTCTCGTTTCGTGCCTGTACGGCATTCTCAGCCCGAAAAGTTTTTCGCAAAGCGTGCTACGGATCCTTTTGCCTTGGCGCGACATGATGCGACCAGCGAGTATTGCCATTGAAGAAGTGATACCTGGAGATGCTGAAGTGCGGTATGGCGATTCTTTGGCAATACAGGCCAAGATCCAAGGCACAGTGACGGACGACGACGTGTTCGTTGAAGTGTGGTCGACAGATGGACTCATGAAGCTGCGCCGGATAGCGTTAACTCGGACTGACCTGGACTGGATGTTTGTCGCAAGCCTGCCCGGGGCCGGTGAAGTCATGAAGCAGGACCTGAGGTATCGCGTACACGCGCATGACGCATTAAGCCCAGAATATCAAATCACCGTGGTTGCGTCGCCGACGATTCGGGTACGTCGTTTGGACTTTGAATATCCTCAATATACCGGGATAAGCCCCGACTACGTCGCTGATTCGGGCGACATTGAGGTGCCTGACGGAACTCAAGTTCAATTGACCGCCGTCGCAAACCACGGTATCCGGTCAGGCTACTTGCAGTTCAATCCAGCACTGGAGAAGACAGCAGAACCTCCTCAATTGGGGACCTACATCCCGCTTCGGCTACGCCCAGATAATTCACAAGAAGCTACAGTCACGTTTGTGGCACGTATCGATCATCAATACAAACAATATTGGCTGCGGTACTCTACACACGAGCAATCGCTGAACTCGGATCCACTGTTACACAATATTCGCATCGTGGCGGACCAGCCCCCCTCGATAGAAATCCTGGAGCCTCAACGTGATTTGGAAGTGCCTGAAAACGGTGTTTTCCGTTTAGATATTCGTGCCATCGATCCTGACTACCGACTCACAAAGGTTCAGTTGGCGTGGCAACGCGAAGATGAAAACAAATTCGTCGAGCAAACATTGCTGGCGGAAGAATTTCAGGGGCAGTACGTCCACCGCGACCAAGTCGGTCCGAAAAAATTCGGTGGCTTGTCGGGGCAAACGTGGCTCCTCAAGGCGGTGGCCTACGATAACCACCACGATTCAACTTCTGGCGAATTTGTGCCGCAGCGTGTTGAGAGCCGCATCATTCGAATTCGAGTTACAAGTCCGGCTGCCACAAAAAAACCTGCTGCTCCGCGGGCCACAGACAAATCCCCCGGTATCGGCGGAGATGAAGATCCTGGCAATTCATCGACAACTAACAATGAAGAGCAACAAGGGGGTGACGACGAACAAGGCAGCAAAGGTCAGCAAGAGAGCGGTGGTGAGCAAGGGAGCGGAGACAAACAAGGGAGTGGAGGTAAACAAGGCAGTAAGGGTGAACAAGCGAGTGAAGGTGACCAAGCGAGTGAAGGTGACCAAGGAAGTGAAGATCAACAAGAGAGCGGCGGTGAGCAAGGGACTGGAGGTAAACAAGGAAGTAAAGGTGAGCAAGGGAGTGAAGATCAGCAAGAGAGCGACGGTAAACAGGGGGGTGAAGGTAACCAAGGGACAGGAGGTGACCAAGGGGCAGGAAGTGAGCAAGGTAGCGGAGACAAACAAGGGAATGGAGACAAGCAAGGCAGTGGCGTTGAACAAGACAGTAAAGGTGAACAAGAGGCTGGAGCTGAACAAGAGGCTGCCGGTGAACAAGGGACTGGGGGTAAGCAAGGGACTGGGGGTAAGCAAGGGAGTGGAGACAGACACGGGAGTGAAGACAAACAAGGCAGTGGAGATAAACAAGGTAATAAGGACCAGCAAGAGGGGGGCGGTGAACAAGGGGCTGGCGACAAACCAGGAGCCTCAGGTAATCAGGGGCGCCAGGGATCTTCAGCCGGCGATGGTTCCCCAGCCTCTAATCCAAAAGATGGTGAGGCGAATGGAACTTCACGTCAAAGTGAAGGGCAGTCGAAGAGCCAGAATCGCGCGACGGAACGTGATCCGAATGGAAACTCTCACGAGGGACCTCTACCACCCAACGACGGTGCTTCGGACGGTGAGATCGTCGAACGACTGCGTCGGATTTTTGAGCGTGCTAAGGCTCGAAAAGATTCGGAAAAATCTGCCGGACAGATTGAATCGGAGAGCGGGGACGGGGCTGGAACGCAGTCAAAGCACCAGCCAGATCGTAGCAAGGATTCGGGTGCAGTAGCCCAGCCCCGGGATAACGGGCAGAAGACCACAACGGGCACGTCGGATGGTCAGAGCTCAAAGGACGAAACGGAACCTCACGGGGGAGCGGGCGGACCAGCCGGTAAGCCAACAGCAAACGATTCAGTCACGCCAGGCAAACGTCCTGTCGCCCCGGATGCGAATCCGCCGTCCGGCAGTAACTCCAATGGCCCAGCCGATCCGCCCGGCCAATCGAAGTCGGGGAATGATTCAGATTCGGCGAACCAGACTCAGCCGGAAGTAAATGAGCCGGGTGCTTCCGTGCGTTCTGCGCAGCGATCTTCGACCGAAAACCCCGACGATGCGACCGAATCCTCGCCCGGCGGAACCGGCCCCGGTTCCGGGAACATCGAGTCGAAACGCCGTCCGACAGTAGATTCCCCCGACGATCCACAGCTGGAATACGCAAAGGAATCTGTCGATTTTGTCGTGGAGTCGTTGAAAGACCAAGAACGCCGTCCCGATCCAGAACTGCTGGAAGAGATGAACTGGAAATCGGAAGACATTCGTCGGTTTCTCGAACGTTGGGAAAAATTGCGTGGTGATATGCAGGACAAACCATCGGTGAGTCCACCTGTCAGGCAAGAATGGGAAAATGCCCTTCGCAGTCTTGGTCTGACTCCTCAGCCTCGCCGCGGCAAGTCATCGCAGCAGCGATCGCAACAGGTACAGGAACAACGCTCGATTCCGCCGGTGCCACCTGCCTATCGCGATAGTTATCGTACATTTCGAAAGGGTACGTTGCCGGGTCCGGTGGGGCAACCGTGAAAGCGAGCCGTACGATGGGGGTCTGAAGAAATCTGGACCTAGTGCATGTTGGAGTCTTGGTTCCTAGGACGGGCGTAGCTGGAGTGGCATCGTCATGAGTTCGGAAGAATTGTGTTCTTATTCTTTTCAGTCGGCGGTGCCGCGGTACCTTGTCCCATTCCATCCTGGTCGCGTTCTCCATCGATTTACCGATGTGCTTGTACTGGGTGGTGGGATTGCGGGCCTGCGATCCGCATTGGAGGTTCCACCCCCCTTATCCGTGATCGTTGTCACGAAGGACGCGATGGGGGAATCGAATAGTCGATGGGCGCAGGGCGGGATAGCCGGGGTTTTGGGACCGGATGATCGGTTTGAAAATCATGTCGAGGACACGCTTCGCGCCGGCGGGTCGCTGTGTGAGCGAGCGGTTGTGGAGATGGTCATTCGTGAAGCGCCCAACCGAATCCAGGAACTTATCGGTTGGGGGACGCGATTCGATAAAGAAAAGGGGGCGTTGGCCTTGGGAAGGGAAGGGGGACACAGCCACCATCGTATTGTCCACGCGTTGGGAGACGCGACAGGAAAGGAGATGATGCGTGCCATTGGTGAACGCGTGCAAGCCATGAAAAATCTGGAGACGCTGACCAGTTGCTTCACTTTGGATCTGCTTGTGCACCAGCAAAAATGTTGTGGTGCTTTGGTGTGGCATGAGCGTTTGGGGAAGGTCATGATTTGGGCGCGCGAGACAATACTCTGCACTGGGGGTATTGGGCAACTTTATCGCGAGTCGACTAATCCATTGGTCGCGACAGGGGATGGACATGCGTTGGTGTATCGAGCGGGCCTGCCGTTGCGAGATATGGAATTCATGCAGTTCCATCCCACGGTGCTGTACATCGCCGGCAGTGGTCGCAGCTTGATTACCGAAGCGGTTCGCGGTGAAGGGGCACACCTGGTCGACAAGAATGGATACCGCTTCATGAGCGACTATGACGCACGAGGCGAGCTTGCACCGCGAGACGTGGTGTCGCAAGCGATTGTATCGCAGATGGAAAAGACCCATCACGCCAGCGTTTATTTGGACCTTACCCATATGGACGCTGAGCAAGTCCGTCAACGATTTCCAGGAATTGCCGAACGATGCGTCAAATTCGACATCGATATCGCCAAGGACTGGATTCCCATCCGGCCCGGTGCGCACTACATGATTGGTGGTGTGACGATTGATTTGAACGGCAAGACCAGCATGGAAGGCCTATGGGCTGCGGGTGAGGTGACATCCAGTGGCCTCCATGGGGCGAATCGTTTGGCATCGAACAGCTTACTGGAGGGTCTGGTTTTTGGTGCACACGCCGGACGCGAAGCAGGTCGATCCGCGGCTGCGCGTCAAAGTGAACGACTGGAAGCATTGCCCTTAGAGAACCCCGCAGTCCCCCCCGACCCGGAACCTCTCGATCTGGCCGATATCCGAAATTCACTCAAGAGCCTGATGTGGCGGCACGTCGGCGTGCGGCGAAGTCAGGAAGGTTTGGAAGAGGCCGCAAGGGCTGTCGATCAATGGTGTCGCTATGTTCTGCCGCGTCAGTTTGAACACCCGGAAGGTTGGGAGCTACAGAGCATGCTCACGGTCGGTAGGACCATGATTGAATCGGCCCTCGCACGCCCCGAGTCACGAGGGGTCCACCTTCGCACCGATTTCCCTCAGTCCAATGACGCCTTGGGACGTCATCACGTCTCGGTACGACGCCCCGTGCTCGGTTCGGCAGGCTCGTAACGACCTAAAAGGACCTAGCTACCGTAGATTTTTAGGGGTCCGGCCTTGAGGAATCGTCCCAAATCCATTATGAAATACCTTCTACCGGGTGCAGCTAACCCCTTTGGTAGTGAGCGAATCGAGCCGCCTTTCACTGCCTTCGTCGAAGGACGACCCTTCGCCGAAGGGCGATTTGTTCCTTCGGCACCTGTTCCTGGGCGATAGTGGGTGCCAAGAGCCCGTCGGGGCGACGAAGGTCCTGCCGCAAATTGTCCCTGCCCCTAGCTACTTACTAAATTCGTTTGAGTCTCCAGGAGAACGTGATGGCGTCCAGACGTGAAGATACACCCATGATCGAGGCGGAGCGGTTGTCCAAGTTTTATGGCAGCTTTGCAGCGGTTCGAGATGTGAGTTTTAAGGTCCACCGTGGGGAAGTCGTGGCCTTCTTAGGCCCGAACGGTGCCGGCAAGAGCACGACCATGAAGCTCTTAACGGGCTATCTTGCCCCTTCGGAAGGGGTGGGACGCATTGCCGGGCATCACATGATGAACGACCGAATCGCCGGTTCCCAACGATTGGGGTATCTGCCGGAGAACGGCCCGCTGTACCCCGACATGACTCCCTACTCGCTCTTGGAGTTCTTCGCGGACGCCCGCGGCATGTCGCCTGCAAAACAGCGTGATCGAATTGACGCAGTCATTGATTTGTGCCACTTGGCAAGCGTTATCTACAAGCCCATAGCAAAACTATCGAAGGGCTACCGGCAGCGGGTCGGTATGGCTCAGACGCTGCTGCACGAGCCGGACGTATTGATCATGGATGAACCGACAGCCGGTTTGGACCCTAATCAGATCGGCCAAGTACGCGAAACCATACACCGTTTGGGGGCCGAGAAGACCATCTTGCTTTCGACCCACATTCTGCAGGAAGTGGAGGCCATGGCAACGCGTGTCATTTTGATCAACGAAGGACGTTTGATCGTTGACGCGCCTGTTAGTGACTTTGTTGGCAACGGCAAGAGTCTCGACAGTGAATTTCGGCGACTCACCGGACGTTCAGCGGCTGTTGCCTGATTTCGATCGATGCATCATGAGGATGCAAGTGGTTATTGATTTTTCAAGATACGTTCGTCACCTTTTTTCGCTCACATGCAAGAAGAGTATTAGTCAGCTATGACACCGATCCTCAATATCGTCTTGTTGCTGTTGTTCGACGCGCTGTTTTTGGCGGTTATCTGCGGTCTCGTGTGGAGTTTAACCCGCAGTCGGCCGGCTTTTCGTGCCGTTTTGCGACGGAACTTCAATGCCTATTTTAGCAATCCGACGGGCTATGTTTTTCTCTGCTTGTTCGTGCTGTTGAGTTCCGTGGCTGCCTTTTGGACGCATGAGTTTTTTGCCGAGAATCTCGCCAATTTCAATCAGCTCAGCCGCTGGTTCCCCTACATTATGCTGGTGTTTATTCCAGCGATCACCATGAGCATTTGGGCGGATGAACGGCGGCAAGGGACCGACGAACTCCTGTTGACGATTCCAGCCAGCGACTGGGATATCGTATTGGGGAAATTCGGTGCAGCATTGGCAGTGTTCACCGTATCGCTTCTTTTTTCGCAAGTCTCCAATTTCGTTGTGCTGAACTTGCTCGCCATGGGAGACGTCGATGTTGGACTGGTTGCTACCAACTATTTGGGATATTGGTTCATGGGGGCCACCATGTTGGCCATCGGTATGGTTGCTTCGTTTCTGACCAATAACTTGACAGTGGGATTTGTCTTGGGCGTTTTGTTCAATATTCCGCTGGTGTTCCTCGGTATGGTGGATGCAATCATTCCCGACCGGACGATCGCCATGGTTCTGTCGCATTGGGGAATTGGTGCAAAATTTGAAGGGTTTGGCCGCGGCGTGGTCGGCTTGAGTGCCACGTCCTTCTTTGTCATGGTCATTGGCATCGGACTTTATCTCAGCTCAGTACTGATTGGACGTCGGCATTGGGCAGCCGGTAAAGACGGAGAGTCGCTCTTGGGTCACTACATTCTGCGCACGATCGCACTCATTGTTACCGTGATTGCCGGCAGTAAGTTCTTTGAAAATAATGACAAACGGGTCGATGCAACGATGGCCCAAGTAAGTTCACTATCACCCGATACGCTACGAATAGTCAAAGAACTCGATCAAATCCAACGCCCCGTGACGATCGAGGCTTTCATTAGCAATTCCGTGCCGGAAGATTATGTACAGACAAAAGTCGATTTAACGAACCTCTTGGCTGAATTTCGCGGCCATAAGAACGTTACGGTTCGCGTTCACAATGACTTGGAGCCGTATAGCGACATGGCTGTCCGGGCCGAGGAACAATTCGGTATCAAACCGGAGACCGTGGTAACGCGCGAACGAGGAAGCTTGAAAGAAGAGCAATTGTTTTTGGGTGCCGCCTTCACGTCGGGACTTGAGAAAGTGGTTGTCCCTTTCTTCGATCGAGGTATTCCCGTGGAGTACGAACTGATTCGTTCCATCCGGACTGCCGCCCATCAGGATCGAAAACGGCTGGGAGTAGTCAAGACAGATGCGGAATTGTTTGGCGGCTTCGACATGCAGTTTTTTCAGCAACGCCCGAAGCAATTGATCGTACAGGAACTCGAAAAACAGTACGACGTTGTTGAAGTGGATCCTGCCAACAAGATTGATGAGTCCTTGGATGTGCTGCTCGTCGTTCAGCCTTCATCCTTGCCACAAAATCAGTTGGATCACCTTGTGGATGCCGTGCGGGCGGGCGTGCCTGCGGCGATCTTCGAAGATCCGCTCCCTGCCATGATGCGCACCGCGCCAGGGACAGGTCAGCCTCGACGGCCCAAGGGAGGCGGAATGATGGGCATGGGGGCCCAGCCTCCAGAACCCAAAGGAGACATTACGCAACTTTGGAACGTGTTGGGAGTTGAAATGTCGGGCAAAACTGGCCTGAACGGCGTTGAGCCCGAGGTGGTTTGGCAAGATTTTGATCCCTACAAGAAGCTCGGCGGGTTGTCCGAAATCACGCCCGAATGGGTGTTCGCGAGTCCCCAAGCGACCGGTGCGGACAATGCCATCAACGAACAGGAAAAAATTACTGCAGGTATGCAGCAAATCCTCTTCCTGTTTACGGGGGCGTTGAAGGAAAAGGGATCCAAAGAAGGGTTTACTTTCACTCCGCTCGTCTCTACCGGTACTCAGTCCGGTTACATTGCTCCTGAAGACCTCGATCCACGCGGTCAAGATCAGTCTGCGGCGATTTTGGGAATCAAACGGAGTCGGGGAGCTACCGGAAAACGCTATACCTTGGCCGCCAAAATTTCGGGCCCGATTCGACCCGATGCCGATACATCCACGGACAAGAAACCGGGCGAATCCGAATCATCCGACAAGCCGAGCGACGGCAAGGCGAAGGACGGCGAATCGAAAGAGGGAGAAGCAGTAAAAACGGAGGATGCCGCAGGGAAGAAAACTCGGGACAAGATTAACGCGATCTTTGTCTGTGATATTGACGTGCTGGCATCGGAGTTTTTGCGGGTACGTCAGCGCCCCGATCCCGAATTTAACTGGCAATTCGAAAACGTCACGTTTGTGCTCAACGTTGTCGATGCCCTCGCTGGTGATCCAGATTTCTTGGCCATTCGAACCCGGCAAACGCGACATAGTACGCTAACGCGTGTCGATAAGGCGACACAAGGCGCACGAGATGATTCCCAGACCGCAGTACGGGAATTCGGTGACGAATTCGAAAAGGCGCAGCAAGAGGTCAAAGATCAAATTGAGGAGCGATTTAAGCAACTTGAAACCCAAGCGGGCGAGCTACAGACAAAACTGCAAGCAGAACCATCGAACGGCGAATTGCGGGGGCAGATGCAGCAGTTGCAGATTGACATGGCGATTGCGAAAAAGTTGGCCGAAGAACGCCTAACGTCGCGAGTCAAGGAGTTAACACAAGAGAGAGATCGTAAACTCAAGACCATCGAACGTGATCTCGACCGGAGGATCTCTAAGGTCCAGAATAGTTACAAACTGTGGGCAGCATTCCTGCCAGTCATTCCTCCGTTGTTGGTAGGATTGATTGTTTACGCACGACGTGCGTCGCTGGAAAAAGAGGGCGTGTCGCGGGAGCGTTTGCGTTAGTTTTGCGCCCCTTCCCCACGAGAAACACCGATCTACTACAACCGGACTGGCCTTGTCCGCCCGTACTCGGGTCGAACTGGGTTTGAGTCGATACTGGAGTCTGTAAGATGAATGAAGCCACGAAGACGCTTGTTTTTTGCGGCGTTGCTGCAGCCACGGGTTTGCTCGCTTTCGTTACTCGCCCTCAGCCAATTGTGGTTGCCATTGATAACGAAGTTGGGAAAGATTTGTTTAAGGACTTCGACGATCCCAGCAAAGCTGCCAGTCTGAGAATCGTTGTTCCGACCGAGGGCTTGGGCCGCACTTCGTCATTTGAGGTGGCGAAAAAAGGTGGGCAATGGGTCATTCCGTCCCATAGTGATTATCCGGCGGATGCCGAGAATCAAATGAGGGACGTGGCGTCCAGTTTCGTTGGGTTGAAGGTGCTGCGAGTTGAGGACGCAAAGCCTGCCGACCATGAACTGTTTGGCGTTCTGGAACCGGATCCCAAAGCCAGTGACTCGAGTGCCAAGGGGCTAGGGCGTCTCGTTGAAATTGCCGATGAGTCCAGCAAGCCGATGGCAAGGCTCATTATCGGCAAAGAAGTCAAAGAGGCCGAAGGACAGCGGTTCGTACGTGTGCCAGGACGCGACCGAGTCTACGTCGTAAAGCTCGACCCACAAAAGTTTTCGACGAAATTCGAAGATTGGGTGGAGAAGGATTTGCTCAAACTGAATACCTTTGATGTCGCAGAACTCACTCTGAAGGACTATTCCGTTGAACTTGCTCAGACGGTGCAAGGGCCCGCCATAAAAGGCTTCGATCAGCGTTTTGAACTTACCGTTCGTGAGGATACAACCCAGAATAAATGGGCGATTCGGGATTTCCGTGAGTCGAAGGATGGGTCGCTGCAAGACACACAGTTGACTCCGGGGGAGGAACTCAATAAGACTCGATTGGACGGTCTGAAGAATGCTCTGGCTGAATTGAAAATTGTAGATGTTGAACGTAAGCCAGCCGGCTTGGGAGCTGACTTGAAGGCCGAGAAAGGTTTTTTGGAGGACAAGCAGGGAGTTATTTCACTTCTTGAGAAAGGGTTCTATCCCGTACAAATCAAAGAACAAGTCGAATTGCTCTGTAGTAATGGCGAGATTCAGGTACGGCTCAAGGATGGAATCGAATACCTGCTTCGATTCGGTGAGATCGCCAGTGTGAATCAGGAAGAAGAAACATCCGGTAGCGTTAACCGTTGGCTGTTTGTTACTGCAAACCTGGACGCGAACCAGTTCACGGACCCCGTGTTGGAGCCGCTACCCGATCTGCCGGGCGAAAATCCACCAGCCGATCAGGCAGACACAGGCGTTGGCAGTGACCGCTCGGAAACCGAAAATAGTGGAAATGGCGAAGAAGCCGCTGACAAAGGGGACGCTGCCTGTGGTGAGGATGAAGCAGCAAATGTTACTGCCGATGTCGATTCGCCAGAGGCTGCCGTCGATGGCGCACAAACCGAAGTTCCTGCCGCCGAGCCCCCTGCGACGAAACCGGCTGGAGACAGTACGACAACAGCGACGGTCAGCGATGATGAAGCCAAAGATAAGGCTCGCAAGGAACGCGATCGAATCATGAAAGAGAACCAGCGTAAGCTGGATGAGCATAAGGAAAAACTCGACAAAGCCAAGCAGAAAGTGGCGGAACTCAATTTTCGCTTTGCTGATTGGTACTACATCATTTCTGATGACGTCTATCGTAAAATCCACTTGGGGCGTTCGGACGTGATTACGGTGAGCGAAGATGCCAAGAAGGACGGAATTGGACTGGACGCGTTAAGAAATTTGCAGCAACAAGCCGAGGGACTTGACGGTCCCCCGGCCTTGCCTTCCCTTCCCAGTGATGGGCCTTCCCAGTAGGGCGCCGATCAAATGGTGGGCTTTCTCTGCCGTGCTTTTCAACTGCTGTCAAAAAAACGACTCGATGAATCTTGACTAACGCCGGCGCCGCATATTCGCTTTCTTTCGCAGGTAGCGTGCAGCGCCGAGCGTGACCCACATGGGCGTCAAGCTGCATGGTTCTGGGACGCTGTTGAGGCGACTCATCGTTTCCAGATCAACTTGATTGGACCAATACTTGAACATCGTGGCAGCATCGGCGCCATCGACGATTCCATCGACGGTCAGGTCGGCGGAGGCAGAGTTCGTTCCCCAGGCGCCGTAAAGGGCCGCCGCGTCAGCACCATCGATGAGGCCATCGTGATTGATGTCGCCGAGTGTTTCTGCCGGAGAATAGCGAGGCCAGTCGAACACAATTCGCCACGCTTCCTGTTCTCCCTGCGGATTAACTCCGGTACCGACGATCGTTGTACCGTCAGCTGAGATGGCAGACACCGTTTGGAGATTCCATCCTGCGACGATCGAATCGACGTTCATTTCACGCAGTACGTCGGTAAGTGGGCGCAATCCCTTGCCACGCTGCCATAACACGGGTAGGACTTGTTCGGGCACCGCCGCATCTTCCGGACCGTACTTGACCTGTGCCATTCCCACTACCAATTCCCCATCTCCCGATACGTCGATGGCTTCCACCCGCCTAGTCCACCCGTTGGGAAGAAGGCCAAGGTCTTGCATGCCCGTGTCGGAGTTCCAAATGAAACCACGTGCGGCCACCAAAGGTTGGTCGAGGCTGGGAAAGTATTCATTGCTGGACCCCACGACGAATTTTCCGTTAGCGGAAATAGCTGCGGCCGACGATTCGAATATGCTGGGAGTCGGAAGTGCGTCGACTCGTTGCGACGGAAGGTGTCCAAGTCCGACCATTCCTGTTCGTTCGGTCCATAGAAACGCCTGTGAAAGGTCATCATTGGTCGGTGCAAAGGACAGTGTGGGAAGAAACGGATTCGGCTTGGCAGTACCTACGATTCGGTTGCCATTGACGGAAACATCGGAAGCCCACGAATCACCTTCAGGATAGAGTTGCCCTAGGTATTGACTGCCAACGCCGCGTGTCCAGCGGAAAGCGTTGGTTTGCGTAACACCACCAATGACGGCTGGCATGGCTTGCATGCCTCCACCTAACGTCCAAGTGAAGGCGCGTTCGAATCCGGTGGAACTTGATTTGCCGACAACCGTATTTCCATCGACCGACGTTCCCAATGCCGTGCTGCCACCTGGGATTCCGCCAGGTAAAATACCGAGCGGGAACATACGCGTGGACGGGGTCCAGGCAAAAGCCGCACTTACATAGGCGCCCGAGTTGAGGCTCCCTAATCCTTGGAATTGAACGCGGACGGGGGGGCAACGCTTGCCAAGAGGTCTGGACCGGCCAGATTCTGTCGAACATTGCGATCCCGTGGATCGACCGAGACAAGGCTTCCGTAAATTGAGAAGCGTGGAGAGTCTATAGGTCCAAATTCCTCGGTCAGAGACCAAGGTGTAATCGCATCGCCACACGCTGTGTTGAGTCCTGGTTGCGTGATTTCAAGTTGCACTTCGTTCCCACCCAGTTGGCGGTGCCCGATCGCATCGGGGATACAGGTATCCCGCCACTGCCCCGACAACGTGACGGCGCCCCGGCCCCCCACTCCTCCGTACGTGACATCGACACGCTGGACCCACCACGGCAGGTCAATTGCCATCGCAGGTGAGCACATCAGCACCACCAAACAAAAAATTTGACAGATTTTCATCACTTGTTCCCCCTGATTGTAGGTAGTTGAGAGGTTTTTTCGACAAGAAGCCTCTCAGGTAAGAGAACGATGGACCATTTCAGCTTTTTCCGTTGAGTTGCCACAACGTCACCCTACTGCCAATCGCGGACGTCGATCACTTCTTCGCCATCCCGGGACAGAAGTGCCGAGATGACTTTGGGGTGCATGTCCCGTGACCAGAATTGTACTGAACCGTCGCAAAAAGCCGACGCGACTCCCGCGTGAAACGCGAAGGGGTCATGTGAATTTTCGATGTTGATTCCCATACCATGAAACGACCCCGTCTCCGCGCTTGCCCAAGGGCCCTCCGTCAGGACTTCGGAGTTCGTAGAACCATGCGGGCCGAAAGTAAATGGCTTGGCGGCTTGTTCTGTCAGCAGTACCGTCCGCGATAGCCCATCGGAAACGAGTCTCAGGTTGCCAGGGATGGTTCGAGGATGAGGATTGGCGGAGGATCCGGGGACGACCGAATCGGGAGGCGGGGGTATGGAAAGGGCCAAATCGGGTCCACCGTTCCAAACGCCACGCAGAGGATAAACGCGGCCCGCTGACATGACATCATAAATTGCCACATAGTCATTGGCGCCGACGGGCGAGGCAAGGTTCCATGTTCCGATCTGTTGAATGAGTCTGGGAGAATCGGGCGTAGACGGGCACTGCACGAGCGGAAGTACGGCACCAGCAAGTTGTAAATTTTGTGTCGAAAAGGGGAGATTGTGAAAGTCAAGGCGATCGTACGTCATCGTCTCCTCAAGATAAGGGAGCAATGCCGTTCGCCAAGAAAAGTTCTCCCATGTCAGTGGTCGGTCGGTGCGCCAAATTGCCGGGATGTGCTCGGAGTTCGCTGACGAATAATTTACCGTTGCCAGTGCCAGTTGACGCAGCTGATTTTGACACGTCGTCTTGCGACTCGACTCGCGTACCGCCTGAACGGCAGGCAGAAGAATCGCGACGAGAACGCCAATGATCGCCACAACAACCAATAATTCCACCAGTGTCATGGCCCGATGATGATCGGTGAGAGTTTGTTTCATCGCAGTTGCTCATAGCTGAGTTCAAGATGAGAGAACCGAACTTCTCCCCCGGAACAAACCAAACCGATCGTTCCTGAGAACTTTCGATCGAGTTCATGAAGAGGAAGCGTTTGGTGGTATTCAGCGTCATACTCATGGTGCCAGATTCCCCACGGAACCGGCTCCTGATTCCAAACGACCATGGGCTCACCGCGTTCGCCTATTTGCAGTTCGAGCTGATTTACATCGTTTCTCACCGTGTCGAGAAGTGAGTGCGCGATATTCGCAGTTTCAATGACCGACGGTTCTGTCCATTGTATGTATTGCCAACGGAGGACTCGAACACCTTCGGCCGCAGGCGGTGAAATTGTAATGGCATGAAAACGATGGCAAATCGCGTTGGCTTTCTCCGGTACTGCGGCGCGGACTTCCGATCGACCTGCGAAGAAGAAGCCGGATTGTACGTTTGGCGACGTTGCGGCGATTCTCGCCCGGAGTCGGAACGGTGTCGTGACAGGGCGACCTAGTTTCCATGCACAACGTCCCTGGGAGATAATCTGTAATGATTGATTTTGGAGATCGAGGTGCGCAATTGGCTGTTCGCGCAGATTCGTTCCAGATTCGGTCAGCCACGGTGTATTTTCTGTCGAGCCGTTTAGCAAAGGTCGCCACATCTCCGTGCGGAACTTGGGTTGGTCGCGAAGAGTCGTTGGCATCGACCGAATTCCGGCCGCCAGCAACGTCGTACAGGCGGCGGCGATGAGCGTCCGACGCGACACCAATTTCCGACTTGGTTTTCGCGGAGCGTACTGTGATTCAACGACATCAGGGTCAGCAGGAATCCAAGTGCGCGCCAGGTGCTGCAATTGAGATTGGCTTGTCCAAGTGGACAGCTGGCGTACTACTTCACCGGCGTCGGATGGCCGTGCCGGGGGATCTTTGGCCAACATTGCTTGTACTAACGCGTCCAATCGATGGGGACAATCGGGACGTGACATACGTACGGACGGAGGACCCACATGAAGGTGTGCTTCCCGCCGATCGATTCCTTGACCTCGAAATGGCGGATGGCCCACAAGAAGTGCGTAGAGGGTACATCCGAGCCCATAGATGTCAGTGGCCGAGGAGGGGGCAGGCTCTCCCGTCCACTGTTCGGGAGCCATGTAGTCGGCCGTGCCACGGGGCAATTGCTCCTCCCAATTGCTTCCGTTTTGGTTTTTTGTGGCAAGACCAAGATCTAAGATGCGAACCTGCCCCAGGCGTGAAAGGAGCAAGTTGGACGGTTTGATGTCTCGATGGATGAATCCGCGTTGGTGCGCAGCGTCGAGACCCACGGCGGCCTGCGCCACAATTTCGCATGCGTCGGCAATTTGCAGTGGTCCCGTCTTGCGAAGGAAGCGTGAAAGATCCCACCCTCCCACATACTCCATGACGAGGAAGTGCATTCCGTTTGCCTCCCCTGCGTCGGTTCCGCGAATGATGTGCGGATGTTCTAGTTTCCCTACGGCTTGCATTTCCCTGAAGAACTCTTGAGCCCCCCCCCATGTGCGCGTGGACTTAAGACTTTGATGGCGACTACGCGGTCTAACCGTAGGTGCCGTGCCTTGTAGACGGCCCCGGTCGCGCCGTGACCTAAACACGAACAGAGTTCATAACCGGCCAGCTGGTAGGGGAGCGGCAGCCTGTCGCTGCGTCGATCACCGCCGGTCGCGTCGAGGTCCAACAGGCTTTGCCAATACGAATCCGCAATGGTTGGGTCGGGGCAGCTATTCCACAGTTGAGCATAAAGACGCCGAAATTCTGGTTCGTCTTCGTCCGTCGCTGGTACGGAGGCAAGTATACGAACTAGGGAATCACTTTCTTCCGACAGCTCATGCAAGGATTGTGAGCAGCGAGAACAGACCGCGACGTGTGCGTGGAGTGATGCGAGTTCACTAGTTCCCAATGTCCCAGAATCCAAGGAACGCAACAGTGCCTCGGAAGGGCATGTTGCCCACTCGCTATTCGGAGGCCCTGGGTCGTTCGGACGGGAGAGCATTAAATTCCTCGCGTAATCGTCGCAATATCCGCATCTTCACGAGCCGTACTGCGTTGGCGGTCATTTCAAATTCTTGCGCTACTTCGGTTGCATTTTGGCCATCAACGACGAGTCGCCAGAACAACTGCCAATCCCGGGTTGAAAAACCTTTGCGAATATCCGCTAACCGAACGTAATCGGCCGGCCCCAGGGCAAGCCTGTTCTCAAAACGATTGTCTCGGCCTGAGTCACTTGAGTCAGAATATTCATCGTTGGCCACATTCTCTAGCCGCAGAAGCGCGTCGGTCCCCCCGCGAGCCTGATCGCACTGACGAACCATCTGACGGAACTGGTCATGGATTTTGTTCCTGGTTATCGTTCGAATCCAACATCGAAATGAGCCAACTTGATCTCCTCGTTCAAACGTCGGCAACGCCCGTGCCACAGCTTGAAACACCTCTTGCGTCACGTTGCTCGAGTCGGCTGGCTGTAATCCGGCACAGCGACACCAGCGATAGACGCGTCGACCATATCGACCGACCATCCGCTGCCAAGCGGTGGCCTGACCCAATTGCGCCTCGGCCAACAGTCGGACTGAGGTCTCCCCGGTCGAATCATCGTTAGAGGAAACGAAAGAGCGCTTCACGTGGGGGGGATCTCCTTAGGTTAAGCAAAGTTTCGACGAACCTGATTTTACACGGAAGGAGGCAAATACCGCAAACAATCGGTCGACTTTTACTGTCCCCGAGCCACATACCGCCGGGGTGGCGACGGTGGGCCTGTCGAGCCTTCTCGGGTCCCGACGGCGTTCCGTCTGTTAACGGTGGCGGCCGCATCTGTAGCGTTTGCCGTGGTCGAAATTAGGCGACTTTGGACTGTGGGTCGTCTTCTGCGGCTAGTTTGTTGTAGAGCGTTTTGACGCTGATGCCCAACTCTTCCGCCACCTTGGCGCGGTTACCTTGGTGGCGCGCCATACTGCATTGAATGGCCCAAAGTTCAAGGTCTCGCAGTGTGGCCGGTGCAAGTTTTGCGAGGACGGTTTGCGGTGAGGCGGCCCGATCACGCGGAGTTGGCAGGTGGTCTACCCGTATCGGAAGCGATTCGCAGAGAATTGACGCGTGTTCGATCGCGTTCGACAACTCCCGTACGTTGCCTGGCCATCGATGGGTGGAAAGGTACTTGATGGTGTCGCCGGAGAAATAGCTTTCCGTCGTGCGTGCAGACATATTTGTGTTGACGAGCGTTGGTAGAAAGCGACGCAGCAAATGGACAGCTAAGTCAGGAATGTCCGCCGCACGCTCACGCAGCGGCGGTACCTGAATCTCAAAAGTGTTAACGCGAAAAAGGAGATCTTCGCGAAAATCACCGTCATTGACCATTTGTTCCAGGTCCCTGTGCGTTGCGCAGACGACGCGCACATCGACGCGAACTGAATCCCGTTCTCCGATTCGGCGAATCTCGCCACTTTCCAGCACCCTCAGCAGTTTCGCCTGCATGCTTTTCGGCAGCTCACCAATTTCATCTAAGAACAACGTACCGCCGTGCGCCATCTCGAAGAGGCCAACCCGTGCTTGGTCGGCGCCAGTGAATGCACCTTTACAGTGTCCGAATAATTCGCTTTCGATCAGTGTCTCAGGAAAAGCACCGCAATTGACGGCGACAAACGGTTGATCATGGCGTGGACTTTGTTCGTGCAGAGATTTTGCCACGAGTTCTTTTCCGGTGCCAGTTTCGCCACGTATGAGTACCGTGGCAGTTTTTCCAGCGACCTTCTGGACCAGTTCTTGGACACGTTGCATGACCTGCGATTGGCCGATGAGTTGTGTTTTTCCTTCGATGTGTTCGAGGCGACGTTCCAATACGCGGCACCGATTGGCAAGTTCGCGTTTGAGGGCAACTTGGTGGAGAATTTTTTCCAAGTCGGCCATCTTGCACGGCTTCGTAAGGTAGTCAAACGCCCCTTGTCGCAGTGCTGCGACGGCGGTCTGTAGCGACGATTTTCCGGTGAGAACGATCGCTTCCGCTCCCATTTGCATTTCATTGGCCTTAGCGATGACCTCGACGCCGCTGAGCCCAGGCATGTCGAGGTCAACCAGCAGGCAGTCGTAGGTGTTTCTTTCCAGAGCGGCGACCGCAGTAATTCCGTCAGGGCATACGGTAACTTCGTGTCCACGTCGCGGCAGTTCGATGCGCATTAACTCTTGCAGCGACGATTCGTCATCGGCGAACAGGATTCGCAGAGGTTTAAGCGGCTTGGTATTGATGTTGTGCCCCTTTCGGTTGGTCATGTTCGGGCGCGGGCAAGCAAATGGTCACCTCGGACCCTTGTCCTTGTCCTGGGCTGCATACGCTAATATCGCCTCCGTGGTCGGAGACAATCCGATAGGTAATCGACATTCCCAGCCCTGTTCCTTGTCCATCGCGTCGGCGCGTAAAGAATGGTTCAAATAAGTGACGCTGAACCTCTTCCGTCATTCCACAGCCGTTGTCTCGTACCCGCAGGTGGACGGTCGAACCGGTTTTCTGGATGCTTACCCAGACGGTTCCGCCGGCGTCCAAACTGTCGAGACCGTTCGTAATAAGATTTAAGACCACTTGTTTCCATTCTTGCGGGTTAATACGAACGTACACTGGAGTGGCGTCTTCCAGTACGATGTTTTTTTCCCGGTACTTTCCTAAATGTCGCACCATTTCAATCACCGCGATGACAAGTTCTGATAGATTTGTCTCGTGCCGTTCTACGTCGCCTAAGCGGGAGAAATCGAGCAAACCATTCGTGATTTCTTTGCAACGAAAAGCCTCGTCTTGAATCATGCGCAAATACTGCCGCAATATCGTAATCTCTTGATTGTGCTCCGCGTCATCCAACTGATCGTCAGCTTGGATAATGTCGTGTAAGCGATCCTCCAGGGATTCGGCGCACATGGCAATGGACGCCAGCGGATTGTTGATCTCGTGTGCGACCCCAGCCGCCAAGAACCCTACGCTGGCGAGTTGTTCACTGCGAACCACTTCACGCGTTCGTTCTTGGACTTGCCGATCCAGGTCGTCACGAACCTCGCGAAAGCGGTCGGTCATATGGTTCATCGCATCGGCGAGTTCGGCCATTTCGTCTTGTGTTGACAATTGAATATGGTGGCGAAAGTCTCCTGTCGCGACACGTCGCGAGCCACTGAAGAGTACACGTAACGGACGAAATATCCATACATAAACCAATCGCACTAACAGCAAGACTAAGCCCAGTGCCAAAATGCAATTGACCCAAACGAGCAGGATCCACGTCCGATATTTGACTCGCGAATGGCTGGCAAGTTCGTCCATGCGGTCGAGGAGCGGTTTGGGGAGTTGGAGCGACAATCGACCAATCGACCTGAGGTCCTGTCGCATGGCGTCGAGGTGGAACTCTTCGAGCCACCAATCTTGACTTGCGTGCCGTATTTCCAGCTGGTTGAGAATCGAATCGACTTGTAAGAGTGTTTGCCGCTCTTGTCCTTGGCTTCCCACAAGATGTTTGGCCTGCTCACTTTTCTGTAGTTGTTCTCGATAGTCCTCCAGCTTCCGTCGGTATCCGGTGAGGCCATCCAGGAAATCCAGGCGGGCAGGCGCGTCAGGACGGTCCAAGACATCCGCAGAGACCAATATTTTTCGCTCGACGAAAAGAGCGGACTGCATTTGACCGACCTGTTCCAGGAGTTCGAACGCCAGGGCCACTTCGGTGGCGCGTTGGCTGACGCTCCGTACGATCGATCGATAGCCATAGACTCCGCTAAAGCCTCCCAAAGCCAGTAGGCCTACGCAAATGAGAAGTACGCCGGTGCACAACCAGAGCTTCCTGCGAATTGACCAGCGAGCCATTAGGTCCGACATGGCTGTCCTCGGTTGTGTTTGCCTGCGTTATGAATGGCGTCCGAGGTGGTCGCCGATGGGTCCACCCGTCGTAACTGCCGCGCCGCGGCGAGTTTACTCGCGTGGCCGCTAGAAAAGCAAGCCGAACCGACCGATTCCGCAGGCCTGCTATCACTTCGCGGCCGGTTCGGCCTTGTGATTTCTGAAAACGATGCGTACGATACCAACGGGAAGTTGCGGTTCCCGAGGATGACCTGTGTCGATAGGTTCGGCCTGGCCTTTGCGATCCGCAGCACCTGAATACCGGATCCCTTTCGGTGTCCCATCCGCAATCGAACTCGTCCCTTGTACCCCCCTCCGATTTCGCAGGAAAGGCAGCCATGCATCGTTTCCTTTGCTCCTTCGCGTCTGGCCCTTTTTCCAAGTGGCGTTACCGTTCGGTAGTGGCAGGTGGCTTTTTTGTTGGTGTCCTTGGGGCGATCGTCGGTGAGGTGCCCGCGGAGTTGACCGGGCCGACGGCGCAGGATCGGGCCATCGCATCGGTTGTGTCGACGCTCATCTCGACCGAACACCTAACGGCCCAACCACTGGATGACAAGATCGCCGAACGCGCGATCCACGTTTTTCTCAAGCAACTCGATCCTTTGAAGTTCTATTTCCTACAGGCCGACGTGGACGAATTCGAAAAGCGGACGATTACAATCGACGATTCCGTTCGAAAAGGGGACGTTCGATTCGCGTTCGACGTTTTTCGGCGGTTCTTGAAGCGCATGGACGAAAGGATGGTCGATATCCAAGAACTGCTTCTGCAGCAGCATGATTTTACGCTGGATGAGGTGATGACGACCGATCCCAAGCTGCGGGCTTACGCCAAGAATGCTGAGCAAGCCAGGGATATTTGGCGGCAACGCATCAAGCTCGACCTGTTGCGGTTGAAGGCCGACGATGCCGACGATGCGGAAGAACTGGCGGATCGTAAACGTGACGAAGCAGAAACTACGAACGGTCCGATTCCTGTCGAACGGCCAAACACCGATGGAAAAACGATTTCCGACAAGACACCGGTCGAAAGGTTGCAGCGGAGGTATCGAACGTTCGCGGAACGCATGCACCAAATTGACGCAGGTGAACTGCTCGAAATGTACTTGACGTCGTTTACGACGTCGTTTGATCCTCATTCCACCTATATGTCGCGGGATCAACTCGAAGATTTTCAGATTTCCATGCAGTTGCATCTCGAAGGGATTGGTGCGGCACTCGAAATGGATGACGGAAATACGAAAGTGGCGAACGTGATTCCCGGCGGAGCTGCGGCCAAGGAGGGTTCTATCAAGCCACAGGATCGGATTGTGTCGGTCGGGCAAGGTCTGGACGGTCCGCTAGAAGATGTGGTTGACATGAAGTTGCGGGATGTGGTGAAGAAAATTCGAGGGCCGGCTGCCACTGTCGTGCGGCTGGGCGTTGTTTCGCCAGGATCTGCTGTGACCAGAACCGTCGCAATTACTCGCGAAACGATCCAGTTGGAGGACAGCGCAGCACGGAGTGTTGTCGTGGAACGCGGAACGAAAGCGAACGGGAGTCCGTATCGAATTGGTGTGATTGATTTACCGAGCTTCTACATGGATATGGACGCTGCTCGCTCCGGATCACAGGATTTCAAGAGCACGACTCGGGATGTCCGCCGACTCTTGGGAAAATTCTCACAAGAAAACGTCGACGTGGTTGTCTTGAATCTGCGCCGCAACGGTGGTGGTAGTTTAACGGAAGCAATTGATCTGACGGGGTTGTTCATCGATCGCGGGCCCGTCGTCCAGGTGAAAAAGTCCGATGGAACTGTTCATCCCTACTACGACGAAGAGGCGGGGATGGCGTGGTCAGGACCGCTTGTCGTTCTCACGGGAAAGCTGAGTGCTAGCGCCAGCGAAATCTTGGCCGGTGCTGTGCAAGACTACGGTCGCGCATTGATCGTGGGTGACCAGTCGACTCATGGGAAAGGGACAGTCCAAAGCCTATTGGATCTCGCTAACCAGATGTTCCCCGGAATCAAGAGTAGGCAGAATTTTGGTGCTTTGAAAATCACGATACAGCAGTTTTATCGTCCGAGCGGTGATAGCACTCAAAAACGAGGTGTGCTTGCTGATGTTCCTTTGCCGTCCATGACCACCCATTTGGATGGTGCCGAGCAAGATCTGGAATATGCGGTGGAATTCGATCAAGTTCGCAATGCCCGATTTGTTCGGTATAATATGGTCACGCCAGAAATTGTGAAAGAGCTTATCGCACGATCCGAGGCGAGACGCCGTGCTTCAGAAGATTTTGCCAAGCTCGATCGAGATATTGGTCGTTATCGGAGCCAAAAAGACCGCAAGTCGGTAACGCTCAATGAGGCCAAGTTCTTCGAGGAACGGGCTGAGTTGGATGCGGAAAAGACGGACGAGAAGCAATTTAAGGATCAGCAAGTCAAGCCGCACGACGAGGTCTTCGAGCAGAACTTCTATAACAACGAAGTGCTGGATCTGTCGGTGGACTACCTGCAATTACTAGCGAATATCCCAGTGGCACAAGCTCGTTAGATGGTTGGGAGCTTTTTGTGCCAGTCGCGTAAAACACGCTTGCGACCTGCGGGTCGTGAGGGTTGTTGTTTTATGTAGGTACTTTTGTGTGAGTACTAGACAAGCGGGATGCGTAGTCCGTCGTAGGCAAGGCTCATTCGCGCCGGGAGCATTGCACACGTTTCGGCGTAGTCGAGATCGTGGGAAAGGTGGGTGAAATAGGTCTGGCGGGCTCCCACCCGTTCCGCCACCGCGATTGCCTCAGGCAGACTGAAATGGGTGATGTGGGGGCTCGGCCGCAGGGCGTCGAGCACCAAAACTTCCAGTCCCTGCAGTCGTTCCCAGCTTTCGTCAGGAAGGCCGTTGGTGTCGGTGCAATAAGCGACGTTGCCAAACCGAAATCCCAAAACCCGAAACCGGGGTCCGTGGTTGAGCCGAATGGGCAGCACCACTGCCCCTAAAACCTCGAACGGCTCGGTGCTGATTCGATGGAATTCAAGTTGAGGGACGGCTCCGGCATGTGTCGGCTCAAGATCGGTGAATGCGTAATCAAAGGCCCGGCGGATCCGCTGCTCAACGACCTCCTCACAGTACAGCGGGATCGGTTTCCCGATCGAGAAGGGGAAGAGGCGTACGTCATCGAGCCCCATGACGTGATCGGCGTGTTCGTGTGTGTAGACAACCGCGTGAGCAACTCCCAAACTTTCTCGCAACATTTGGGAGCGGAGGTCCGGTGGGGTATCGACCAAAAGCACGCCGCCGGGCAGTCCGACCGCCAGTCCGCATCGTAACCGTTTGTTCCGTGGGTCGGCGCTCAGGCAGACCGCGCAGCCACACCCGAGGGTCGGGACACCGACAGAAGTGCCCGTTCCTAGTAAGATCATCTGGCCGGAGATGTCACGGGAGCGAAATGGGATCACGGGCTCAGCCTGACAGATGATAGCTCTCCCCGCAACCCGATCCAAGCTTTTGGGCACGGTGTTTGCAACCGAAGCGGGAGGCCTGTCAGAGTCGCGCGAAATTGGCAGAACGCCGGGAAGATGCTGCGCGGCGTTGACCCTGCTGCTTATTCGTTGTAAGATCCTCAGCAGTAAGGCCTTACGCTCTTTCGTGCGTTCCTAGGTGGGGCGCCGGTAGAGACAAGCGGTAGTGAACGAACGCCGCATTGGGCATTTTTTGGCATGACGGTGACCGATCATGGACGCGCTCGAACGAAGTTGGGAAGTACTTAGCGAAGTTGTCAACGGCGCGATGCGTGGTTTCGAACGCACCGTCACGTCGATGTTTGGAACATCCAATGCGCGGCAGGTTCGGCGTCTGCAGTCGCGAGTTGACAGCATTAACAGCCTGGAGTCCAAGTACCAGGCGCTGGGCGATGCGGAACTACGTGAGCAAACGGTTCGCTTTCGCCAGCGATTGCAGGCCGGTGAGACGCTGGATGACCTCTTGGTAGAGGCGTTTGCCGTATGTCGCGAAGCGGGACGTCGTTACCTCTCGATGCGACATTACGACGTGCAATTGGTGGGTGGGATGGTGCTCCACCAGGGCGCCATTGCCGAAATGATCACCGGTGAGGGAAAAACGCTGGTCGCCACTCTTCCCGCCTATCTGAATGCCTTAGATGGCAAGGGTGTGCACGTAGTTACGGTCAACGACTACCTCGCACGCCGCGACATGGAATGGATGGCGCCGCTGTACATGGGGCTTGGTTTGACTGTGGGCACGATCCAAAGCGACATGCCCGTGTACGAAAAGCAAAAGGCCTATATGGCCGACATTGCCTATGGTACGAACAACGAATTCGGCTTTGACTATCTGCGCGACAATATGCGCCCGGCAAGACAAGGGGACAACCGCTATCCACCCGACTACCAGCAGTCGCAGCGAAGGCTTAACTTTGCCATCATCGACGAAGTCGACAATATCCTCATTGACGAAGCGCGTACTCCGTTGATTATTTCGGGACCGGCTCACGACAATGTCGAGCAATACACCGAAGCGGATAAAATTGCCCGACTATTGACCAAGGGCGAGCATTTTGAAGTCAATGAGAAAGATCATCATGTCAACCTGACCGACGAGGGAATTCGCGAAGCGGAGCGTTTGGCGGGAGTTGAGAGTTTTTACACGGCGGGCAATATGCAGTGGCCGCACTTGATTGATAACGCGCTGAAGGCTCGCTATCTCTACAAGTTGGACGTCAACTATGTTGTCAAGGAAGGACGTGTTGTCATCGTTGATGAGTTTACCGGCCGCTTGATGGAAGGTAGACAATGGAGCGACGGATTGCATCAAGCCGTAGAAGCCAAAGAAGGGGTGAAGATTAAGAAAGAAACCCAGACTCTGGCGACCGTTACCTTGCAGAACTTTTTCAAGTTGTACCGAAAAGTCGCCGGAATGACGGGTACGGCCATGACCGAGGCGGGCGAGTTTTGGAAAATCTATAAGCTCGAAGTAATCGCGATTCCTTCCAATCGTAAATTGCAACGGATCGAACATCCGGATCGAATCTTTTGTACGGAAGAAGAAAAATATCGGGCGGTAGCGAATGAGATTGAGCTCATGAATCGCTGGGATGTCGTTGAATTGCGAAATGGAGAGCTGTTATCTGGAGAATTGGTTAAAGAGGGTGAGCAGTCGGTCCTGATTCGGCCACGCGACACCAAGGAAGAGCGGACTGTCGCCCGCAAGGAGATTCGTTCGGTTCAACGCCGTGGGCGTCCCGTACTGGTGGGGACCACGTCGATTGAAAAGAGTGAACTATTGTCCGGGATACTTGAACGGCGCGGAGTGCCGCATCAGGTGTTGAACGCCAAAAATCATGGTCGTGAGGCCGCGATTGTGGCCCAAGCGGGGCGGATGGGGTCGGTTACGATTGCCACCAATATGGCGGGGCGAGGGACCGACATCATTATGGGGGGAAATCCCGAAACGATGGCGTGGGCTCAGTTGCAGGACAAATATGCCACACGGTTGGACGTGCCACGCGAAGAATGGGATGCTTTGATCGCAGAAGTCGATGCTCGCGAAAAAATGAAAGAAGAAGGAGTTGTCGTCAAAGCATTGGGCGGGTTGCACGTTATCGGTACCGAACGACACGAGGCACGTCGCATCGACTTGCAGTTGCGTGGACGCTGCGGTCGACAGGGCGATCCTGGTAGTAGTCGCTTTTACCTGTCGCTGCGAGATGACCTCATGCGGATCTTTGCCGGACCGTTCGTGGAAAAGGTCCTCAAGCGTCTGGGCCTGCCCGAAGGGGAGCCCATCGAAAGTCGTATGGTGAGTCGTCGTATCGAGGCTGCCCAAAAGAAGGTTGAAGAGAAGAATTTTGAGATTCGTAAGAATCTGCTGGAATACGACGAAGTCATGGACGAACAGCGAAAGCGTGTCTATCGCTATCGACAGGGCATCTTGGATGGCGCGAACTGCAAGGAAATGATCTTGGATATGGTCGACGAGCAGGTCGAGCATTTTGTCGGCGAATTTTTGCGGCGGGACTACGGAGTTCAATTGTTTTCTGCGTGGGTCGGGTCGCGCGTCGGCGCACAGTTTGAACCGCGTGACTTTCGGGGTCTGGAATTTGATGCGGCAGCCGAACACGCACGCGATGAGGCCAAGCGACAATCCGGATTGGCCATTCGTGATGCGCTGGAGGAAAATCTGCCATCGGGCGAAGACGAGGCCGAGTGGAACTGGAACGCCATGGCCGGTCTGGCAAATGCACGGTGGAGTCTGCACCTGCGAGACGGGGAGCTCAAGAAAGTCGGTCGCGATGCGGTCGAGGAATTGCTGACGGAAAAAGCAGAAAAGGCGATCGACGCGCTTGATCTCAGTGAAGGACGGCAATATTTGGCTGCCGAATTTGGTGTCCGCACCGCGTGCGCATGGGCATTTCATAAATTTGGCCTGACCATTCAGCCCGAGGAACTCAAGTCGTCGGATGCGAACCAAATTACGTCGCTTATTCAATCGCGTGCTAGGGAATTGTATGAATCCAAGGAGTCGGATTTTCCGGTGATGGCAGGCATCTGCCGATTCACCGCCAGATTTTCCGGGGGTACTTACAGAATTGATCGAGCCCAATTGGCCGACTGGGCCAAAGTTCGGTTTGATGCCGATGTGAATTTTGACGACATTAAGAATAAGGAGCGTGATGAGCTGCAAACGCTACTCGTACCGTTCAGTCGCCAGCAGCACGAGCGGGCTCAGGAAGCGATTCAGCAAATTCCCGATCTGGTAGGGAGGTTGTATGACGGGCATTCTCCGGAACAGTCAGTACGACTCGTGACGGGAGGCAATGGGACACTGGAATCGCTTAAGAGCTGGCTTGAGAGCCATACCACGCATCGTGTCGACGAGCGCGATTGGGCCGAACTTGACCGCCCGCAGCTGGAAAGCTGGTTGCGAAACGCCATCGAAGACCGTTTTCATCCCGAGATTCGCGCCATTGAACGCCGTGTATTGCTGGACTTGGTCGACATGGCCTGGAAAGATCATTTGTTGACGATGGACCACCTTCGCCATGCCGTTGGATTGGTAGGGTATGCTCAGGTGGATCCCAAGGTCGAATATAAACGCGAAGGCATGAAAATGTTCGAGCAGATGTGGGAATCCTTGGGCGAACGAGTGACGGATGTAATCTTCCGAGTTGAGCAGTTGGATGAATCCGTCGTCCGGCAGTCTGTCTTGCAACCAACCCAGGCTGTGCATGCAGCAGCCCCATCTGCCATCGAAATGGCAGACGACGAGACTTCCAGCAACGCCGGAAACTCGGAGACAACGGTAGAGACAATTCGCAATGTCGGCGAAAAGGTCGGGAGAAATTCGTTGTGCCCCTGTGGGAGCGGCAAGAAGTACAAGAGCTGCTGTATGCGTACGGAAGCCTAATCCACTGACGGTGCGAAGTAGGGATACGAGGTAGGGATGCGAAACATCGTCGCATGGATGTTCAATGGTCTCTACGTCGTTGCGTTGCTTACTTGTGCGCCTTGGTTGGCCTATCGCTCTTGGCAGCGGGGACTGTCCCTAACTCCGCTGATGGGTCGGTTTCGTGGCGACGCTCCCCACCGGAACGCGAAGGCCAAGAGTTGTGTCTGGTTGCACGCGGTTAGCGTGGGAGAAGTGGGGGCACTGAACACGCTCATTCTGGAGTTGCAGTTTAGGCTTCCCGAAACGCAGTTCGTGTTATCAACAACAACTGCCAGTGGTTTTCGGGTTGCCCAGCAACGGTATCCGAACCTTCCGGTGTTCTACAGTCCGTTGGACTTCAGTTGGTCGGTACGACGCGCTCTGCGTCATATTCGGCCTGACCTGATTGTGTTTTGTGAATTGGAGATTTGGCCCAATTGGGTCCTGGCGGCTGCGCAACAAGGGGTGCGCACAGCGATTGTGAACGGACGGTTGAGTCAGCGAAGTTTCCGTGGGTATTCGCGCTTTCAGGCGATATTTTCGACGATTATTGGTCGGTTTGACGTGGTGGCCTGCCAGACCGAGGCAGATGCGGCTCGATTTCGCGCGATTGGCGCCACGGAATCGGCGGTGAGCGTGACAGGTTCGCTCAAGTTTGACGGTGCCGAAATCGATCGGCTTAACTCCAAAACCGAGTCATTGCGTCAACTCGCAGAGATTGGCCCCGAAGATACGATCTTGTTGGCGGGGAGCACATCCGCGCCCGAAGAACAGATTGTTCTTGCCTCGTTCGCCGAATTGGCAGGTTCTTTTCCCCGACTCAAGTTGATTCTTGTGCCTCGTCATCCAGAGCGCTTCGCGGAAGTTGCGGCTTGGGTGCAAGCCAGCGGATATCCTTGGGTCCGCCGTAGTCAACTCGATCGTGAAAAAATGGCCGGATGGCGAGTGTTGCTCGTCGATTCCCTAGGAGAACTGGGGGGCTGGTGGGGGGTGGCTCAAATGGCATACGTAGGTGGTAGTATGGGGCCACGCGAGGGACAAAATATGATTGAACCTGCGGCCTATGGCGCAGCGGTCTGCTTTGGGCCCCGCACCAAGAATTTTCGGGATGTGGTGCGACAGTTGTTGGACGCTCAGGCTGCAGAAATAGTCGAAAATCGAGCGGAACTTACCGATTTCGTTCGCCGGTGCCTGGTCGACGTTACCCGCCGCCAACAGATTGGGAATCGAGCCCAAGCGGTGGTGTTAAGGAATCAGGGCGCGACCCAGCTGACGGCTGAATTATTGGTAAAACAGGTCGCTCAAGAACTGCCGACCGGTCGGTTGTCAAATGGACCTCCTGCGCCTTATATTGGAAGGCTTGGCCATCGCCAGCGGAACTGGCTTCGACGCGGATGATACGCGATGTGGCTCCTCCCGAATACCTTCTACCTTACTATCTATCTATTGGAGTGACTCTAACCATGAGCCGGTTCTTATTTACAAGCGAATCTGTCAGCATGGGGCACCCAGACAAGTTGGCCGATCGAATTTCGGATGGCGTGCTGGATGCTCTCTTTGCACAGGACCCGTATAGCCGTGTGGCTTGCGAAACGATGGTCACGACGGGAGTTGCGATCGTTGCCGGCGAAATTACGACAAAAGCGGTTGTAAATTATCAGGACGTTGTTCGTGATGTTATTCGTGAAGTCGGTTATGTTGACGACCAAATGGGAATTTGCGCCGATACCTGCGCGGTGCTCGTGGCCATCGATCGACAGAGCCCAGATATTGCTCAAGGAGTGGATGATCGTCCTGATGCAGGAAAAGACATTGGCGCCGGTGATCAAGGGCTCATGTTCGGTTATGCCTGCGATGATACGCCCGAATTGATGCCATTACCGATCGCACTGTCCCATCGCATTATCAATCGCCTGACAGAGGCACGGCAGCGTGGTGAAGTCAATTGGTTGCGACCCGATAGCAAGAGTCAAGTAAGCATCGAGTATGTTGATCACAAGGCAGTTCGTTTGGACACGGTCGTGGTTTCGACTCAGCATTCACCAGATGTTGAACATCAAACGATTCGGGATTATGTAATTAAGAAGATCGTCGAGCCCGTTCTACCCAAGGAATTGGCGAAAGGGGATATCACGTATCACATCAACCCGACTGGTCGCTTTGTGGTCGGTGGCCCGCACGGCGATTGCGGTCTCACCGGCAGGAAAATCATTGTCGACACCTACGGTGGCTGGGGGCGGCATGGTGGTGGAGCCTTTAGCGGTAAGGATCCCACGAAGGTCGATCGCAGCGCTGCTTACATGGCGCGTCACGTGGCGAAAAACATTGTAGCGTCGGGAGCTGCATCGCGCTGCGAAGTTCAGTTGGCCTATGCAATTGGTGTTACGCAACCTGTCAGTGTGCACGTGGATACACAAGGTACTGGTCGTGTCGACGATGAAAGGTTGTGCGCTGTAGTACGTGAATTTTTTCCCTTGACACCGCGTGGCATTATCGAGCACCTGCAGTTGCGTCGACCTATTTATCGAAAGACTGCTGCAGGCGGACATTTCGGCCGTTCCGAGCCAGAATTTCTTTGGGAAGGGACAGCCCGAGCGGCTGAATTTGCCAAAGCCTGCGGCCTGCCAAAATGAGCGTCCGTTTCCCCTGGAGGCCTCCGTGTAACGCGCGGCAAGGGGAGTGATTGTCATCTATAATCGGGCTTGGGCTGGCGTTCCATCGAACCATGAATCTCCGCGCTACGTTGGGAAGCACGATCGTTGGAATGCAGCTGGTCCTAGCTTCCCTTGTTGGCCTTCGCGGAATGTCCAAAGGGGCGTCCGCCTATGGCGGATATAGCCTGAGTGCCATCGTGTGCGGGGCCTTCTTGCTGGCCGCGGTGGGCGGGGGCAGCCTATGGGTTGTAATGAATTCTCGTGCCGACCAAGCGGACGGTTCGAGTTCTCGGCTCTTAAGTTGGATGAATCGACTGGCGGCCTTGTTTGTACTGCTGGGGTTGGGGTTCGCCCGTGTTCCGATAGCCCTTTGGCTGGTTGTCGGATTGTTCTTCTTGGGTGCCGATTTTTTGGGCCACTGGCTCAGGAATTCGTCCGTGGCGGAGGGCATCGGTCAACAGTCGTTAACTCCGGATGTAACCCCACAGCATAAGATCGATGCGGAGGTCATGGTCGAAGATGAAGAATTGCATGAATCGACGGAAGAGATGCCGGAATCCTTTTTTGAAGAATCGATGGATCAGCGAATCACGAGGAGCATGAAAACGCCAGATGGCGATGTCTTACATGCTGTCGTTCGGTGCCGCTTTTTCCCACATCAAAGAAACGGGACGGTCCATATCGGATTTTGTCCCCCGTTCCGCGCGATACCCGAGATTACGGTGCGCGCGATCGATGGCCCTGATGCTGGGGTTACTATGAGTGAAACCCTGGCCTGGGGTGCGCGAATTGATATTCGTCTGCACCAAGACTTGCCAGATCCCTCGAGCTGTGTGTTTGAAGTACTTGCCCACGTGGCCTCCGTATCAAGCAATTGAAACCAAGCAATTGACCGAAATCGCAGGGAGCAACTCCATGGCACGCTGGCCCCAATCGACTCGAGTTACCGTGATTACCTACGCAGCGATATTCCTAGGATTTCCTTTGTTAGCTTGGATGCTGAGAGTGTGGGTTAACGGCGGAAGTTGAGATGTGACCGCAATGGATGCTTCTTTGTTGATTTTTGTAAAGGAGGGGGGTGTTTGATGACCGAGCGAAACGAATTATCACATCGCCTTGCTGCGGCCGGACAGGAGCACGTCCTTCAATTCTGGGATCAGCTGGACTCGATCGAGCAGCAGCGATTAACGCAACAGGTTACGATGCTGGACATACCTCTGTTGCAGACGTTGGTCGAACCGAGCGGTCTGCACCACGATTGGTCCAACATCGCCAACCGCGCAAAATCACCGTCAGCGATTCGGTGCGATTCGACCGAGAATCGATTTTCCCGCCAAGAGGCAAGAAATCAGGGTGAACGTGCACTGCGCTTGGGTAAGGTGGCCGCAGTCTTGGTGGCCGGCGGTCAGGGGACGCGACTGGGATTTCCTCATCCAAAAGGCATGTATCCGATAGGACCGATTTCAAAACGTACGTTGTTTCAGGTTCTAGCCGATCAGTTGCGTGCTGTGCGACGAGCCTGCGACGCCATAATTCCCTTGTTCCTGATGACAAGTCCTGCGACGCACGAGGAAACAATCGACTATTTGACAGCGAACCAATATTTGGGCCTCGATCCAGCATCGGTGCAAGTCTTTTGTCAGGGAACGATGCCGGCCGTTGACGTCCACACCGGTCGGATTTTGCTCGAGGCCCCAGATCGCTTGTCATTGAGTCCCGACGGCCACGGTGGAACGGTAGCTGCGCTCGCACGACATGGGTCTCTTAAGAAAATGGAGCAGTTGGGCATCGACTATATTTTCTATTTTCAAGTTGACAATCCGCTGGTCAGCGTGTGTGATGCGGAGTTTATTGGCTACCACATATTGGCCGGTTCCGAAATGTCGACGCAGGTGGTCGCCAAGCAGGAACCGGGCGACCGAGTGGGCAACGTCGTCGAAGTCGATGGTCGGTTGCAGATCATTGAATACAGCGATCTTCCACTGGAAGCTGCCGAGCGAAGGCATCCCGACGGGACGTTAGTGATGTGGGCCGGCAATACGGCCGTGCATGTTATTGATCGGGCCTTCATGGAACGGGCTCAATCCGAAGCGATATTGCCTTTTCACCGGGCCTTGAAGAAGGTTGTCACAATCGACGAGCGGGGTGAGGAGGTTGTGCCCGATCATCCCAACGCGATCAAATTCGAACGATTCATTTTTGATCTGTTGCCTAGTGCAAAAAACTCGATCGTGGTGGAAGTTCGTGAAGAGGAGTACTTTGCTCCTGTAAAAAACCCGTCGGGAGCGAGCAAAGATTCGCCCAACACGGCGCAGGCAGCGATGGTTCGACAACATCGCAGGTTGCTACGTGCTGCAGGGGCTATTGTTAGTGAAGACGTATGCGTGGAAGTAAATCCGTTATTTGCACGCGATGTTTCCGAAATGAAGTTGCGTCTGGCGTCTGGAGTTTGTATTGACGGTCCAACCTATTTCGCCTCAGTTGAGAAATGAATCTGCGGGCAGTCTTCGGATGGTCGGTGGAACGTTATTCTGTTGAAACCTATTGAAGAGGTCGATCAATCGTGTTGCATGCTGTAATTATGGCTGGCGGTTCTGGTACTCGGTTCTGGCCAGCGAGCCGAGCCGATCGTCCTAAGCAGTTACTAGACCTTGTCGGTCGCGAGTCGATGATTGAAGCGACGGTCCGGCGCCTTGGGTCCTGTGTTCCGATGTCGCGGGTTCTCATTGTAACTAATCGTCGCCTAGTCGAACCCATTCGGGCCTTGATCCCGAAACTGCCGGAAAATGCGGTGATTGGTGAGCCCTGCAAACGTGATACGGCGCCCTGTATTGGCCTGGCTGCCGCGCTGGTGCTGCGGAATGACCCCGATGCCATCATGGCCGTAATGCCTTCCGATCATGTGATTGGAACGGACGAAGTGTTCCAAAAGGCGATTTCCGAGGCGGCGAGGTTGGTGCAGGACGATCCATCTCGGATTGTAACCTTTGGAATTCGGCCCACCTATCCAGCGGAGTCGTTCGGATATATCGAGAGGGGCGTTCCGCTTACGTCAGATGCGGACTCGACTTTTCGCGTGCTTCGTTTTCGAGAAAAGCCCAACGCAGCGGCCGCCAAAGAATTTTTGGATTCCGGGAGTTTCTATTGGAATAGCGGCATCTTTGTGTGGAGTGCCACGACAATTCTTCAGCAACTCCGGCAACACGAACCTGAAATGTTTGGGCACTTGGAGGTAATACAACAATCGATGGGGAGCCCACAATTTCTTGAAGTGCTCGATCGTGAGTTCACCGCCATTCAGGGCAAGTCGATCGATTTTGCGGTCATGGAGCACGCTCGCAATGTTTTGGTCATGGAGGCGCCATTTGCATGGGACGATGTAGGTAGTTGGCAGTCCCTTTCCAGGCTGCGTCCGGCCGATGGTCAGGGCAATACCGTCATTGGTCGATTTCTTGGCGTAGACACGCGAGGTAGCATCATTCGTACCAGCCAAGATCATTTAGTTGTTACCTTAGGAATGGAAGACTGTATCGTTGTTCATACCGAAGACGCCACGTTGGTGGCGAGCAAGCATCACGAGGAGTCGGTGCGTAACGTGGTGAAAATATTGGAAGAACGTGGATGGGAAGAGCACCTCTAAGGTTGCATCAACCGCAAAATTCATGGCGATTTTCGCGAGAACTTCTCAGACTGTCAAGGAAATCTCATTCACGGGGCTGAAAAATGCAAGCTTGGTTGTACTGCTTGTTGGCAATGCTGCTAATTGTCGTCAACGTAGTCAGCATGGCGACCAATCTATTCTTGTTACCCGGCAACTGGTTGATTGTTGTAATGAGCGCCGGTTTTGCTTGGCTTGTACAGGGTCCTGCCGGACAGGGCGTTACGTGGGGGACGGTGCTCGCCGTAATCGTTGTGGCATCTCTCGGTGAATTGGCCGAGTTCTTGGCGGGAGCGGCAGGTGCGGCCCGATTGGGAGGGAGTCGACGCGGGATTTTCTTGTCGATGTTGGGAGCGATGCTCGGTAGTATGCTCGGAATTGGTGTCGGCCTGCCGGTACCATTGGTGGGGCCGATTGTTGCTGCCGTCTTAGGAGGAGCCTTCGGATCTTTTGCAGGTGCCTATTTGGGCGAACAATGGAAAGGACGCAGTCACGCCGACGGTCTTGCCATCGGGGGAGGCGCCATGGTCGGCAGACTTGGGGGTACGGTTGCCAAGCTTGCGGCGAGTGTCATCATGGTCGTGCTGGTTGCCTGGGATAGTCTGTTTTAAAGCAACGGTTTTGCGACTCGCCCGCAGGGCGGTCGGATGAGTTTGGGAGGTCGTCGCTGCAGAGTCGCCGGTCCAGTAGGCAAACAACGTCGCCAAATCGGCTCCGTCGACAATCCCGTCGCGATTTAAGTCGGCGATTCCCGACTTTTGCCACAACAAAAAAAGTATTGATGCATCGGCGCCATCAATGAAACCGTCACCGTTGACGTCGGTTGGAACTACACCTCCGACCACCGCTACCCAACCGGCCACATTGCCCGTCCCGGTAAAATTAGCTTGCGTAACTTCACTTGTTGTGGCCAGTCGCAATCCCACGCCAAGATTGAAATCTGCGACGGAATTGATGATGGACACGTTGGTCGCATTATCGCCTACCCAGAAACCGCTCCCATTATTGTGGTGACTATAACTGTCTACAAATCGAATGTTGTTGATAGCGCCCGGGAACTCACCATGCCAAATGCCAAACCCGTGGTACCCACTACCACCCACAGACTGCTGGTGGTGCGACTCACTGCGGATAAAAGTAATGTCGGAGGCGGAGTGTCCGTTGCCCGGTTTCACTTGGAAGCCAGTGCCGTAGTTTCCGTGTGCGACGGAGTCACGGACAACGATCCCCCGCCCGTACATGTCAATGCCGTTACCGTTCGCGATAACGCCCGTATCGGGTACCGTCCGACCATTGTTGTAAAATTGAGATTCACTCACTTCAAGATTCAAAGGCGTGCTCGTCGTACTCTGGACTTTCAAGCCGTGCCAGCCGTTGGTGTGGAATTTGGACCGTACTATCTGCGAGTTGGTAACATTAAGAAGCTCGGCACAAAAATGGTTCTGAGCACCAGCAAATTCGCTGTTCTCGATCAATATATTACTTGAGTCACGCACATAGAACGGATTGCTCGGCTTGGCGGTGAAACTTTGTCGCGGCAAGGACGGGCCAAGGACTCTGTTGTTACGTACGATGACATTGTTTACATTTCGGGCGTAGACAAGAATTGATGATCCAGACGTGGCGTGCCCTATTTGGGATATATTCAAGTCTTGGAGTACCGTGTCGGAATAGAATCCGATGCCGCGCGGGTTGTGCATCGGTGCGCTAATATGGAATCGCAGGTTGGTGGACCCGTTGGGTTGTCCTTGGAGCGTTTTTCCAGCTGGGATTTCGATCGGCAACGTTCCTCCGGTCATGTTGACTCGAATATTCCCCGCCGGCAACGTTACGGTATTCAGGAAGTTCAATAGTGACTGAATGACCAAGGCGTTGTCTCCGCTACCGTCTGTCGTGAGACTTGGGTAAAAGACGTTATGGACGGCATTTGTGTGTATTGTTTCATTCAATTGTGCATCGTAGGTGTCGAGCGTGTTCATCGTGGCGTAAGGCAACGGACGTGGGAGTTTGCACTCCATTGCCCCCTATCAGGAAGAACCAGTCGAGATCCGCCGCACCGATCAGCTGGTCTGAGACAAAGTCGTCCAATACCGACGAGCCGGGGATCAGCGCCAAGGCGTTCGTAGTCGCCGACATCGCGGTAACTCGAGAGGCATAGGGTAGGTTCGAGTTGGACCAGTTGGACCAAATTATAAGCCAGTCCTGCATTTGAATGGTGGCGACGTCGTCTCCGAACGACGCTAAGCCACCAATCGCGATATCCTCACCATCCATACCGTCCACGACATCGATTCCGCTTCCTCCTACCAGGATGTCATTTCCATCATTTCCATCATGTCCATATAGGCCGTCGGCGCCCGTTCCTCCCAACAGTAGATCATTTCCCTCATTGCCGAAGAGGGTATCATTGCCGGATTCTCCCGCCAAGAGATCATTGCCGATTCCCCCTCTTAACTCGTCGTCGCCATCGCCCCCCCAGAGCCGATCATCTCCAGCATATCCATTCAGTACGTCTCGTCCCGCTCCTCCGTTTAAGACATCGTTATCGTCACCTCCAAACACTTGGTCGTCGCCGTTGTCTCCGAAAAGCTGATTCGCGCCGGCGTCGCCATGCAATCTGTCATTTCCTTCACCGCCCCGAAGGGTGTCGAAGCCGTTTCCACCGGATAAGACGTCGTTTCCGTCATCCCCTTAGATGGAGTCATCGCCATCGTTTCCATTCAAGGCGTCGTTTCCTAATCCGCCGTGGAGTGAATCATTTCCGATACCTCCGTTGATTGTGTCAACTCCAGCGTCGCCAAATATTGTGTCATTGTCATCTTCACCGTGCAGAGAATCGTCGCCATCCCCGCCACGGAGTTCATCGTTGTCATTTCCCCCTGTCAAGACGTCGTTTCCAGTACCGCCATCGAGAAGGTCCGCTCCGTCTCCGCCATCCAAGTTGTCGTTTCCTTCCTCGCCATGCAGTTCGTCACTACCAGTTCCTCCTTTCAGTACGTCGTTGCCGCTTCCGCCGCGCAAGATGTCGTTACCGTCACCTCCCTCGATCCAATCGTTGCCACTACCGCCGGTTAACTGGTCGTTTCCAATTCCTCCGTCAGCAAAAGCAACGTCGATCGCAGTGGTGTTTTCGAATATGTCGTCACCTGCTTGACCGTAAAACTGAAGTTTGGTTACTTGGTTGATCGGGAAATTACAAGGAGCGGCTGTACCATGGGTTACTCTGATTTCACCTTGGAGTTCGGCAACTTGCACTACGTCGTTGGCAGGCGTGCCATGAATGGTTAATACGCCGGTCGTCGTGTCGAAGAAGATAAGGCTGCTGGTCAAGACCATCCGTGATTCCAGGGATTCGCCGATCGGTGAGCCGTGACCCAGGAAGAATGTTCGATTTTTTGTTTGAACCTTGCGCGCCCGATCGCTCTTTCGAGAAATACAACGGCCAACTATCGATTTTCTGAACACCACAGGCAGTTCCTCAACGAATCCAAAATCCGGCCATTGCACGGCAAAACTCCGCCGCATTGTAGGGTAGATCGCCCAGTTGTCAAGGAAATTTCGATCACGAGCGGGGTGGTTGCGATCTGGGAGTGCTCGGCAAGATCGGATCGTTCACAGAGAGCCAGGGTGAGATATCGCGTTGGTGAGACCGACCCAATGGTGTTAGCATGACCTCAGATAAACGTCGATTTCACCGGTACTTCCGTGGGATTCGATTTTGCAGAACTGCAGTGAGATTTAACGATGACCGACAGCGTGTTTGAACGGTCCGAGGGTCGATTGGCTGGCGTAGATTTTGGGACGGTCCGGATAGGGATTTCAATTACCGATCGAGAGCGCCGCTGGGTTAGCCCCTTGACGGTCTATCGCCGACGCGATTCTCGGGCCGACGCAGATTTCTTTCGCACTTTGGTGCATGCGGAACAGGTGGTCGGGTTGGTCGTTGGACTGCCCGTGCACCTGAACGGCCAAGAAAGTCAAAAATCCGTGGAAGCGAGGCGATTCGGACTTTGGCTGACCGAACGTACGCAGACACCGGTGGTCTTTTTCGACGAACGATTCACTTCACGGGAAGCCGAAGAGTTGCTTCGTGAGCGGGGGCACATGGCCCGCAAGAAGAAGCAAGATCGGCTGGATGCCGTCGCAGCTCAGGTATTGTTGCAAGCCTATCTTGAATCCGTAGCAAGAGTGCGCCACGAGGGTGCCGATGGGGGCAGCGCAATGGGCGACGGTGGCGGTTCGCTGGACGGAGTCTAGCACCCATAGGTATCTTGCGATTAGGGCGCGACACGCGTTGCCGAGGCTGGAACTGTCGCTAGTGCTTGTTGTATCAGAGTGGTGGCGATCTCTCGCGCGGTGACTGTCGGTATTGCGTAGGTTGAAATCCGCTCAGCACGCGCAATATTGATTCCCACGACTCGCCCGTGAACATCCACCAGAGGGCCGCCACATTGTTCTGGCGTAATGACCGTGTCGTGTTGAATTACCTTCCCAAAGCCACTGCGGCGCGTGCTGAGCGGACCCCCTAATTCATGCTGGAATTCGCGGTTCTCCAAGTCCAAGTCGTCTTTCCTACCCAAAATCACTTCCAATTCGATGGGTGACTTGTCGCGTTGTAACTTCAGATGAATTCGGTCGCCTGGCCAATATTCTCGAATCATTGCGCTGAGCTGACGGACTGTGCGAATGCGGTTCTCATCAATGGAAAGAATGGTGTCGTGCGTCTTCAACCCAGCGATCTCGGCGGCGCCTCCTGGTAGTACTTCCAATACCGTCGCGCCCAATGCGCCTTGCTCCATCCTAATCCCCAGCACGCCGGGATGGCGGGGAATGTCGATCAGTGGCACACTGATGATTCCGATGGCAATTGGAAGTTTCCCGCTTCCCGTCGAAAAAACAAGGCTCCCTGCGCTCGATGTCTCTTGATCGTCGCTCCAAGGAGCCACCTCAAGATCCCGGGCGCTGTCTAATTTTAGAATGGCTAAATCGTGCGCATGGTCAACAGCCAACTTGCGCGCTTTGGTGCGATTTCCATTGGGCAACAAGCACTCGACCGTGTCGTCGGACAACTCGCTGGATTTCGAAAGGATCCAACCGTCGGCTTGGACGACGGTTCCCAACGCGATCGGTTGGGCTCCGTCCAGCAGCAAAACGGTGGCCTGGTTTGCGCGTTCGGCGACCGTGGAAAAGGCCTGCCGAACCACTTCGTGATTCTTGCCCCTCCGTTGGGCGTGCTGAGGATACGACTGACGTGCGTCATCCAGGTCCGGTGGTTGCGGCGATTCAACATGTTGGATTCGCCGTCCGTGCGTTAGCGTTTGGTCGACTCCCGCCAGGCGCAGTACAACAAGGCTGAGCGTATAGCCCAAGGCAAAGAACATTACATACCGTGCGATTGTCTGGATTGACATCAAGCAAACCGATAGGGGCTAGTTCCGGAAGGAGTTTGTCACAGGAAGCAGGCGTCACATTTCGATCAAGCGTTCGTTAGGGGAGGGTTAGCGGCGCACCTGGCCGATACTTTCTGACCAATCGCCCAAGGCTACTTGAAGTTTCAAATTCTCGCCATTGCGAACTACGGCTAGGTTAACCGTGTCTCCCGGGCGCTTTACGAGGATATATTCTTGCAATTCATGAAAGTTTTTGATTTCCAGATCGTCCAACCGAACCACCGTATCTCCTGGCTGGATACCGGCGCGAGCCGCGGGAGAATTTTCAGGGACGAGTTTGATGCGGGCATTCTCGGCCGTGTCATCGTGGGTCACTCCCAAGTAGGGTCCGTGGGTCTCACTGTTGACTAAGGCGGTCCACGACTCGTTGAAGACCGTGACGGGCACATGCAAGTTAGCCGTTAACGGTGCGCCGATTCGGCTATGAATGCCGATGACGTGTCCGCGCAAATCCAATAGAGGGCCACCGGAATCACCTCCCACTAATGTGCAATCCGTGAGCAATTCTGATTCACTCTTGTTGAGGATCCGACCAATGCGCAGTACCGGCTGACGACCAAGTCGATACCCACCAGGATGTCCGGCCGCCAGACACCACTGACCGCGACGCACGCGGTTCGAGTCGGCCATCTTCAGATAGGGCCATGACTTTTCTTCGGACGGTCCGGCCGATACCAGTTTGACCATTCCCGCGTCCAACCCCAGTTCCATTCCCAGAGTCTTCGCACGATATTCGGTTCCGTCGGCAAGAATAACAACTGCGTCGCGATTCGATTTCATGGCGACATGGGCAGCCGTTAACACCAATCCATCGGCGCTGATGATCACGCCGCTGCCATGCGCGTTATCAACCCGTACACCGACCGTCGCTTCAACGATGCGACCGGAGACGCTGCGGATATGCTGTTGCATTGCCAGCAAGTCTTCGCCAGTTGGAGTAGCTGTTCCGGCAAAAATCTTCGCCGTGCGATGCCGTTGCTTATCATTGGCCGCCAATGTCGGCGTTGGTTGAACTGCAACGTTGGATGAGGAGGTGTCTGCCGAGGATCGCTTGGTGGCTGCGGCTTCCACCTGCGATTCAATCGCTACGGGGTCGGCGGCTACGGTAACCGACAGCATGAACAGGCCTGCTAGTACTTGAACTGCTCCGTGCCGCAGCGTTGTTGTTCGCATCATGGGGTTCCGTGTCCAGGGTCCGAGTAGACGAGACTCTCGTTTGCGTACACAAGTTGAACAGTGGAATCCCTTCCGGCTAGCGAATCCGGTCGCAGTACATCATCATAATCAACCGGAGTGCATTTGTGGCACTGGGTGCCCCATTCATTTTTGGGGGACAACTTTTGGGGGAGGGTCCTTGAACCAGACTGCGACGAAGAATTGGCTTATTTATGGCTGCGGGTACCTTGGCGAACGCGTCGCCTCGCGATGGTCGGCGGACGGGGGGCGAGTATTCGTCACAACAAGACACTTCGGCAAGGCTGACCAATTTGCAGAGCGGGGATGGACAGCGATTGTAGGGGATATTACGCGTGAGCAGGCCTTGCCCGCCTTGCCGGAAATTACGTTTGACGGTGTCCTTTTTGCAATCGGACGAGATCCATCGACCGGGCAAACGCATGAAGAGGTTTTTGTCGAAGGTTGCCGAAACGCGCTTGCTCAAGTCGTTGGACGCTGCCGCCAGTTCTATTATGTGAGTTCGACCGGGGTGTACGGCGACACACAGGGAGACTGGCTAAATGAGCAGTCACCGATCGCTCCTGCGACACCCGGCGGTAAAGCCTGCGCCGAAGCCGAGCAACTCCTGCAAGATCCGTACTGGCAGTTCAGGCATTCCGTCTTGCGGATGGCCGGGTTGTACGGTCCGGGTCGTGTCCCGCGTCGTAACGAGATTGAGGCCGGTCTCCCATTAGCCGTTTCGGCCGATGGATATCTCAACCTCGTTCATGTAGATGATGCGGCTCGCGTTGTTGCCACACTTGCTGCCGCAGCCGTGCCCCCCCCTCTCTTGTGCGTCAGCGACGGGCAACCGGTCCCCCGTCGCGAATATTTGTCCGAAATCGCTCGGCGAATCGGAGCCCCACTTCCCAGCTTCGTCGAACCCGATGTCGATGTACCACGCGGGCGAGGAACGGCCAACAAGCGGATTTCTAACGCAATGCTGCGACAGCGGCTTCAATTTCAGTTTCTCTATCCGTCGTACCGTGAGGGATTGGCGGCCATTCTTGGCACAAACACAGAGCTTGGTTGATGAATCCGGTCAAGCTCCTTACAATCGGAGGTTGCCAATCGCCCTCGAAGGAAACAGCCATGCTGGTACCCAAGCCAATTTTTCCCAACGTCATCGAATTAAACTTCCAAGCCGGATATCTGATCGGCTGCAACGTCTACTTGGTCTACTTCGAGAAGGAGTGGGTGCTCATCGATATCGGATATCAGGATACCGTCGATGAGATTATCGAAATCATTCGCCAAATGGATTTTCCACTGTCAAAATGCAAGACGTTGATTGCCACGCATGCCGACGTTGATCACGTGCAAGGTCTGGCCCGCGCGAAGCAGTTGGTGAAAGCCCCCGTTACGGCGCACCCCAACGCCGTGCCCGCCTTACAGACAGGGGATCGACTGATGACCTTCGCGCAAATCGTGGCCCAGGACATTGACCTAGAGATGCCCCCCGTTGAGGTCGATTTGCAGGTAGTCGACGGGGATATCATTTCAATTGGCGACTTGTCCCTCGAAGTTTGGCATACGCCAGGCCACACCGATAGTCAGCTCTCGTTTCGATTGGGCGATTTGTTATTTAGTGGTGACAATATCTACCGCGACAATTGTGTCGGCGCAATCGACGCACATCACGGCAGCAACCTGACTGATTTTGTCCGGTCGCTTCAGCGGATTCGCGACAGTGATGTTCAGTGGTTACTCCCTAGCCATGGTCCCGTTTTCCGCAAGAACAACGAGCGTCTGGAAGAAGCTATCGTGCGGCTAGAAAAATATTGCCACATGGCGGATTTCGGCACATGCGCCGTTGATTGGCCCTTGATGGACGAATGGGAGAAAGAAATTTCCCTCGGCCGCCTGCCCGGCGACTCGTAACTGACATGACCCCGTTGCATTCTCCCAGGACGATTGAATTTAGAGTCGTGCTGGGAGCTTGTGTTTTGGGGGCAATGAGCAGTATGGGTAATTTGCGAATTCATTTCTGGTTCTGACCGTTGTACTTGCAGCACCTTTTGTTCTGGATAGACCGGTAAGTCGTAGTCGATTCTTCGAGTGAGGGACGCGTGAACACTACGCGTAGCACGAGCCGGTTGCATACTGCAGGGCGATGGGGGAGTCCCCCTAGTTCTGCTGAACGGAAGGGGAAATGGTCGATGGGGTCGATCCGCACAATGTTCAGTCGCACGTTAGGAATCATTTGTTGCGTGGTGTGCTTGCACGAGGCAAGCAGCACCGCGACAGCTCAACAAGCGTACGGTCGGTCGTGGAATACCCACCAGGGGAGCGGAAACTGGGACCGCTTTTATCACTACCCGTACGTCTATTATCCTCAGAACTACTGGGGGCAAGAGTACTACAAGAGCAGTGATAGCATGTATTTTCGCTACCCGCAGGAAATGCGTATACCTGTTTACAACAAGAAATGGCACAACGAATATCCCAGCAAGCGATTGTACCACAGCGGGCACCAATTCAACTTGGACGTGTTTTAGGTTCCGCTGGTAGGTTTTGCCGAAGCCCATTGGACCAGGACCGCTACGGCTCGTTGTAGCGATTCGATGGAGATCCATTCGTCGGCTGTATGAGCTTGACGAATGTCTCCGGGCCCGAAGACGACGGTGGGAAATCCGTGCGCCCCAATTTCGGCCGCATTGGTGCCAAATGGGACGGCAATCCTGGCGGAAGGCCATCCCAGTTGTTGCACGTGCGAGATCAACTCGTCCGCTAGGGGAAGATTGACCCCGTCCGAAAGTCCTCGTGCCTGAAGAAATGGTTCGGCATGTTCTGCCATTCCCGGCAGGGATTGGTCCAGAAAATCGATCACGTGCTGGCGCGCTTCTTGGGCCGATTCGTCGGGTGACAGACGGCGGTCAATGTCGATCCAACAGTTGTCTGGTACAACGTTTACGCTCGTCCCCCCTTGAATCAACCCGACACTTAAACTCGGTAGTCCGAGTTGTGGATGGGACGGGGATTGCGACAGCACATGCGACGCATAGTATTCCAAACGGCCTAATATGGGCGCCATTCGATAGATGGCGTTTTGGCCAAGTTGGGGTGTGGAGCTATGGGCCGCCCTCCCTTTGGCATGGATCCGCCAGCGGACGGCTCCTTTGTGAGTCGTTACAACGTGCAGATCGGTAGGTTCGCTCACTACCGCTAAATCGGGCGCACGGTGCAGGATTCTTGATCGGCCCGACTGCCAGGTTTCAACGAGTCTCTTTGCTCCGCTAAACCCGAACTCTTCATTGACGGTGAATGCCAATACAAGATGGGGATGTGGCCGCGTTTGGAGTTCTCCTACTGCTGCGAGCAGACAGGCCATCGCTCCCTTTACATCGCAAGCACCTCTTCCGTAGACCCGTTGATTCACAATTTCCGCCGCGAATGGGTCGATAGTCATTCCGTCTGTCGGTACGGTATCTTGATGGACTTCCCAGAGCCACAGTCGAGTGTCGTGGGGGTCCGAGGCGGGGAGAAGCGCCAATAAGTTGTCACGCTCAGGGTGGACATTATGTCGTTCCGTGGCGATCCCCCATTCAGCTAGCAGTCTCTCCAAAAAATCGGTTAGCCGGCCTTCGCAGAATCCCTCTCCCCACATACCTCGGCCCATCGGATTCTGGCTGGGAATTCGTACGAGCGATCGTAGCAGTTCGACGACGTCTTACCTTTGCACAGCGCGATCGATCATGAGGGCATTCCAATGGGATCCACTTGGCGAATTGTAGGCCCCCCGATCATAGCGAGGCTCAGGGTCAGCAGCCAGATCGACGTTGAATCAATTGGTAAAATGGGAATACAGGGTAGAATGTGTCGGTTTCTGTATGGCGGTTGCGAGCTCGTATGCCGAAAGGGGAGTGGCCTTTTTTTCAAAGAATGATTGTGATAAAATTCACAAGCTTTTTGGAACGCTTTCTAAGTTATTTTTTGGTAACAGGTTATGGTCGATCAGGCGCTCCCGGTCTTGTTGTTTTTGCTAGCTGCAGGGGCGCTATCGGTGGGGATGGTGGTGGTCGGGACGTTATTCGGACCCCGCCGTGCGACCGCTGTCAAACGGATGCCGTACGAAAGCGGGATGGACCCGATTCATGATTCGCGGCGTCGTTTTGACGTTCGATTTCATCTTGTGGCAATCGCGTTTTTGATTTTTGATGTCGAACTGTTGTTTCTTTACCCGTGGGCTGTGGCCAGTCACCATCCTCAGGGGATTGACGCGGCGATTGCAGCCGGGGCCGGAAGTGGCAGAGGCGTTGTGTTTTGCGGAGTCTTGTTTTTTCTGGGACTGGTCGTACTGGGGCTGGTCTACGAATGGAAACGAGGAGTGCTGAAATGGCGCTAGAGCTTCCAGAAAATGTGATCGTTACCCAATTGGACTCCTTGGCCAACTGGTGTCGCAAGAACAGTTTGTGGCCGATGCCGTTTGCTACGGCGTGCTGTGGTATCGAATTGATGGCAACGGGTGCGAGTCGCCACGATTTGGCGAGGTTTGGCGCCGAGGTGTTTCGATTTAGCCCTCGCCAATGCGACTTGATGATTGTGGCGGGCCGTGTTGTGATGAAAATGTTGCCGGTGTTGCAGCGTATTTGGCAACAGATGCACGAACCAAAATGGTGTATTTCCATGGGCGCCTGTGCATCGACGGGGGGCGTATTTGATACATACAGTGTCGTGCAGGGAATTGATCGATTCATACCGGTGGATATGTACGTACCGGGTTGTCCGCCGCGTCCCGAACAGTTGATCCAAGGGATCATCGACCTGCAAGACAAGATCCAGCGGGAGGGCACTTTGGAAGGGAGTGAATTTAATACACGCCACCGGCAGGAACGGAAGCGAGCACTTGTTGAGCTACCGATTCTCGGCCAGACACCCATTTTTCGTTAGTTTCAGGTGCGTGCCAGTTTCCGGGAGAAGGATTGTCGATGAGCAACTTGCACAGGATCTTGCCGGAGCTACAGAAGTTCGACCCGGCGCTACGAAGCGATGAGTTCCGCGGCCAGGACCGAGTTTGGTTGTCGGCCAGCACGCTGGGGCTCAGTATGCAGTGCTTGCGTGACCGCTTGGGGTTCGATTTGTTAGTCGATGTGACGTGCGTCGACTATTTAAACTATCGAAATGCCTCCGATCGTTTCGGGTTAGTGTATCTGCTCGCCAATACCCAGAGTTCGCAGCGATTGACAGTCCGAGTGGGCCTCAACGAGCCCGAACTTTCGGTGCCGTCTGTGGTGTCGCTTTGGGCCGGTGCTGATTGGATGGAACGTGAAGTCTGGGACATGTTTGGGATTCGGTTCGAAGGGCATCCCGACTTGCGACGCATACTATTGCCCGAGGAGTTTTCTGCTCATCCGCTGCGCAAAGATTATCCGCTGCAGGGGTGCGGAGAGCGGCACAATTTTCCCGTTTTGACACGGTCGCAAGCTTAGGGGTATTCACAATGTGTGGCGCCTGTTTCCGTAGGCACTGCCAGCTTTGCCTGATCAAGGAGATGTAGTGTGCCTGTCACTGCCGGTGAAACGATGACAACGCCCGATCAGGGGCAGGACTATCTTTGGACGTTGAATTTCGGTCCGCAGCATCCAGCCACCCATACGACGCTCAGGATTATTCTCAAGTTGGACGGTGAGCGTGTCGTCGATGCAATTCCTGATATTGGATATCTGCATTCCGGGTTTGAGAAAATCGCGGAGAAACTGGACTATAACCAGTACGTGACCGTTACGGACCGCATGAACTATATCTCGCCGATGGCGAACAACGTCGCGTGGCACCACGCGGTGGAGAAGTTGATAGGCTTGGAGCCGACTCGACGGTGTCAATACATTCGCGTAATCGTCTCCGAACTTGCGCGCGTTAGTGATCATTTATTGAGTACCGGAGCAATCGGATTGGACGTAGGGGCATTTACATTTTTCCTGTATGCCTTCTACCAACGAGAAAAGATCTACGACATCTTTGAGACACTCTGCGGTGCCCGTTTTACCAACAGCTATACACGGGTTGGCGGAGTCATGCACGACATGACTCCGTTAGTGGTGGAAAAGATCCGCGCGTTTTTGCGGAATTTTCCCCGCACGTTGGATGACATGGAACGACTGCTAAATCGGAATCGCATTTTTGTTGATCGCACCAAGGGCGTTGGTGTCCTTTCTCAGGCGGAGGCCATTCAATGGAGTACATCCGGACCGGTGGCACGCGCCAGTGGTGTCACACGCGACTTGCGTTTAGATGAACCCTATCTGTGTTACAAAGACTTTGACTTTCAGGTCTGTTGCGCCAAGGCAGGTGACTGCTTCGCGCGGTACTATGTGCGCATGGCCGAGATTCGCGAGAGTTTGAAAATCATTGAGCAAGCGATCGAGAATCTTCCCAGTGGACCAGTGAATTTGGGCGAAGAGGATCGCACGACGCTACCGCCGAAAGGAAATGTCTACCAGACCATCGAAGGGACGATTACCCACTTCGAGCTGGTGATGGCAAACCGGGGATTTGAGGTACCGTGCGATGAATCTTACGCGGCGGTCGAAGCGCCAAACGGTGAACTTGGCTTTTATGTCGTGGGAGATGGCAGCAATGTGGCCTATCGGGCGCGGTGTCGTCCCCCGTCGTATATTCATTTTTCGTTGTTTCCAAAGTTAATTCGAGGGCACACGCTGAGCGATGTCGTGGCTGTTTTAGGCAGTCTCAATATTATTGCGGCCGAGTTGGATCGATAATCTGCGGCCGCATACCTCGGCCGCAATAAGCTGATAAAAATCAATCATGCCAAGTACAGAAAAAAAATCGAATAGCACTCCGGTGCTCAATAACGAAATGCGGGACGAGATTCGCAAGTATTTTGCTCGGTATCCGACCCGCCAAGCCGTGACCCTGCCAGCGCTCCATGTCGTCAATAAGTACTTGCGGCACGTCCCTTTGCAGGCAGTGGTTGAAATTGCCGAACTCTTGGAGCTAAGTCCCGCTCAAGTGCAGGACACGCTTTCTTTCTATGGATTTTTTCCGCAACAAGCGCCGCACGGTGAAGTTCGCGCTTGGGTTTGTCGGTCGATCAGTTGTGCTTTGCGTGGCGGCGAGGAGGTCCTCGCGCACATGTGTGCTAAGGCGAAGATTCAACCCGGCGAGACCACCGCCAATGGCAAACTGACGCTCGAATTTGGGGAATGCCTGGGGGCGTGTGAGTTGGCTCCTTGCATGTTGGCCGGAGATCAATTGGTTGGGCATCTGACAGCGGAAAGCAGCGAGGAGTTTCTGGCTTCCTGTGGTGCTTTGGGTACATCATGAATCGGCTGCAAGCGTAGGTAGAATCACGTGGAAATAGACCTGACAAACAATACGCCCGTGCTCCTGTCGAGGATTGGCCGCCCGGAGAGCCATACGCTATCGGACTATCGAGCAGACGGTGGTTACGAGGGATTGGCACGCGTGCTGCGCGATATGAAACCCGAGGACTTGATTCAGCTCATCAAGGATTCGAGTCTCAGGGGTCGAGGTGGTGCTGGGTTTCCCACGGGGTTGAAGTGGAGTTTCCTACCCAAGGACCATCCCGGACCGATCTATTTTTGCCTAAATGCAGACGAAAGCGAGCCGGGGACTTTTAACAACCGAATCCTGATGGAGGAGGATCCCCATCAGGTGATCGAGGGCCTGATCCTGGCGTGTTATGCTACGCGGTCCGTCACGGCTTATTACTACATGCGGTACGAGTACCCGCGGGCATGGGAAAGGTTGCTGAAAGCGCTGGACGAATGTTATTCCGCGGGTATACTCGGCAAATCGGTGCTAGGATCGGGCTTTTGTTTGGATATCTTTCCTCATCGCGGTGCGGCAGCATATATCTGTGGCGAAGAGACCGGACTGATTGAGAGCCTGGAGGGGAAACGGGCTTGGCCGCGCATCAAGCCACCATTTCCGGCCGTTGAAGGTGTTTTCCGCAAGCCGACCGTGGTCAATAACGTCGAAACCGTGGCCTGCGTGAAACAGATTGTGGACCGCGGCGTTGATTGGTTTAAATCGTTGGGAGTGCCGGCCGATCCGAAAAATCCTCGTGATCCCGGTAGCTACGGCCCGAAATTGTATTGCCTTAGTGGGCATGTTGAGCGTCCAGGATGTTACGAAGCACCACTAGGAATTACGGTCCATCAATTGGTGGACCATTTCGGCGGTGGTGTATGGAAAAACCGGCACGCCAAAGCGGCGATTCCGGGCGGAATTAGCATGGGTCTGCTCAAGGCGGATGAGTTTGATTGTCCGCTCGATTTCGCCGGTCCCGGTCGCTATGGATGCCTGGGCCTTGGAACCGCGGCCGTCGTCGTCATGGATGAAACGGTTTCCATGGTAGATTTTCTGCACAACAGTGCGAGATTTTTTGCGCATGAAAGCTGTGGACAGTGCACGCCGTGTCGAGAAGGTACGGCGTGGGCGCTGCGGATGTTAGAACGCATACGGGCGGGCCGAGGACGCCTCAAAGATCTCGATCTGTTGTTGGAAATCGGTGATACCATCGGAATCATGCCGGGTACCACCATTTGTGGCTTGGCGGATGGAGCTGCCTGGCCGCTAAAAAATGCCATACGAAAATTCCGTTCTGAATTTGAGGAATATATGCAGCGGACAAATCCTTCCGGATACCAGCAGACAGATGCCGTGCCGGCGCTCTCGTCCTTATCGCATGGGGGTCATTGAAATGGGGCACGTAACTGTCAACGGGATCGACATTGAAGTAGGTCCCCATGAACACATCAATGGCATCCAGGCGGCGCACCGTGCCGGTGTTGAAATACCACATTATTGTTGGCATGCAGGACTGTCGGTCGTAGCCAGCTGTCGTATGTGTTTGGTCGAAAGTGGTCGCAAGAACGCCGAAACGGGTGAGGTTTCGCTGCTGCCCAAGGTTGTTCCGGCCTGCCAAACGCCAGCCACCGACGGTACCGTGTTCGTCACGGATAGTGAAAAAGTTCGGGCTGCACGCCAGATGGTCGAAGAAGACTTGCTATTGCGACATCCCGTCGACTGTCCCATTTGTGACAAAGCCGGCGAATGTTCCTTGCAGGATTACCATTTCTCCTATGGACGCGAACAGAGGCGGGCGGACATTGATCCCTTCTCCAGTCGACGCCGACCGGTCGGCGAATCGGTGACATTGTTCGTCGATCGTTGTGTGATGTGCACTCGGTGCGTACGCTTTACTCGCGAAATTACCGGCACGAATGAACTCATGGTGATCAATCGCGGTGCCCACGAAGAGATTGATACATTTCCTGGATTTCCGTTGGACAACAAAATGTCAGGCAACGTTGTCGACTTGTGTCCCGTAGGTGCCCTGGGGGACGTCGATTTTCTGTACTCGCAGCGAGTATGGTTCATGAAACGTCACTCGGGCGTATGCGCCGGCTGTTCGACCGGATGTTCCATTCATGTCGAAGAGAACCAAGATCGAGTCTACCGGATCAAGCCACGAGAGAATCCCCATATCAATCAATGGTGGATGTGCGACGAAGGTCGTTACGGTTTCAAATATGTCCACGATGCACGCCGCCTGACGGAACCTCGCCAGCGTGACGGCGAGACAGAAACAACCTTAACTTGGGACGCTGCCATAGCGCGGATGGATGCGTTGGTGAGGAGTAGTCAAGAGCTCGTCGTCGTTCTATCGCCGTTTCTAACCGTAGAAGAAGCGTATTTGTTGGCGACCTATGCGCGACAAGTTCAGCCAAAGGCCGTAATTTCCGTTGGTCCGATCCCCTGTGTCGGTGAAAACGAAACCTTTCCGAACGGATTCACGATCCGCGCCGAGAAGTGCCCCAATCGGCGCGGTGTGGAAGAGATTGCGAGTCGTTTTCAGGGACGATTAATTTCCTGGGAATCGGTCGGCGATGAATGTGGCGCTCAGGCAACCGTGTGGTTCACCGGCGGCTACCCTGAAGCGAACGGTATCAGCTCCGATGAGGCAAGTCGATTGGCAAAAAATCGAACGTTGATCGTTCAGGACTTGTTTGCTTCCGCGTTAAGCGAACATGCGACCTTGGTCCTTCCGTCTGCGGCATGGGTGGAACGTGCCGGTTCTTTTGTGAACGCAAAGGACCGATTGCAGTCGTTCACTTGGGCCGTGAGGCCCCCGCAAGGTGTACAAACTGAGGGACAGATGCTGTGGCGTTTGGCTGGACGAAGCGGTCTTTACCGACCGGCTGACATTCTGCAGGAACTTGGCCGGGAAATGAGTTATTTCGCCGCGGTCTTGGAAGAGGTGCCCGATACCGGTGTCGATCTCAAATTAAATCAGTTGGCTTCCGTCTAACGGTTGGCAAGATGACCGTGCGTCGGTCATGAAGACAATAGGGCTTTTCATTCATGATGTCCGTCGAAACAACAGCGCTAGTGCTAGTGTTGGTCAAAATTGCCCTCATGTTAGGGGGGATCATGACCGCCGCTGCGTATTTCGTTTTGCTTGAACGTCGTGTCGCCGCTTGGGTGCAGGACCGACACGGCCCAAACCGCGTTGGCATCCCGTTGACGAAGATCCGTTTGATGGGGTTGGGACAACCGTTGGCGGACGGTTTGAAAATGATCTTTAAAGAGGAATATATCCCAGCGCAAGTCGATCGTCCGCTTTATATCATTGCGCCGATCGTAATCATGACTGCCGCGTTAGCGGCGTTTGCAGCAATTCCTCTTGGCAGCGTGGTGCCCGAAATAACGCAGTTGGGTATTAAGGAACCGATTCCACTGCTCGTGGCGACCCAATTGGACGTGGGTATGCTCTACGTCTTTGCCCTGTCCAGTATCGCTGTGTATGGAGTAATTCTTGGTGGTTGGTCGAGCAACAGCAAGTACAGTTTTCTGGGGGGGCTGCGTTCCAGCGCCCAAATGATCGCGTACGAATTGCCCCTGGGCCTGGGGATACTGGGTGTTGTGTTGGCATGTCATTCGCTCCGGTTGGACGCCATCATCCAGCACCAGGCAGATTCCGGGGTCTGGTTCGTCTTGGCTCAGCCGCTGGGATTTGTCGTCTTCCTGGTCGCCGCATTTGCGGAAGCGGGTCGACTTCCCTTCGATTTGACCGAGTGCGAACAGGAGTTAGTCGGAGGTTACCACACGGAATATGGCGGAATGAAACTTGTTCTGTTTCTTACGGCGGAATTTATCCACATGATAACCGCATCATTTCTGATCGTGATTTTATATTTAGGTGGATGGCATTTGTGGGGCGTTACGGGATCCGGGGTCGATGTGGGCTGGGTAGGAGCGCTATTGCGAATGGCGGTCTTGATGGCGAAGACGTTTGGTTTGATTTTCTTTTTTATGTTGATTCGCTGGAGTTGGCCGAGGTTTCGCTTCGATCAGCTGATGTCGCTGGCTTGGAAGGTCATGCTGCCACTGGGGCTATTGAATCTGGTGGCGGTGGCCATTTGCACAGAGCTCGCCCATCCATCGGTGGCCGGAAATTGGCTTGACTCCCGCTTGGGCGGAGGGGGCACGGCACTGTTTTTCTGTGTTGCCGGATGGGGTGTGGCATTTTTGGGCCTCTGCGCTGTCGCCCTGACGCAACCGATGATCGGTGACAATCGTCCGCGGCGAAATCTGGATCTCCAACATGTCGATCAACAGTTAGATTTCGAAGGTCGTCCCTCGGCAGGCTAACGCAAGGAATCGGTGTCCCATGCAATCGAACGATACGAGAATCAAGTGGGTAGAGGAACCGCAGCTCGGTTGGGCAGGGCGAATGTACCTGCCACTTGTGTTTGGCGGATTGACAACCACTGCGCGTCACCTGGTGTCCGAAAAGGTGACTGTTAGCTATCCCGATGAAGAGCCCAAACTAGGGAATAAACTGATTTATCGCGGCGTGCATCGGCTCAATCGGGACGAACAAGGGCGAGTTAAGTGTGTGGCTTGTTTCCTTTGTGCAACGGCCTGCCCGGCACATTGCATTGACATTCTAGCTGCCGAGAGTCCATGGGAAGATCGCGAAAAGTATCCCCAGAGTTTCACGATTGACGAATTGCGCTGTATCTATTGCGGCATGTGCGAAGAAGCATGTCCCGTAGACGCGATTGAGTTGACCAGTTTGTACAATCTGACAGGGCGTAGTCGTGAGGAAATGATCTTCGACAAGGAAAAATTATTGAGTGTCTACGACGCGACGAAGGACTCTGAGCCCATGCAGTCAAAGTCGCTAGGAGGGACACTATGAGCGAATTCTCGACGTTTGCGGTCACCAGCTTGTTGGCAGCGACAGATTTTTTTGCTAACGGCTGGGCAAGTCTTTTGGCATGGAAAGACCAACCGGCCATGTGGGCTGTCTTGGGCACAATGTTCTTGATTAGCGGGTTGTGGGCGTTGCAGCCGGGGGCCCGCGGTGGGTGGCGTGTCTTGGGAGTACTTGCCTGTCTGGCTGGACTGGGATTCTGTGTTCGATTGTTGCCGGAGTTGTCGGGAACAATTCCGGTCGTTGTTACATTTCGACTGATGGCATCCCTGGCTTTGGTATCGGGGTTGGCAACCGTTACGGCCAAGAATCCCGTCTATAGTGCCATGTGGTTTGCGGTTACGTTAATGGGTACCGCCATGATGATGCTCTTGTTGGGTGGGCAATTCGTGGCAGTCGCGACGGTCGCGGTGTACGCTGGTGCTATCGTTGTGACTTTTCTTTTCGTGCTGATGCTTGCCCAATCATCGGGCCGCGATCCTTGCGACCGATTGACGTGGGGAAAAGTTCCAGCTTGGTGGGCAGCTCCGGCAGCGGCACTGCTATTTGTTATGATTTGTGCCGGATTGCATCAAGAATCGTTTCCCAATCGCCAGGAAGGTGCGGAAGTGGTCTCGTCAGGGCTGATCGAATCTGGCGCCGATCACGTTCAATCGGCCGCAGCTTCGCTGCCGGTGGCAAACTCCGTGGCGCAACGATTTCCCGAAAGTCACGTGGCTCAGCTTGGCGGCCAGTTGTTTTCGCGGTACCTCATTCCGGTCCAGGTCGTCGCAACTTTGCTTCTTGCGGCGTTGGTCGGAGCCGTGGCAATCGCTAGTTATGGAACGGCATCCGGAATTGAGGAGCAGTTGTCGTGAACGACTTTGATAGTTTGTGTCAGCACACGATGTTGGTAGGCGCGGGGCTATTTGCGCTGGGAATGTTCGGCTTTCTTGTGCGGCGAAATCTGATCGTCATGTTCCTGTGCGTCGAAATGATGTTGCAGGGCGTATCGTTGACCTGGATTGCTGCTGGAGCCTACCACAATCAGTTGGACGGACAGGTGATGGTCATTTTGATTATCGCCGTAGCTGCCTGTGAGGCGGGGCTGGGGTTGGCTTTGGTAATGATGTTGTACAGCCGTCAGGGAAATCTAGATATTTTGTCTTGGCAAAGTAATCGTGAAGAAGGTCGAGCGTCTTTCGTCGACCATGACATACCCGAATCCGAATCGACGTCCGATCCGGTCTGGCCAACGTTAACGCCAGCCGGTGTGGCTCCCGAAATCAATCAGGAAGATCAGTTGCATCGAAGCCATGTTTGAGCCACTCAACTTACTTATTCTCGTTCCAGGTCTGCCTTTATTCGCGGCCATCGTGACGGCCGTGCTGGGGCCACGCCTTTTGCGGCATCGCAGTCATTGGCCGGCGCTACTGGCAATCGGTGGATCGTTTCTTATTAGTTGTCTACTGTTGCAACAGGTCTCTCAGCGGTTGCCAGCCGAGGGTGCCGTGGGCGTGGAAGAGTGGACGACGTTCTATACCTGGTTAGCCGTTCCCGGCGATGGAAATGGAAACACGGCATCTTTCTTGATGGATGTGACGCTACGTTTGGATCCATTGACCTCCATCATGTTGGTCATGGTGACGTTTATCGCTTTTCTTGTTGTGCTGTTTTCCATTGGATATATGCACGATGACCCCGGCTATTGGCGATTTTTTGCGTATGTATCGCTATTCGTTTTTTCCATGGCAATGCTTGTAACAGCCAGCAACTATCTATTGCTGTTCGTGTTTTGGGAGGCGGTTGGCGTGTGCAGTTATCTGCTCATCGGGTTCTGGTATAAAAAACCGTCGGCGGCGGCGGCAGGTATGAAGGCCTTTCTTGTAAACCGCGTAGGCGATTTTGGCTTGACCCTAGCAATACTCTTGATGTGGCTAAATTACGGTACCCTGAATTTTCACGATACCGATGCGGTGGCGGGAATTCTTGGCCAGCAGCGACTCACGGACCAACTTCCGTATTTGGGTGGTGGCATCGGTTTGGCCATCTGCCTCCTGTTGTTATTGGGAGCATGTGGTAAGAGTGCTCAATTTCCTCTGCACGTGTGGCTTCCCGATGCCATGGAAGGTCCTACTCCGGTTTCGGCGTTGATCCATGCGGCAACGATGGTAACTGCCGGCGTCTATCTTGTGACTCGCTCTTCGCCCCTGTTCTTCGCCGTACCTTCGGCGCAATTGACGGTCTCACTCGTGGGCGGAGGGACGGCCTTGATGGCCGCGTTAATTGCACTGACGCAGAACGATTTGAAACGCGTACTGGCTTATTCCACGGTCAGTCAACTGGGATATATGTTCCTGTCGCTTGGCACCGGGAGTCTATCGGGCATCATTGCCGGAATGTTCCATTTGTTTACGCACGCATTTTTTAAGGCGCTTCTTTTCTTGGGATCCGGCAGCGTCATGCACGCGATGGGGCATGTGATCGACATGCGCCGATTTGGTGGATTGCGGCATGTCATGCCCATAACACATGCGACGTTTGCCGTTGGTTGTTTGGCATTATCGGGAATATTTCCGTTGGCTGGCTTTTGGAGCAAAGATGCGATCTTGGTGGCAGTGCATGATGAGGGGCTCGTTCCGCACGCTGAAATGACGTCGGAAGTCGCCTACCGACCAGACGCAACTTTCGACATTGCGATAGGCCACGCAGCGAGCGATACGGATAACGTACGAGCGACGATCTTTATCTGGTTGTATCGCACGGCGTTGATCACTGCGTTCCTTACCGCGTTTTATACATTTCGAGCTTTTTTTCTCACATTCTACGGAAAAATGGTCATACCTGAGGAAGCGGGACACCATGCCCATGAATCGCCGCCGAGCATGGCGTGGCCGTTGCTTGTCTTGGCGGTGTGCTCGGTGGTAATTGGGCTCGTAGGAGCAAATGCAAATAGTGGACTACCGGCGTTCTTGGCCAAAACACCGTCCTTGGCCGTACTGGCTTTAGGGCCTGACGAAGCGGCCGGCCATGCTTCGTCACATACCATGATTGCCGTTACAAGTACCGCCGTAGCGTGCTCTGGCATCGCTCTCGCCGCTTTCCTGTATTTGGGACGTCGCGACGAAGTCGACTTGCTCGGCCAATTTTTGCAAATGAAGTGGTTGGAACAGACGGCCGACCTCCGATGGTTGGACGGCATTGGATACCGGCTGGGGCTACCCGCGCTGGTAAAAGTCGCGGAGCGTTGTGGCTGCGGCTGGATCACCCGCTTCTTCGGCACGGTAATCACGCTCGTGGTTAGCGTTCTCTTGTCCCCACTGTGGCTCGGATACTACATATCGCCTTATCGACTTTCCGCCGGAAAGTTTTTCATTGACGAATTGTACCAATGGTTCGTGGTACTCCCGATTTTGAAATTCTCAGAATTTCTTTATGCTGTCGACCGAATGCTGGTGGACGGAATGGTTAATCTTACGGGTCGTCTACCGCGAGATTTGGGCGGGATTGTTCGCCGGAGCCAGACCGGTGTGGTTCCGTTCTACGGCCTCAGTTTAATCTTAGGTACGTTAGTAATCTATCTTTTCAGTGTTTTATTCGCCCGGAGCTGACTTCCCGCATGTCATTAGCCGATTGTTTCACAATCAGTGTGCTGTTACCGATTGTCGGTGCGCTAATCGCCGTGATGTGCACCAATCGGAGCATGGCACGCTGGGTCGCGTTAGGGACTTCGGTCGTGACCCTTGCTTTTGTCATGTTGGTAGTTGTACAGGGGCGCAGCACCATTTTGTCCGGCGCGATGATCGAAGGAGCGAATGTTTCCTGGTCAGGATCTGCCAGCGGTTGGGATATTCGATTTTCCTTAGGGCTCGATGGCATTAGCTATTGGCTGTATGCATTGTCGGCAGTGTTAATGATGACATCGGTCTTGGTAAGCTGGGAAGCGATCGACGATCGACCGGGGTTGTTTTATTGCATGTTGCTGTTGCTAGAATCGGGTTGTTTAGGAGTTTTCTCAGCTCGAGATGTGATTTTATTTTACGTCTTTTTTGAATTTACCCTGATCCCGCTGTTTTTCTTGATTGGAATCTGGGGTAGCGAGGAACGTCGGTACGCCGCAGTTAAGTTCTTCCTTTTTACTTTGACAGGGAGCGTTCTGACATTCTTGGGTCTACTGAGCTTAGTCTTATGGGCCCACACGCATGGAGACGGGCAGGTGTTGTCGTTTTCCATGGCCTACGTGGAGCAACAGCTGGCGGCTTACCCAATCTATGCGACGCATCCGCAGCTGGAACTTTGGGTTTTCCTGGCGTTGTTCGCCGGTTTTGCGATTAAGGTGCCGTTGTTTCCATTGCACACGTGGTTGCCCCTGGCACACGTGCAGGCTCCCACAGCAGGCAGCGTCTTCTTGGCAGGTATCTTGCTCAAGATTGGCACCTACGGCTTTCTACGATTTAGTTTGCCTCTGTTACCCCAGGCATCGCTAATTTGTTTTCCTTGGATATTGATCCTGGCGGCAGTCGGCATTGTGTACGGTGCGCTGGTGGCGTTAATTCAAGAGGACATGAAGCGACTCGTTGCCTATTCAAGTGTCAGTCATTTAGGCTATTGCATGCTGGGTTTGTTTGCGATGAATTCGATCGGATTGCAAGGTTCTGTGTTACAGATGGTCAATCACGGTATATCGACTGGGGCACTATTCGCGTTGATCGGTATGGCTTACGAAAGGTTTCATACGCGGCGAATTGATCAGTTGGGCGGACTAGCCGGCCCCATGCCTTGGTTCGCGTTCTTTCTGATTCTGTTCACATTCTCCAGTGTTGGTGTGCCTGGCCTCAACGGCTTCGCGGGCGAATTCCTCGTCTTGGTAGGTATGTTTTACCGCGGATGGGTAGAGGCCCCGGCAGAAGTGGCTTGGATGTTGCGTTTGGTGTCGATTGTGGCCCTCTTGGGGGTGATCCTGGGCGCTTGGTATATGTTGTGGTTCGTGCGTCGCGTTCTTTTCGGTGAACTGCGGACGCCCCACGGAATCGATGGAATTGGCGACCTGAATTGGCGTGAGATCGCGGCGCTGGCGCCACTTGCTGTCTTGGTCGTATGGATTGGCGTCATGCCGAATTGGTTCGTGCAGGTCATTGCTCCGAGCGTGAATGGCCAATTGCGGCATCTCGAAGCGAGCGTTTCATCGCCCGCTGACGACCATCAAGCAACTGTTCTACATCTGGCGGAGGATCGCGTACCGTGACCGATGGCGCAACAATTCAGCGGTTAATCCCGGAAATCATTTTGGTGCTGGGCGCCTCTGCCATTATATTGGCAAGCCCATTTCACGCATCGGCATCGGTTCTGCGCGCTGCGGGGCGGGCTGTTGTTTTGGCCGCCGTGCTATTTCTCGTCGGCCCTGGTACGCAGGCGGTGCTCCAGTCGGACCGAATCCTGTTCGCCGATCCGCTCAGTATGGCGCTCCGTTGGGTAACGCTCATTGCGGCAGCCATCTTTGTCCACGGAGGCAGTCGGACCGAACGCCAGGATTCCCTGGAAGGAGAACGAATCGGTTTGACTCTCTTCGTGTTTGCCGGTTGTATGTTGGTAGCCGCCGCGGCCGATTTGAGCCTGCTATTCGTGGCGCTGGAATTGGTTTCCATACCGACCTATACTTTGCTCTTTCTTGGACGGCGAGACGTTGGCTCGTCGGAGTCGTCGATCAAGTATTTTCTCCTGAGTATCTTCTCCTCGGCCTTCTTCTTGTACGGATTGGCCTGGGTGTATCTCTTGACGGGAACGACCTCTTTGGTCTCCAGCGGGTCGGCCGCCAATTCGATTTTGGAACACGGATGGTCCGGAATGTGGCCGTGGGCCGTCCTGTTTGTTTTTTGTGGCTTGGGATTTAAATTGGCGGCCTTTCCGCTACATTTTTACGCGCCGGACGTCTATCAAGGGGCGACTCCCATGAACGCCGGTTTGTTAGCAGTGGCTCCCAAAATTGTGGGGGTGGCTGGGTTATTGCGATTGCTCGCCTGTTGGGGGCCTGAATTTAACCCCGCCATGGTCGCTGTATTTGCCGTCGTACCAATCATCACCATGTCGGTGGGAAACGTTGGTGCGCTGTGGCAAAGTCATTTGCGGCGCCTCCTGGCCTATTCGTCGATTGCTCACGCTGGCTACCTGCTCATTGGAGTCGCAGTGCTCGTAGCGGGCGTGGGGCCGACAGGATGGGTGGATGGAGCTTCGTCCACGTTAATGTATTTGGCTGTCTACGCGATTGCATCCTTGGGAACGTTTTGTGCACTGGCCGGCTTGCGGATTGGCGGCCAGGTTCCCGAGAATTTGGACGAGCTGGCGGGGTTGGCACGCCGAGAACCTTGGTTGGCATTCGCCCTCTCCGTCTTCATGTTTTCGATGGCCGGAATTCCTCCCTTGGCTGGATTTTGGGGGAAGCTGGGGCTGTTTACGGGAGCCGTACGTGTTGCGCAAGCGGTAAGTTCTTCCCCTCAAGTCGCTAACTGGATGCTCGCGTTGGCCGTCGTTGGCGTCCTCAACGCAGCGGTCGCGGCCGCGTACTATTTGAGAGTGGTCGGTACCCTTTGGTTTCGCACACCGATGATCGATGATGTTCCACGATCGGAGCCTGTGCCGCGACAAGTAGCCGTTTTGTGCGCCATTCTGTTGCTGGCGATTGGCGTCTATCCGCAGGCGTTGATCTCCGGTTTTCGAGGCGCAGCCGTAACCTCCATTGTACCTGCAGTATCCGACGCACGAGGTTTGCCACCCGCTGCCCGGAAATTGGCTGAACAGTCCTTGGTAACGCGTTTGCCTGGGCTTTCAGCAAACGACTAGGCGGGCGCTATGTCTCGTTCTCGCTTTCCACGCACGATCCTTGTTCGCCTTTGCGACGAAAGCAACTCTCCCATCTATGTCCTGGATCACAGCAGGACGATCGTCTATTGCAATCCCGCGTGCGAAAATTGGCTGAAATGTACTGCGGATGATTTAATTGGTAGGGTGTGTCGTTGGCAAAGTGATCACACTGCCGAGGATGCATACGATGAGCTTACGTTTCGCCTTTGTCCGCCGCCGGAAATTATGTGCGGCCAGGCGAGCGTCATGGCTATTTCTGTGACGTCTCCGCCAGAAAGTAGTGGCCGATTCTTGGCTTGGGGGCAGCCCCTAGGTTGCGCGGACGAGGAAAATAGTGTCCTTGTCGTGGTCAACTTGAGTTGCGCTACCGCCGACGATCCTCACGTTTCCACGGACGCTCGAGCGCTCCATCGACAGCTAACGGAGGTGCGTCGGCGATATAACAAACCGTATTCTTGGGATGGATTGGTAGGAGAGAGCCCTCAACAGCAGCGCGTGCGTCGACAAGTTCTGCTAGCGGGAAAGGCCTGTGAACACGTTTCGCTGGTAGCGTCGGCCGGAATGGATTTTTTGGCGGTCGCGCAAGCGATCCACGCGGTGCAGAGTACTCCAGACGATATGACAACGCGTTTTACGTCGGTCGACTGCAACCTACTCGATCCCGAAACATTTCCGGCCAACATGCAATCGTTTGCCAGCCGGCGATCAGAGAAACCGCACACGTTGCTACTGAAGAATGTCGATACGATACCACGAGAGTCCCAGACATTTCTGCTGGACTGGATCAGGACGTCCGACAGTAGCGTTCGCATCGTGGCTGCCTCGCAGCGAGATCTCTTGGACTTGGCAGCCTCCGATAAATTTTGCTTGGGGCTGGCATGCCGCCTCGCGTCGGTGACAATTCGCCTGCCCGACCTGCACGAACGCATTGAAGATGTGCCGATTCTGGCCCAGCAAATCGTAGAGTCTCTAAACCTAGAAACAGGTCGGCAGATTATGGGGTTGGCGGCTGACGCCGTCGAGTTGCTGCAGTCCCATGCTTGGCCTGGACAGCTGGAGGAACTCAACCGACGGATAGGTGAAGCTTACCACGAAACGCGGGGCCCTTCGATTCGCTCGAGCGATTTCCTACCAGCGTTTCGGGATGCGATGTCGGTAGCGTTGCCATTAGCCCCACGCCTCGAGTCGATCGAACTGGAGCCCATGTTGCAGGAAATTGAGGCGCGTTACCTACAACGCGCCGTTGAACTCGCCGGTGGTAACAAGACGCTTGCTGCACGGCTTGTGGGTTTGAATCGCCCAAAGTTCCTTCGGCGATGGGAGCAGCTCATGGGCGGTACGGTCTCCGACAATAAAGAAGAAGCGACGGCAGAACCCGATACGGGCGAAGACGACACACTTCCGTTCATTGAATTTGAGGAAGAGTCACCCGACGAGTAAAGGTGTTCCTTTAGGCCGTTCGCGAATGGTATGCACTATGGATCCGATCTGAGACCTGATTGTCGAGTGGCAATTGTGTGGAAAGCGAGCATCGCATGGCCGGTTGGGGGTTGCAGACAAGGGATGACCGATGGGGGCCGTCGGTTTCTTATCCGGGTCATTGTGTCCACCCGGTTTCCGTTAGCGTGGGAAGCGTATCGCCGGCCTGGGGACGCTGGTTCGACAAGACGATGCGGGTGACCGGATTGGTCCATTGGAAAATTGCCAAAATACCCTATTTGCCGTGGCTGCCTCAGCATGCGATCGCCATGATGGTAGTGCGGCACGTAGACCGATCGCAAGATCTCGGCGAATTGTGCCACGAAGTACGAACCGTGCACAATTCGACGTCGCGTGGAATGGTCGTCGTGCTGCCAACGGAATTGATCGAGTGGCAATGGTTGCTACGCGAATGTGGAGCGTTGGATGTGCAGGCAGAGGGGATGGCGAACGTACCAAGAATTGTGCGGACGATCCAACGGTTTTTTGTCGGGAGCGACCACAGACATCCCGATCGGACGGTGCCCGCGTGTTGGTTGGCTCCAGCGAAGGGTATGCTTCGGTTGCCGCCGTCTTAAGTAAATTGTCAAAAACTACATCGAGGAGATAGGTTCGACATGGATTTGCAGGCTTTGAAGGGTATTTTGTCGACTGTCAAAGACCCAGAATCGGGACGAAACGTCGTGGATACGGGACAGGTGCAAAATCTTGAGGTCCAGAACGACTCCGTTTCGTTCACCTTGGAACTCACTAGTCACTCAGCACCACTATGGGATAGCACGATTAAGTCCACGGAGCAGACCCTTCGTCAAGCCGATCCAACTTTAAAGCACGTTCGCATTGAGCGCGCGATTCACGTGCGCAAGCCTGTCCCCTTGGGGCAATTGGGCGTAACGGCCAAAACCGTGATCGCGGTCGGTTCCGGCAAGGGAGGAGTCGGCAAGAGTACGATTGCAGCAACTTTGGCTCAAGGACTACACCGGCATGGTTGTGTTGTTGGCTTGATGGACGCTGATGTTTACGGTCCAAGCATTCCCCATCTGTTAGGGCTGACCGGCCAACCGCAAGTGATGGAACGGCCCGCAGTTGGTGGCCAGACCGAAAGGAAGATTCGGCCGTTGGATTGGCACGGAATGCGAGTGATGTCGATGGGCTTCTTCGTTCCGCCCGAACAGGCGGTGGTGTGGCGTGGGCCGATGTTGCATGGTGCGATTACGCAGTTTTTACGAGATACCGATTGGGGAGATCTAGATTATCTGATTATCGACATGCCGCCTGGCACGGGAGATATTGCCCTGACGCTATCGCAACTTCTACCGTTATCTGGTGCGGTTGTTGTATGCACGCCACAAGACGTCGCATTGCTGGACGCAGTAAAGGCCATCGCCATGTTTCGCACGGTCAAGATTCCAATCTTGGGGATGGTAGAAAATATGAGTGGATTTGCCTGTCCCCATTGTGGCACCCATACGGATATTTTCGGTTGCGGCGGAGCGGAACGCCGAGCGGCAGATCTGAGCGTGCCGTTTCTCGGCAGAGTCCCCATCAATCTCGGGATTCGCGTGAACGGCGACGAAGGGCGGCTCAACTGCGTTTACGATGACCCCATGGTATCGAATTCTCTAGATTCCATCGTGCTCAACTTGGTCCATCAGATAGCGGACCAGGTCCGGACTTCACCCTCACTGGCGTCTCTGCCAGTCCTATAGCCAAAACTGGAATTGTGCCGTTGCTCCCCGGATTGGGTCGTGGGTAACCGTTCACCGCCCGGTCGGCCGCTGAACGGTTACGATCGTGGCACCCGCCGTAGCCGGTTTTGGGAGCCAAAAAAATAGGGCTCCCATTGGGGAGCCCTTTCTCGTTGTTTTCCTACCATGCCTTCCGAGACCCGGTTAAGGGACTCGGAGCGTTTCCCAAAACGGAAACTACACGGTGGCCGCTGATGTCTTCTTCTTCTTCTTCTTGCGGCTAGCTTTCTTCTTTGCGCCCTTCTTCTTTGTGCCCTTCTTGGCAGCCTTCTTCTTTGCGCCCTTCTTCTTGCGAGCTACGCCTTTTTTAGTCGATTTTTTGCGAGCCGCGCTCTTCTTCTTTGCACGTTTCTTCTTGGCCACTGAATCGTCCTCCAATCAACGAGTAACGGCGAGTTCCTTCCCAATAGGCTTCCGAATTGCCTTTAGCCAATGAGATTCCCGCCAGAAATGTATGCCGGCTGCAGGTTATAAACTGAAACAACAAGCTTCAGTTTCCAGCGGCCGACTTAATACCCCTGACAGCAAAATATCCCTGACAGTATAAAAATCCTACGAATCAAATACTACCAGCCATCGTCCTACCAGTCATCATCCTACAGTCACCGTTGTGCATTCTTGCTTGTGCGTTCTTGGCTTGGTTATGCATTCTGACAAAAATTCTTTTCGAATGCAATGCAAGCTGACACTAGTATTGACAAAAGTTCCGTCTGCGTCAAGAGATGATCGTACGAAACAAGGACATCGTCAAGGTCTCTGACGATTTACGATGACCATGGACCACGTCCATGATAATTACCTTGAAGGGTTTGGTAATTCGACATCGCCAACAAGCCAAACATGATGGCGAGGAAGATATTCCCTGACGAGAGACCGTACATGGCGATCAATGCGCCTGTGGCGATCGAAAGTACCGATGAATTATAAATCGCGTTTGATTGTCCTGAAAGAATCATCAGTTGGCGTGAAATTTGGCCACCATCAAGCGGAAAAACGGGAGCGAGGTTGAAAATCGCCCACAGGATACTGACATGGAGAAAAGAACTAAAAAATGCGTGTGAGACATCAGGCAGCGATCGTTGTGCGCCGGTTGGCAACCAAGCATCGATCCATGGAAATCGAAAAGGTACTTCGAATCCACCGAGCGCCAGACCCAAGATCATGAGGACGCCGACCAGCATTTGGAACGCCGGACCCGCCGCGGCCACGATCAACGTTTCCAGCGGGCGTAATGAAGTGGCTCGGCCCATGCCACGATACGAAGTTTCTGGAATCGCCATTCCACCAAAGAGGTAGAGCAAAACATGCGAGGCAACGCCGAAGTGAGCAAATGCCATGGCATGCCCCAGCTCATGAATTAGGATCGACAAAAATAGGGCAAGCAAACTCATAATCAACATTTGAGGGTCTCTGCCACCAACCCACATCAGTCCCAACAGCCAAAAATAGGGACTTACCCGGACAGGAATCGGCCCAACGGAAAAATGGAGGTCCCACGGACTAGGAGGTATCTCACCGATCAGCATGCTGGTTGCTCCGAGTGGCCGGATGCGACCAGTGTGGCTTGTTCTGGATGGTAGGTGTGGGCTGAACGGTGATTGCTTTCAAGATGTACGATGCGGCGCGCTCGGAGGCCCCGGGTGCCGCAAATCTCCGCTTGAGATCCCGGAGTTGACTCACAAGATGGTCGAACTCGACGTTGTCACGCGACCAACGCACAATCCACCGCGCCATATCCGCCGTTCGGTCGCGACAAGTCAAGTATTCTGGGAATGGGGCTCGCTCCGAATGTAAGTCATCCGGATCGTACGGCCGATCCTGTCTCGATCGCGTGATTTTGGCCGTTGCTAACAGGTTTACCAACGTGATGAAGCGTGCTGTGCGAAAGAAATTCTGTGCCTGATAAGCCGCAAAGTGGACGCCGTAGTGGATCACGGTAGGCTTCTCGTGAAATAGTAACTCCAATGAGACCGATCCAGAGCAGGCTAAGCAACATCGCGATGCTTCAATGACTTCGGGGGTATGCCCAGCCAAGATCGACACCTTCACGGGAATTTTTTTGCATAGCCCCCGGGCGATTTCAGCCTGCTCTTCGTTGAAGCTTGCAATGACAAATCTTGCCGCTGGGAGTTGTTGGGATACAAGCAAGGCGGTACGCAGAAATTGGGGCAGGTTCGTTTCGATTTCCTGTACGCGTGATCCGGGTAAGATGCCGATTAAGGGAGACGATCCCTTGCCCCTCAACTCACTTACCAAGTTAGCGTCAAGTGTGCGCGTCGCAAGTTCATCAAAGTAAGGGTGCCCGACGTAAGTCGCGGGACAGCCACGCTCGGAGTACCAGTTCGCTTCGAACGGGAGTTTGCACAGAACGTGATCTACCAGTCGTCGCATCTTGTGGATACGCCAGGGCGCCCAGGCCCACATCTGAGGAGTTCCATAGTAAAATACAGGAATCCCGCGAGCCTTCGCCCGCCGTGCTAGCCACCAATGGAATCCCGGGTAGTCAATTAACACGACTGCCGAAGGACGCTCGTCTCGGAAATACCGGTCGGCCTGGCGCAGTAGCCCATAAAAATAACGCAAATGCACGATCACGCGAAAAAACCACATGATCGAAAATCGTGTGAGATCTGTCAGTAGTTCGGCCCCTGCGGCCGCCATGCGCGGACCGCCGAACCCGACAATCCGGTAGGTCGGGTCCTGCTGACGGATCGATCGAACCAGATTCGCGCCGTGCAAGTCCCCGCTAGGCTCACCGGCCGAGATAAAGATAAGCGGTGCCGACTGCTGGTTAAGCATCCCTGCCATCCTCGGATCGAGCTGCGGCTGAATCGGTAGCCTTTCCTACACGCGTTCTCGTTGCAAAAAAAATCGCCCTCGCGAGTGGGAGGGCGATCTGACAACGTTACGGTTCCAAAGGTGCAAACCTTATCCCCAAAATTCGAATCGACTACTTCGAAGTCTCTTTCACGACTTCGAAGCCCTTTTCAAAGGACTTGTCGTTGAAGAGTAGGTTGACCAGCTTTTCCTTCTCCTCTTTGTCATCAGCCGCAGCTGTGGCTGCCTTTTCGCATCCTTTGCAGCAAAGCCCCACGTCAACTCCGTGGACGTCGACCTTCACACCCTCTTTACTCGCCTTGCCGGTCAGCGGACACTTCACTTGGTGATACTGATGTGTGGCTACCAGTTGATGGTTTGCTTTGGATGCAAACTTCTCTTTGCCTTTTTCGAACGCACCTGGGCAGCCCGGGCAGCAGAAGTATACCTTACCTTCTTTATATTCTACCGATGCCTCAGGATTAATCGCTTTTCCCGAGACGACACATTTGATGTCCTTCAATGGGTCTTCTTTCTTGTCCGCTGCCGTCAGCACCGTAGTTCCTACCAACAACAGAGCGACAAGGAGTAACGCTAGTTTCTTCATCTGATTGGACCTTCTAAAAAGGGGATGCAGTGTTTCCAGACTCGCCCAGGATTGTACACAATCCTGGCCACGATTGCAAAACCGGTACAATACGGGTCTTCGCGATAATCGTTGTAACTACCCCCCCCTGATATCGGCTGCTCAGGTGGTTCCGCCCCTAAGAAATCGTGCCAATCCAGTGATTACGTCGATGGGTGAGCGGCCTTGAAGACTTGCTTATTCTTCCTATTCGCCCTGTTTTTCTGAAATGTGCTGCTTGGCGTTGTTTTTTTCTGGTAGGAGTACCTGAATTAATGGGGTGGGGAGCCCCTCGCTGGTCAGGAAGAGTGATCTTCCATCGAGAGAAAAGCAAACGGCCTCCCCTTGCCGGCGGGACGGGACGGCGACCTGTTGTGGCGATTTCCGTAATGCTGTTTGCCAGGTTTCATCCTCGGCTCGCTCATAGAGGTACACCGACGCGTAGTTCACGACGGCCAAGCGGTCTCTCGAAGCAGAGATATCGATACCCGTCACAAAAGGGGCCGGTATGTGTGCATAGGGCTTAGCGACTCGCACACGGTCGACCGGGAGGTCTGTATCGAGCGGCATTTCGTAGACCTTACTCTGGAAGGGCCATTGCTTTGCTACAAACAGGACGGCCCGCCGCGATTCATCGATGGCGATTGCTTCACAGTCGTGTGGACCATCGGCGTACCGGAAGTTAATTGTGGCCAGCAACTCGATCGGCCGTTGAGCAGATCGTGGTTCGCTCAAGATATGCAGCTGGTATGTGGACCGCGAGAGTTGGTTGTCGCCCGTATCGGCCAGGATAAGTGCGTCTTGCTCCTGCCAACGGACGCACGCGATATCCTCCCAGTCCAACGGCTGAAGATCGGGTATGGACCAAGTGCCGGCGTCGCGTCCGAGAGGGTCGAACGCGAATAGACGTGCCTTGTCGCCGGAATCATTGTGCGTAATTAACCAATTTCTTCCTTTCCGCGCAGCGACAATTCCACTACTTTCCGTAATTTCTGCCGATTCCAGCTGACGAGTTGTGGTGCCCGGAACGGGCTGGACTTCCGCCTGCCCATAACAGCCATACGAATGGCCGACAAATAAGATCGCGAGGCTAATAATTCTAAATTCCGCTAGGATTTCTACCTGTTTTGTCACTCCAAGTCGCTCCAGCGCGGTAAACTCTAGTACTAATCTGCTAGTCACATCGTGCTTCGCTCGGTCGTTTTACTCTAATTCGGATGTCCGCCATGTCCCAGCCCTTACCAGCCGACGCCCCGTCATCCCCCCGGTCCCAACGATCCGCTAAATCGGACTGGATTGGCTACACCGTCATCGGTCTCGTCTTCCTCTCTTTCTTGGCTTACCGTCAGATGAGGCCGGTGCCGAAAGTGGGGCAGACCCACCCGGCAATACGCAACAAGCTCAAAGAATTTCGTGTCGAACCGCTAATGAACGTCGACCAGCCTGTGGAATTGGGTCAACTGGAAGGCAAGATTACCTTGATCAATCTGTGGGGGCCATGGTGCAACTACTGCCGACAAGAGATCCCGCACTTGCTCGCGATGCAGGATCGATGGAAAGATGACTTAAGACTGATATCGGTCTCGTATCCTCAAGATCAGGCCACATCCCCCCGCGTGTTGCGCGACGAGACCGAGGGTACGCTTCGTCTACTACAAAAGAGTTTCCCCGTTTACCATGACCCTGAAGTCCGAGTCGACAGCTATCTGCGGTCGTCAGGAGTGTTTTGGAAGCTAAAGTTCCCTTGCACCCTACTGATCGACAGAAATCTAGCGATCCGAGGCGTGTGGTTCGATTTCAAAAAAGGGTATGAAAAAGAAATTGCGGAAATCATCGAGCAGCTAATCGCCGCGCCCCAGGATTTGCCACAAACGCCGCAAACGTAGCGTCTCTTGCGCCGAGACCGTTTGGCCGGCGTATGCCAGTTGGGTATGGAGTTCGAGCAAGAGACTGAGTTCTTGCCGCAGGTCCTTGCGGCGCACGGACAATTGTCGAGCGAATTCATCCACCGTTTGGTCAAGAGCTCTTTGGTAGCCACGTTCTGCTGCCCAGACTTCCAGAGCTTCCAACGTTTTGCGTACGATGACAGCGGGTGGTAGGTTTGGCGAACTGCGAAATGGATTCTCGCATTCCGCAAATCGCCGACTTGGTAGGATGGTACTTGTCGGACCCGATGTTTCGACATTTTTTGGTTTGGATCGACGAAATAACGCTTTCCACGCTTGCCAAAGATCCCCCACCGCTGCGGCGATGGAGTGGCGTGCGCGCCAGGCTAGGACGGCAACTACGCTCCAAAAGGCGATATGGAATAGCCAATGGAAGAAGTTGCCAATAGAGAATTGAAACGGTGCCTGCCAAGTGTCGGACGAACCGGCGGGAGGCGTGTCGTTATTGGGATCAGGTTCGGTCTGCGTGGTCTGTTCCTGAGCCTGCACGTCGGGAGTTCTCCCTGAGGGTTGTGGGGAGTCCCCTTCGTTTTGTGGGGGCGTTGTCGGGGCCTCTGTCTGTGCCGACGACTGCGGCTGCGGCGAGTCCCCTTGGTTTTGCGGCGAGTCCCCTTCGTTTTGGGGGAGCGTTGCAGGAGGCTCTGTCTGTGCCGACGACTGCGGCTGCGGCGAGTCCCCTTGGTTTTGCGGCGAGTCCCCTTCGTTTTGGGGGGGCGTTGTAGGAGGCGCTGCCTGTGCCGACGACTGCGGTTGCACCGATTCATGCTCGGAATCTTGATCCTCGTGACGTTCACTGGCACCAACGTTTTCTGGCCGTTGTTCCCAGCCATCGTTGCCGGCAGCCATCGTTGACGTTCCGCGGGGAGGCATGCGATTCAATTGCGGCCAGGCCGGGGGGCGCGAAAGGGAGAATTCCGCTCCCGGTCGTGGGAATAACATCGAAGCAAACAAGAGGAACAGCGTTAAACCGGCTCCAGCGATCAACCAGCTTCCGGTCGTTTGAGCTGAAATTTCAACTTGACGTTTCGCCAAGTATTGCTGGAGTCGCAGCAGTCCCGTAGTTACCAGCAGTCCGAGTCCGCTGGCAATGTAAACGAAAAACAGAAGAAACGCGTATTGTCGGGAACCGCGCGCAGAGACCGAAAATAGGCTACCAATCCCGAATAGGGGAAACGCGGCCAACGCAAACCAGAGAATGGTAGTCCCTGGCGCCTGCGGGCGCCGGTCGGTACCGGCCACGATCCACCACCAACGACGGGCGACACCCGTCGGCGACGCAGGGTGACTTTTCCCCGACGAAGTCGTCTGTTCCGACGGACTCGGCCCCCCCTGGACTGCGTCCTGCGCCAACCGAATGGACCGTAGTAGCCCATGGCCAGGGCCTTCGGGGTCGTTCGCCAAAACGGTGCAATCCCATGTCAATCGATGCACACACCACCATACGGTAGACACGAGCAGTACCGTGAGCACGACATTGAGTTGGAAACGCAATAAAACCATTCCAATTGCTATCGCCAGTGCGAGTCCAAAGGGCAGGGCCTGTTCTTTCCCTTCTTCAATGGCGATTCTGGCAATCAACACCGTTGCAAAAACGAACAGCGAAAAGACATAGTTGATGCGGGTTTCGAATTCCCCGGCATACATGAGATGCAGTAGAAAAAAAACGAGGCTGCCCACCATGGCCATGATCAGCGCCGGGTTGATCGCCATCATGAGCAGGGGAAAGACTGGATCGTGGTGGTTCGCGGACGTCTTTTCTCGCACGCGCGTCTTGAACTTGTGTGTGTTCATGCCGTCCATCGCAAGGTAAGGCGTTGGCAGATGGTTGTGACATGGTCGAAATCTTTAAGGTGATGGCATCCAACGCGGACCGCCGCCAACTGTGCTGCAAAGTCAACAAAGACATCGTCATCGTAAACGTTTATGAGCGCTGTGACCGCATATCCGCGCCGAAATAGTTCGCCCAATGCCAAGGCGTCGTCCGGTTCCACCTGAGACAGAATCACCACGATTGTTGCGTCACGTGGTAGGTCATGCGCTGTTTCGTGGACAAGTTCCGGTAACGTGAGTCCTTCATTGAGTTCTAACCGTGCCAGTAGCTTCATGCACTGGTCGAATTGCTGGGGGGTGCGACCCGTTTTGAGGCGAACGGGACGTAATCGATCCTGTCCCTCACGCATCTGCGCTGCGCGATGTGCGTCGGTCCGAGTGCGCGCATCGGACTTCCATCCCTCGGTGCGAATACGTTCGGCCGCGTCACGACCATTCGATATCAGGCCGACTTGTTGGCCCGTACGGAGCAGGTCCTGCGCAAGAGACGCAGCGACGGTAATCGCTAGTTCCGACCGGAAAGGCTCGTCTTTTTTCACATAGGTACGTCGATCGAAGTCCAACAGTAGCGTCGCGCCAGCCACGGACGATGGTTCGAAGACCTTGGTTTGCAGGCTACCGCAACGAGCGGTTGCCGGCCAATGGATGCGTTGCAACGGATCGCCCGGTTGGTAGTTTCGGCAACCCGACAGTCGTGAAGGGTCCTCAAAAAGTCGGTGTGTCATCTGGATTTCGCCGATGGGCCGGCGGGACTCCAGGTAATAACCGTCCATGGCCGTTGGTTGTGGTTCGACCAGCAGAAAATCTGGTTCTGTGAGGAGTCGGAATCGGCGGTGCAGGCCAAACAAGTCGCCCGTCTCGGCTACCAACGGACCAATTTGAAAGAAGCCCCGGCGGTTGCATCGCATTTGGTAAAAAAATGTGTGCCGCTGCTTCCCCCACAAAAATAACAACTGCAGGCGACGTCCAGTTACTGCGAGACGGGGCGGTTCGAACAGCAACGCTTCGCGGGGCAAGACATCTTCGCAGAGCACCCACACAATCGGTAAGTTGCTTTGATTTGTTACCGTTACCGCGACCGAGACGACCATACCGATTTTCGCCTCGCGGTCGCTGATCGTGCGGCTGGCAATTAAATTAGTAGACCAATGCTGTGCCAGGAATCGGCTTACGAACAGGATGCCGAAGATCGAATACATCGCATACGCCAGCAGCGACAGCTTCAACATGAGCGCGAGAAGGAGCACCATGCCTGCAGCGGCGTACCATTTCATGCCGGGTTTGCCTCACGAGAAAGTGTCGGCACGGCCAGTGAAGCAACTATTTCCTGAAGTACCGTTGCGGCAGAAACTTTCTTAAGGCGACTCTCCGGACGCAGGATAAGACGATGAGTCAGCACCGGCTCAAAGATTTGTTTGACGTCTTCTGGTTGCACAAACGTACGTCCTCGAATGGCAGCGACGGCTTGGCTCGCCAACTGGAGCGCCAGAGTCGCACGGGGACTGGCCCCCAGACTCAAGTGTTCGTGGTCGCGTGTTGCGCGGACAATTTGCGCGATATACCGTTGTACCGAACCCTCAATATGGACCAGTCGTACCGCTTCTTGACACTGCCGCAATTGTTCGGCCGATACCACGGGCGATAAGTGGTCCGAGTCAATTCGCTGTTTTCCGCTCCGTCCCAGCATTTCTAATTCTTCTTCTAGGCTGGGGTAACCGAGTCGGAAACGCATTAAGAAACGATCCAACTGAGCCTCCGGGAGCGGGAAGGTTCCTTCATGGTCAATCGGGTTTTGTGTCGCCATTACAAGGAACGGTCGTGGCAAAGAGCGAGTCTCTCCTTCGACGCTCACTTGGTGCTCTGCCATAGCTTCTAGCAAGGCCGATTGTGTGCGTGGCGTGGTGCGATTGATTTCATCGGCGAGCACAATCTGCGAGAAAATGGGACCCGGCCGAAACTCGAATTGCGTGGTTTGCGGATTAAAAATTGACACGCCCGTGACATCGCTGGGAAGTAGATCGGGAGTACATTGGATCCGTTTCAATTGGCAGCCAACACTGCGTGCCATGGCGCGGGCGAGCATCGTCTTCGCTACCCCGGGCACGTCCTCCAGCAGCACATGGCCTTCGCAATACCAGGCGACCAGCGTCAGCACGATCTGCTGGCGTTTTCCCACGATAATCTGTTCGACGTTTGCCACGATTTTTCGCGTGATGGCGGATACATCAGTCATTCAGCCTCTCCTGGGAGATCGATCTCGATGTTCAGCGGGGGTATGTCCCGCGGTGACCGGGCAAGTCCTTGTTAATGCGGAAGACGGTTGGCTAGGCGAGGGCTTGCGGCGAGTTGTGCCAGGAATTCTCGCGTCGCTTCCGTTGGATTCACGGAGTTCACAACGGCATTTTGGACGGCCACTCGTTCAACTCCGGTGGCCAAGACGGCGGGCAACTCAGCCAGTGTTATTCCGCCAATCGCGAACGCAGGGAGCGGTATTTCAGCCGCGACTTGTCGCAGAAATTCTAAGCCTGCCAGTGAAGTGAACTCCTTGGTTGCGCTGGAAAAGGTGGGTCCTACTCCCAAGTAGGTGGCCCCGTCGCTGACTGCTCTTTTGGCTTGTTCCATATTGTGCGTCGATACGCCAATCCAGCAGGTCTGCCCCACACATCGTCGCGCTGCGGCTACGGACAAATCATCTTGCCCAAGGTGCACACCGTCCGCACCGACCCATGCCGCGATATCCGCTCGATCATTTACGATCATTCGCGTGCGGGTGGAACTTGTCAACGTTCGCAAGCTCTTGGCCCGGTCCAGCCATTCGCGGTCCCCCAACGTTTTGCACCGCAATTGGATCATCGGGACATCGGCATCGATCAGTTGCGTCGCCTTCGCGACGAATGCCGAGGCAGATTCCCGTTCGTCCAGCAGCACGCACAGACGGATGTCGGCCAGTTCCTGCCTCGCCCGACCGATCGCGTGCCAGGCTTTTTCTAGCGTGTACAGATCATAGCGCAGGCATTCAAATTGGTGTCCCAGTTGAGGGTCCACAATTTTGCCAAATTCTTCCAGGCTGCGGAGTGACTGCTGGCTGCGTTTCCACGCGGCTTGGACGACCTGGAGGGCATCGCGGCGTGTGAGCTCGTCGCTGGATTTGATGTAACGACCAACATCCTGTGCAGAATTGCGGGCTTGCCATAAATCGGCCGCAGGCAAGGATTGGGAAATTTCACCCAGCCGGTGCCGTAGTTCTTTGCATTGTGCCGCCAAACACGAGTCATCTTGCCCTAAACGCAACCAGTCTTCCGCTACCCGCAGCCCTTCTGCAGCGCGGTTTAAATTTGCGTCCAGGATCCGCCAAACCGCCGGGTCGTGCGCCATAGATGCCCTGAATCAATCTGTCTGGGGGGTCCGCCAAAAAAGATCCAACTCGAGTTCCGGTTCAATGGTAGCCAAGTTCCTTCCCGGTCGACACTAGCAGCTTTCCTATTTTAACGGAAGAATCCATTCGGCAGGATAGGCCGCGTATTCGCTCTAAAGCTAATGCTCATCAATACTTGCCTTGTTGCCGTGCCGGCCATTCGGTACAATCCGCCGATTCTGCGCGAATCTTGCGAAAGAGATAATTTGCCGCTTCCAAGTTCTTTCCCTATGTTTAGTAAGCCCGATATGCGAGCGCCGCGATTTATCCTTTGGAGTTGGCCCGGGCTACATTCGCTCTGGCAGACCGGGCACGTGTTTGGACTTGTCCAGGCGATTGCGTTTACCGTGCTGTTCGACGTGGTGGTCCTGAGCAGTTTCGTTTGGCCGGGATGGTTGGACGTGAATTTGCGGCACGGTTTGTGGCTGGCGCTGCTAGGTTATTGGGGACTTTCGTTTTGGTCGGCTTGTCGGAAACACGAAAACGTGACACGATCCGGAGACCCGGGGGCCTTGTTTATGGTGGCCCAGGACGAATACTTAAAGGGAGATTGGTACGGAGCGGAACGGACGCTGCAAAAAATACTGCGTTGGCAACCGCTCGACGTTGAGGCACGATTGTTGCTTGCTACGTTACTGCGACACACCCTGCGACTTGAGGAAGCACGACTAGAATTGCGACGAATCCAAAAAATCGCCTACTCCTCGCACTGGCAACCCGAGCTGGCGCGAGAGTGGAGTGCAATTGAACGGCTGGCTTCGGACGCCACGGAAGATGTTTCCCAGGTGCGGACGGCGCAGGCCGCGTAAATCGATCGGGACCGAGAAATTACACAGAATTCAGCGAATCTTCTCACACTTTGTGGTGAGTTAATACCTAGGAGTAGCGGCCATGTACGAGCGATTCACCGACCGAGCCCGCAAAGTAATGCAGCTTGCCAATCAAGAAGCGCAACGCTTCAACCACGAGTACATCGGTACCGAGCACATTCTTTTGGGTCTCGTAAAGGAAGGGAGTGGTGTGGCGGCGAATGTGCTGAAGAATCTCGACGCCGATTTGCGCAAGATCCGTTTGGAGGTTGAGAAACTCGTTCAGAGCGGACCCGAAATGGTGACCATGGGCAAGCTGCCGCAGACGCCTCGGGCCAAGAAGGTGATTGAGTATTCCATGGAAGAAGCCAGGAATCTCAACCATAGTTACGTCGGTACGGAACACATTTTGCTCGGGCTGTTGCGTGAGCAAGAAGGGGTTGCCGCACAAGTGCTCATGAACCTTGGCCTGAAGCTGGAAGAGGTCCGCGAGGAAGTACTCAATCTGCTCGGTCATGGTCTGGAAAGTGGTGAGTCCGAACGTGGCGGACGTGATGCGGGGCCACCGGAATCGTCACAAGCCAAAGCGGGCAAATCGAAGACACCGGCTTTGGATAGCTTTGGTCGAGATCTCACCGAGTTGGCAAAGCAGGGGAAGCTCGATCCCGTCATTGGACGAGAGCGGGAAATCGAACGGGCGATTCAGATCCTCTGTCGTCGCACCAAGAACAATCCTGTGCTGTTAGGGGAAGCGGGCGTCGGTAAAACGGCCATCGTGGAAGGATTCGCACAACGTGTCGTGAGTGGCAACGTGCCAGAATTGCTGGCCGACAAGCGGATTGTCGTGCTCGATTTGGCCATGATGGTGGCCGGTACGAAGTATCGAGGTCAATTCGAAGAACGTATCAAGGCGGTGATGAATGAAGTACGCCGGGCACGCAACACGATTTTGTTTATTGACGAACTCCATACTCTGGTAGGAGCGGGTGGGGCCGAAGGCGCCATTGATGCCGCCAACGTGTTGAAGCCCGCCTTGGCACGCGGGGAGATTCAGTGCATCGGTGCCACGACACTCGACGAATACCGAAAATATATCGAGAAAGACAGTGCGCTCGATCGACGATTTCAGTTGATCATGGTCGAACCAGCCACCAAAGAAGAGGCCGTGGAAATACTCAAGGGTTTGCGTGATCGCTACGAAGAGCACCATCGAGTGAAATTCAGCGATGCCGCACTCGAATCTGCGGTTGAGCTATCCACGCGATACATTACCGGCCGATGCCTGCCGGATAAGGCGATTGACGTGATCGATGAGGCCGGAGCGCGCGTGCGGCTTCGTTCCATGACGCGCCCACCAGATCTCAAAGAGATCGATGACGATGTCGAACGACTCAATAAAGAAAAAGAAGACGCTGTCGCCAACCAAGATTTCGAGAAGGCTGCAGCACTGCGTGACCAAGCCGATAAGCTCCGTCGCAAAAAAGATGACATTACGCGTGATTGGCGAGAAAAATCTCGGGAAACCGATGGTCACGTCGACGAAGATGTGATCGCGGAAGTCGTTTCCAAGATGACCGGTATTCCGTTGACGCGGCTCAGCGTGGAAGACAGCCGGCGCCTCATGAAAATGGAAGAAGACTTACATCAACGGGTCATTAGCCAAAACGAAGCAATCAAGGCGGTTGCCAAAGCCGTGCGACGCAGTCGCAGCGGATTGAAAGATCCGAAGCGGCCAACCGGTTGCTTCGTTTTTGCCGGACCGACGGGCGTCGGTAAGACCCTGTTGGCCAAGGCGTTGGCTCAGTTCATGTTTGGCAACGAAGAAGCGTTGATCCAGATAGACATGAGCGAATACATGGAAAAACACAACGTAAGCCGTCTGATCGGTGCTCCTCCCGGGTACGTTGGCTACGAAGAAGGTGGCCAATTGACGGAGAAAATTCGGCGACGCCCCTATGCCGTTGTTCTGCTTGACGAAATCGAAAAAGCCCATCCGGATGTTTTCAATACGTTGTTGCAGGTGATGGAAGAAGGACGATTGACCGATAGTTTCGGCCGAAACGTCGATTTTCGCAATTGCGTCCTTATCATGACGACCAATGCAGGTGCAGAAGCGATCAAGAATGAGTCGGCCTTTGGGTTCGCTAAACCCGATGGTGATGCCTCGTACGAAAGCATGAAAGAACGCGTGAACGAACGCATTGAAAAGGTCTTCCGTCCGGAATTTCTCAATCGTCTCGATGATGTGATTATCTTCCGACACCTTAACGATGAAGATCTCAAGGATGTGATTGATTTGGAATTGAGCAAGGTTCGTTTGCGGCTCCGAGAAAAGGGGTACGAACTCGAACTGACCGACGCAGCCAAGGAATTCCTGATCAAGAAGGGATCGAATTTGGACTATGGCGCTCGTCCGTTGCGACGTGCGATCGAAAGCTTCGTGGAAGATCCCATGTCGGAGGAGATCTTGAAAGGCGAGTTTGATGGCAAGTCCATCATTTCGATCGATGCGGTTCGTGACGAGGATGGCAAGTTGCGACGTTTGAGCTTTATCGGTCGTGCTGCCGAGCCGGTAGCTGAACCAGCCGCCGCCGCCGCAGGAAGTGAATCGGCGTCCTAGTGCGACGTTCGCTGAATTGAGCGATCGAGTTATGCGGTCGATGCAGCTCCGCTGGCCAATTTGTGGCCCGCGGGGCAGCGGTCGGTTGCCTTCTTCCCATATTCACAGTGCGGCACGTTCGGCCGCTATCTTGTGCTAGCTGCGTTGTATTCGGCACGGTTCGGGCCGGCTGCGCCTCGTGTTCGCTTTGTATTTCCCCAAGCGTTATCTTCGGCTTAAGTTGCGCAGCCGTTAAGGTCGAATGAGAAGACTGTGTCTACGACCCTCTTGAGGTGCGGAACGGAATGGCTTTTCAGGCGCTGACAACTCGCGTATACGACGCCTTCGCAGACTGGGGCACGTTGGTCATGGACGCCATTGTCGCGTTTGGTGGGTGGGTCCATTTCAGCTTTCAAACGATCAGCTGGCTGGTCCGTCGCTTGCCTCGTCGCGAAACGTTGATGCCGAATTTCTACGAAATAGGGGTGCTCAGCCTTCCCGTCGTGGCGCTCACCGGAACGTTTATTGGCATGGTCCTCGCCGTCCAAAGCTACTTTCAGTTTCGGCAACTGGGGCTGGAGACTCGGTTAGGTGGCGTCATTAATATGTCGTTGGTTCGGGAGCTGGGGCCGGTTCTGGCAGCGACGATGTTGGCCGGGCGGGTAGGGAGTGCAATGGCGGCTCAGCTAGGTACCATGCGTGTGACCGAGCAAATTGATGCCATGGATAGTATGGGCGCAAACGCGATTCACTATCTGGCCGTACCGCGCTTGATTGCTTGCGTGGTCCTAATTCCCAATCTCACCGTGATGGCCGACTTCATGGGAGTCGTGGGTGGTTATTTTTATAGCGTGATGGTGTTAGGAATCGACAAACACCATTATTGGCATAATTCCGAACAGTACGTACGGGCCTGGGACTTCTTTAGCGGCGTCTTTAAGAGTGTCTTCTTTGGGGCGATCATCGCACTTGTTAGCTGCTACCGTGGCTTTAACTGCCGCCCTGGGGCCGAGGGGGTCGGGCGGGCTGCAACGGCCGCATTCGTCGACTCATTTGTCTTCATTCTTGCGATCGATCTGCTGCTGAACATCGCACTAGACCATGTTTATTTCTCGTTTTGGCCCGAAGGAGCACGCCTGCTCTAAGCGCGGAAATGACATGGTTGCGAACCACCTGGAACAACTGCCGACCGATCCCGCTGCCGACAATCTTGTCGAAGTGGTCGGCCTTACCGTCGACTTTGGGGTCCAGGAAGTGCTCCGCGACATTTCGCTACAGGTTCCACGGGGCGAAATATTGGCCTTGATCGGTGAAAGCGGGTGCGGCAAGTCCGTGCTGCTGAAATCGATGATCGGGTTGATCAAACCTACGAGTGGCCGTGTTCTATTCGATGGTCGCGAGCTTTCGCGTCTCTCCGACAAGATCTTGACGGAACAGAGAGCCCGGTTTGGATTCCTGTTTCAACAAGGCGCCCTATTTGATAGTTTGACGGTTGGGCAAAACATTGCCTTCCCGCTGCGGCAACATCGAAAGCTGTCGCTGGCCGAAGTCGAATTGATCGTCCGTGATCGACTATTCGACGTGGGACTGCCCGAGGCCGTCGTCTATAAAAAGCCGGCCGAATTGTCGGGCGGCATGCGAAAACGCGTCGCATTGGCTCGTGCTCTCGCCATGGATCCCGAATTGCTACTCTACGACGAGCCAACCACGGGACTCGATCCCATCATGAGCGATGTCATTAATGAACTCATTCTACGCACGCGTCAGCAGTATCCAGTGACGAGTGTCGTCGTCACACATGATATGCATACCGTGCGCAAAGTTGCCGACCGCGTTGTGATGGTGCATCCCGTCCCACGTTTGTCGGACGGTGAGCCACAAATTATCTACGATGGGCCGGCGAGCGGACTTGACGAGTGTGAGGATCGACGCGTGCGTCAATTTATCCGCGGAGAGGCTGGCGAACGATTGAACGAATTACGACAGTTACGCGCGATGGGGTAGAGCCCCCGAAAAATGTAGCTGGGTATTGCGAATAGTTTGGGCTAGGTAGGAGGTAAGGCGTTTGGACGATCGAAGCATGCAGTTCAAGGTAGGCGTGCTCGTATTTGCATCTGCCTTGATAACGGCGATCCTCGCGATGTTGTTCTTCCGGGACTTTGACTCCTTGGGGAGACGGACCCGCACCATCATTGTCAAATTTCCCTCGGCCCCGGGAGTTACTATTGATACGCCTGTGCAAAAGAGTGGCATCTTGATCGGACGAGTGCGCGATGTTCAATTGAGCCAAGATCCCGATGACGCAGGCGTTACTATCACTGCATGGGTCGATTCAAAGCACATCATTCGCCGAAACGAGATCTGCCGAATTACTTCGAAGTCGTTCCTGGGCGACGCCGTGCTTGAGTTTGTCGAGGACAAGAGTAACTCCAACAAAACCGTAATCACCGAAGATGAGGTTATGTTCGACGGCGTCGTCGCCACGGATGCCATCGAGAGTCTGCAGAAACTCGCGACGATGGTAGCGGGATTGGAAAACGACGTGGTGCAGGCCCTCAACGCGGTCGAAAAAGCCGGGACAGCAATTCAAACAGCGGGACTTGACGTAAGTCAGGTGGCTTCTCGTATGAATGGATTTCTCGACGAGAATCGTGATCGACTCAGCAGCATTTTGGAACGCGCCGAAGGGGGGTTGGCCAGACTCGACTCAACTCTGGGATCAGCAACAACATTAATGAACTCAATGAACGACATTGTTGGCGATCCAGAATTAAGAAAACAACTTGAAAACGCACTGCGACAAGTACCACTCGTATTGGGAGACGCTCGTGACTTGTTGGCCGGTCTGCAACGCGTGGCCAATGAGGCGGAAACGAACCTGGATAACCTGCAAGGACTCACGGCCCCCTTGGGCGAGAAGGGACCTCAGATCGTGGCGGCGATCGAAGGGGGAGTGGGACGCTTGGACGAACTGGTCGGCGAACTCATCGCCGTCGCGAAGTCCGTGCGAAGTGGCAAGGGGACCGTCTATCAGCTGCTTAACAACCCAGACCTTTATCAGAAATTGACCCTCGCCGTCGACAATATTAACGAAGTGGCCGGCGAGCTTCGACCGGTCGTCAAGAACGCCCGTGTCTTTACCGATAAAATTGCTCGAGATCCAGGTCGGCTTGGGGTGAAAGGAGCCTTGGATCGTCGCGCTTCAGGGACGAAGCTGAGCGTCCCTTCGGAGCTTGTGCGCTAGGAACGATCATTCGAGCCGCTGGCGAATTCTCTAGCGGATGGCCGGTAGACGTTCCGTTTCCGATCGCGATGTGGGCCGGTCGATCGGGAGTACGTCGCGCGATTCAGCCGGTGGCGGGGTACTACCAGGCAACGTACCATCTGGAAGCGGGGCCACAATCCCCTGGCGTAAATTGGAACGCATGTCTTCCGCCCGTTCCACGAGCCGCGGAATATTGGTGAGCCGCTGCGGGGTCATTTGGAACTGGATTTCACGTTCATCGCGTATTTCGCGGGGATAGACGTTTTCAGAGAAAAAGTCAATGATCGGGTACTGGTACCATGGTCGCTTGATGGTATGCAACTGCGTTACCGTTTCATGTCCATCTTGAACGAGCTGGATTTTTCGCGTGCCATAGTGGATGAAGGAGGTAGAAACGGGAGTGATACCAATTTCTTGGTCGTCCACATAAACAAGTGCACCGGGTGGATCGCTGCGGACCGTGAGTCTGCGCCGGACGCAACCCGTACTGCTGAAAATGAGGACCAGTACGCATCCCACACACCATCCGTGCCAGCAAGGGCCGAGGCGAGTCAGTCCGCTGTGGATGTCGCGTGTCGGGAACGGCGATAACATGGCGGATGGGATCCCCAAGGAAAACGGACGCAAGGGCGGGAGTATACGATTCAGCACCCTTACGGTACAGATCGTTTCCTGCGATGCCCTATTAACAGGGGTGCACGTCAGCTTTTGCGGCCCAGAAAGGGGCCGCAAAAAGGTCAATAGG
>JAQCHP010000177.1 GCA_027619595.1 Planctomycetota bacterium
CTTACCTACGTAGCACGAACGCAATCGATTTGACCCGTTTTACCCACGGATTCATCGGAAGAGCCTGAAATTGTTGCCAGTGGCTGTGTGGGTGGACAGCATCGGACTTGGGCACAGTAGCGGTCTCGTTCGATTCGTCGGCGAATGTCCGCGAAAGTCACAGAAAAACTTCTGGCGTTTGTAGAATCATTTGTGGCTCGAGAATGTAGTCGCCAAGTGAGGAGACCGAAAATGTACGAAGAAAAGAGTCTCACGCGATCGGATCTGGGGGTATTGTTTTGGATCGTAGGTTGTCGAAATGGGGCGAAGTTCGACGAGATTCTGGAGCACGAGGGGCATTGTCATCGTAAACCGCCGTCTTCAGACGCCATCCGCGATAGCCTCGCGCGCCTTGAGGTGCGGCGGTTGATTCATCGAGCGGCAGACCGTTACCTCGGCGACGGCAAATTGCAAGCTGCCTTTATGAACGAATGCCAGAACTGTCGCGATACGATTGAGGAAATCGATATTCTACAACGGCTCGTCACACAAATCGATTCGGAAGAGATCGATGATAAGGCATAGGATTTTTAGTTGAATGGGCGACGTTGTGCTTGTGCGATCAATCGAACTCGCAGCACCTGCTGGGCCATTCCTCAAATTCCTGGCTACCGTGTTAAGGGCACCGAAAAGTATTGGAACGATGGTCAATGCGCCGAATCGATGCTAAAAATCCGAGCCGCTGTTCCGAGCCGCTGGACTGTGCGACGATGAGTGATTGGAGCGGCACATTCAAGAACTCCCGGGAAATCCCTCCCACCCCAACGTCAAAAAGCAAAGCTAGCAGCAACCGCCACCCAAAAAAACCATTCCTGCACCCGCATCCGTTCTGCCACCCTTTGCTGACTCTTGCGCTCAATCGCTCCCATTCATCGGCCGGGTCACACCAGGCACTGCTGCTAGCGTGCCAGTGGCTTTGCCACTATGCGAACAGGTTGTTGACGACTTCAGCCTTGACCAGTTCGCGCGGCTGATTCAAGTGGTTGTAGACAATCGTATCGGGAGCAATCCCCAAGGCATGATAGATGGTTGCCAGTAGCTGCGTGGGATGAACGGCGTCGGTTTTAGGCGCGGAGGCGGTCTCATCCGATTCGCCATGGACGTTACCACGCCGAATCCCCGCTCCAGCCACAATCGATGTAAAACAGTAAGGCCAATGGTCGCGGCCATCCGCCGAGTTGTTATTGCCGGAAGTGCTCACACCTCGTTGGGGACTCCGACCAAATTCACCGACACACACCACCAACGTGTCTTCCAGCAAGCCACGTTCGTCCATGTCTGTGAGGAACGCCGACAGACCCGAATCGAGCATCGGTGCCGATTTTGTCTTCATCCGTTCCGATAAATCAGTATGGTGGTCCCACGAATGGTGGTCCGAATTGGCCACTTTCGGCCAGATGACTTCGACGACGCGTGTTCCCGCTTCCACCAATCGTCGAGCCAACAAGCAACTCTGGCCAAATGTGTTTCGGCCGTAGCGGTCGCGAGTCGTCTCCGTTTCCGCCTTCAGATTAAACGCGTCACGAGCTCGACCCGACAACACCAAGTTTAGCGCTTGGTCGTAGTACGTATCCAAGTTATAACTCGATACCGCCTTGTCAATCTCGGGCATTCCTTCGTTCAATAGATCGCGCAGTCTCGCCCTACGTCGTAACCGATCACCAAAAACGTGCGGCTGCAACTGCAGATCGTCCACTCGAATACTTTCCATCTTATTCATGTCCATATCGTCGCCGCTAGGGTAAAGCGTGTAGGGATCGAAACCACGTCCCAAGAATCCGGCTGTCCCCCCCTTCCCCACTACCTCGCTTTCTTGCAGTGGTCTCGGCAACATGACAAATGGCAGCATTGGTTCGGTAGGGGGCTTGAGCCTCACGATATTCGAGCCGAAATTTGGAAAGTCCTTCGGCGATGGCGGTTCGAGCTGACCCGAAGGGCTCACCTTATCGGTCGTATACCCCGTCATGAATTGGTAAATGGCGGCCGTATGATTGAACAAGCCATTCGGTGTATAGCTCATTGAACGAATCATCGTGAACTTGTCATTCACCATCGCTAATTGCGGCAGCGTCTCGGCGAATTGGATACCCGGCAACTTCGTGGATATTGAACTGAAGATGCTCCGTACATTATCAGGTACGTTTTCTTTCGGATCCCACAGATCGAGCTGACTTGGACCACCTTGCAAATAGATCATGACGACACTTTTGGCCTTGCCCCAACCTGCCGCGTGATGGTCGGTGGCGGCCGCCGCTGAGACGGTCCTTTGCCCCTTCAACAAGGCGGCTAAAGAGAGGCCGAGCAAGTTCGAGCCCCCAACTCGCAGTAAGTGTCGACGCGTTACAGGGAGATGCGGATCACACAGGTCTTTGCCGGGCTGCCCAGGGATTGTCAACATGGGTGTGTCCTTTATCGATTGAACAGAAAGGAAGGAGTATTGATCAACGCCCAAACAAGGTCTTGTGCCGCCGTCAATCGTTGATTCTCTACTTGCTGGGTACTTTCCGCAAGGTCGTCTTGAAGTCGCTTCAGGACCGTGTCGCCGGGCAAGGGGCGTTCACGCAGTTCATGTAGTTGCGTCTCAAGAGTCACCTGCGTCGCATCGGGCGGTAGGGGCGTCGCCTGACGTTCCCACTCCTGCGTGAGCTGCAAAAAATGGAGGTCCGTTACCTGTTGGTACCGGCTGAGCAGCTCTTGATGGTCACGATTCCTCTGCGTCACCGGCACATCGATCAACTGCGAAATGTGCCAAGGGACTGCGGGACCAATGGTCCCCGTTTGTTTCGTCGTCGACCAGCGAAACCGGCCCGCGATACGGTCAGCATGCACCGACTTGAGGGTTAACTGTAACGTCACGGGATCGTCACCGACGATAGCTTCTGCCAACTCCAAAGTCGCCACATACGTCTGCATTTGCGGCCGTGTTACCTGCCAGCCGGGCGCAGCCTCGTCAAACTTTCCGTCAATGAGGCTTGTCGGAGCGTCGTTTGTTTCGACAAAACTTAGTTGTACCTGCTTTATTGCCAGTGGCATGGGTGCTTGATTGGGTACGATGCGTGTTACGAGCAACTCCGTGATTTCAAACTCGCCGTTGCGACCCTTGCCAGGTCCACCACCGTTCAAACGCGGCGTGGGGAGCAATTCCAAGCGAAATCCCGTGATCCCTTGGGGAATGATCGCAAACTGGGCGACCAAATCGCCCGCCGTCGCATCCCCGTCGATCAGAATGGACTGGTCTTCCAGGACCTCTGACTTCATGGCACCCGGGAGCGTGACGTTTTCAGGCAATAGGCGGCCCCAAACCGTGCCGGTCGACTTCAATAGCTCTTCCCATTTGGCAGCTCCGGCCTGCAGTTCCTGACGCCGTGCTTCGATCGCCGCCAATGCCGATTGTTCCCGCGTGGATCGCTCCCGCTCTTGTTGTTCACGTTGCGGCGTGATGGCTTGCACATGTTCGGTCAGGCGAAGCTGCCAGGCGGCGACGGCACGCTCCTTTTCCTGCTTCTGATCGGCAACAATCCGTTCGGCGATCACCTCTCGTTGTCGCACTTCATCTATTAGCCGCAGATGATCTTTCAGCACGCCCTGCGCTGAATCCTTGGCAGCCGAAATTTCCACCGATGTAGGTAACCGCCCCAAAACTCGCAAGAAGATCTGCTGCACCAACTCCTGGTCGCTCAACTCCGATTGAACGAGTTCCGAGATCTTGTTCTTGGGATCGGCAATCACCTCCCCAACGGTCGGTCCGCTGACCATGGCCATGACGGGGCCCAGCTGCATGCCGGTCGATCGCTCACATTCGCAGGAACTTTCACGCGGCGGCCGACCGAAGCTCGCCAAGAAACCGCTAGGCAGTTCGATCGCAGCGTCGGCCAATTGCGAGGCACGCGTCCCGACCGGCACTCCGGGTATTCTCGGAACCGAGCCGGTAACACGATGCAGCGTGTCGAACAGGACCTCGGCCGGAAGACGACGTGGGACTGCGTGTGAATAGTTCACCCGGTCATCGTCGTTCCAACGGTTGCTTTGGAACGAACGTTGGTACGCATGAGATCGACAAATCTCCCGCATCAAACGACGCATATCAAACCGGTATTCGACAAACTGACGGGTCAGGTAGTCGAGCAATTCAGGGTTGGTCGGTGGGTTCCCAGCGCGAATGTCGTCAATCGGCTCAATGATACCAATTCCGAAAAGATATCCCCAAATCCGATTGGCGTAGCTACGCGCAAAATAGGGGTTGTCAGTCGACGTCAACCAGGCAGCAAAATCTGCCCGCCGGTTGGATGCTTGTTGGGAGTCGTATTTGCATGGGAACGGGAATTGAGGTTGGGTATCCGCCTGCGTTCGGTCGTGCTTAAGCTCACCTTCGTCCTTTTCGTAAATCACTTCGAACAACGGCGTCGACGCTTCGACGTCGGTGCCACCAATACTACGATCACCGCTGGCGTCATCCTTGCGCAGTCCGACTCGCGCGAAGTAGGCAGCCGTTTCGTAGTATTGATCCTGAGTCCATCGTTCGAAGGGATGGTCGTGGCATTTATTGCAATTAAATCGGACACCTAAGAACAACTGTGTTGTGTTCTCCATAATGGCCTGTGGCTCGCGCAAGATCTTATAGTACGCCGCGGGAGGATTGTCGCGGTTCGAGCCAGTGGCCGTGATGACCTCACGCACAAATTGATCGTACGGTGTGTTATCGGCAATTTTACCGCGAATCCAATGGCGATACGTCGTTGCCCCTTCGGCCCCCAGGTACTTACTGTTGACCATCAAGAGATCACACCACTTGTTCGTCCAGTAGTCGACAAATTCGTCCGAACCAATCAGCCGATCAATGAGCTGATCTCGCTTCACACGACTTTCCCGTGCGTCGGCTTGAAATTGTTCCACTTCGTGCACGGTCGGAGGCAGCCCCGTGAGATCCAAGAAGACGCGGCGGAGGAAATCACCATCGGAGCACAATTGCGACGGCATGATTTTCATGCGGGTCAGCTTTTGGTCGACAAGCTCATCAATGCGAGACGCTCCCGCCGACGGCTGCCAGGCAAAGTCGGACCGGTCTCCCATTACCGTCACCGTGGCGACGGCGTAGTTCCCCTGATACCGCGCCAACATCGGCGCTTCGCCTCGCCGCAAAGTCGTTACCAACGCGCCAGCATCCACCGTCGCAACTTCGGAATTTCCGGTTTCGACGAAAGCCTCGTGAGTTACGTCGCGTACGGTTCCATCGGCCAAGTGCACGAGAACCCTCAACTGTTGGAGGTCCCCGATGCGTTGCACAACAGGACCGGCCGGTTGGATCTCTAGTCGCGTGATCGGGTTGTCCGATGGCCGGATCGTGGCCCCCTGTTGAATCCAATCTCGCAGGATTTCATAGTACGGTTCACCTCTTCGAGTTCGTTGACCGCCAACGTGAGGAATACCACCAGTCGCTTTGAGCAAAAACAGACTGTCATCGGGGGATGCTTGACTCGCCCTGCGCGATTTCATGTCGTCGGTTAACGCGCGCGTGTCATGCAGGACATCGTAACCGCGTAGAGAAAGCTTAAAACCGTTCTTCCCATCTTTGGATCCATGGCAAGTCCCCGAGTTGCAACCCATGCGGGACAACACCGGCATCACATCGTCGGCCACATTCACCGGCGCCACAGTGCCGGAATGGACGCGTGTGACGGGAACTCGCACTTCTTGTCCGCCCCAGGTCACATTGAGTGCCCCAGAAACAGGTGCCTCAGGAACAGGTACCTCAGAAACGCTGCCCTTCGTCGTGACTCGGCGTCGGTCACTCACAACAATCGCCGTACTGCCGACCTCGGGTTGCGACGGAGCAATTTGTGCAACCCGAGTAACGTCACGCGTTGTTCCATCTGACAACGTCGCCGTAATCACCAATTGGTAATAATCGTAAGGATGTCGCAACGTTACTTCCGGGGGCGACACCGTGAGGCCTACCACATCGCCACTTGCTGCGGCAACCGGTTCGTCAGACGGTGCAGGCAATTCGGGGTAACGTATTGCGGACAAGTCGGAGTCCGCAACCGAGTCACTTGCGGCCGGCATGACGGGAAACTCGCGCACGATCGTGCCGTTCTGGGGATCGATCACGCGAATCGTTCCGTCCAGTCCTGCGGCGAACAATTCGTTGGATTGGGGATGAAAGACGACGGAGTACATGCCACTCGTCGTGCCAATGCGCGACACCGTCCTAACCCCCGAAGTGTGAAACGACTCCATCAGAGAACGCTGCTCAGGCGACCAACCACTAGGCGGTTGTTCCTGAATCGACTTGATACTGTCAGGGATCGTTTCGACGGGTGCATAGGTGAAGATAGCGACTTCTCCTCGAGTGAGATCGCTGGAAGCACACGCGAGCAGCTGCCCGTCTGAGCTGAATGCCACCGATTCAACTCGACCTACCATGGCAGGAAATCGCCGCCGCAGGTTGGCGTCGTCGCCAATGACACGTCGGGAGTAACGATGAATTCCGTACACCTTCGGCACGCCATCGGCACCCGCGACGGCAATTTCGTCGCGCAGCGGATGACGTCGCACCGCCGCAATTCCCCCTTTGAGAACACCGGGCGTGATTGAAGTGATATTATCAACAAACCGTTGCGTGCCGATCTCGATCAACTTGGCGGTTCGATCGCGTCCGACGGAAATCAGATGGGACCCTTCCAAGGAGAATTGCGTATCGAGGGGCCAGTCGCTATGAGCCCCCTGAAAGAGGACTTGTTTCCCCGTATCAGACTCAATGATTCGCAGGCCATTGTCAGGTGCTCCAAAAGCAATGTGTTTGCCGTCGGGGGACCAACTTGCCCCATACAAAGTGTCATTGCCATGCGCAAATGACAGTTGCAGCTCATTCTGTTCGACCTTCCAAATCTGAATCTCGCCCAGCCGTCCGGGAAGCCCACCTGCCACGGCCAATCGGGAACCATCGGGCGAAAATCGGACCGATTCGATCCGTTCCGACCGGCCGATCCACCGACGAGCCGGTTGCGGGGAAGCCTCAATGGGCAGAGCAAACACGAGCACCTCGTGAAAGCCGGAGACCGCGAGCCATCTAGCATCGGGAGAGATGTCCATCGACGTAACGACAGGCTGACGTGTATAGACGGGTGGATGTTCCGCATCAAACGGGAAATCTACGGCAGGACTGTCATTCACAGCGCCTGCAGCGATCCAGCGACGGACTCGATCGATCTCAGCAGTCGACAAGGGTGGCTTGTCGCGCGGCATTTCTGCCTTACCCGATCCGTCCGGGGTAATCTGCCGAAGCAGATTACTTTCGTCTGGATTCCCCGCTACGATCGCAGGAGTACCAGATTCTCCACCTGCCAAAAGATGCTCGAACGAGACCATATCGTACCCGCCACGCTGTTGCGCGGGCTGATGACAGCCTTGGCATTGCGCGCGGAAGATCGGCAAGATATCCTTCGCATAGCTGGGGGAATCGTTAGTTGCTGTTGCGGGTTCCGATGCAAGAGCAAGGCTCGTGTCAGGACGTGCAAGTCCCATGGCACAGCAGAAAACGACCGTCAAGTAGATTCGACGCAGAAAACCGCAGTGAAGCAACTTGTTTGCTTTTTTAGGCGGTGCAACAATGCCGCGAATCCGTACAACGCGTCGGAACAGGTCAAGCATGTCGGATAAGCCTTCCAGCCTGTAAAGAGACAATCAACACGGAACCGTACAAGCCAGCCTCATCGTGCGTGTCATGCGATTTGTGGTGCCCAAGGAAGGTGAGCTGGTTCGGCAGGTGACACAGGCGATGCACAAGGTCGGGTGTTCAGTTATCTTACCAAAACCGCAGATGACACGCAACGATCGACCAGGAGATCTATGGGGATCTATAGCTCGGACAGGACCGGGGGGCAGGAACCCGTTCGCTCCCTCGCTAACGCATTCGGGTTACAAGGAGAAGAGAAAGAGACGACTACTCGAGAACGCAACAGACTTTTAACCCGACGCGTAAGGGAGGGATGTAGCGGTGTGGCTTACTTGTAACCCGACGCGTAACGCCGTTGCTCATTGATCCTGCGCAGAAACGCGATTTTATTGAATTTGCAAGAATGGGAAAGGAACATTCCTCGAGCCCGGAGGGCGGCACATCCCTGCCGGTGGCGTAAGCCACCGGATAGCGCACTCTCAATTCCTTCAGCCCGGAGGGCGGCACAAGTCCATGCTCTGCGAATTGGTGACTACTTCAAGCACACACACTTTCTCCAGATCTGGCAACGCGATCAGGTCGATAAGCAATTGACGCGCTTTCGAAAACTCCTCTT
>JAQCHP010000178.1 GCA_027619595.1 Planctomycetota bacterium
TGGAATGGAGTAGCGGAAACACCGGTATCGCCCTGTCGATGGTCGGCGCCGCAATGGGACACCAAGTGACGATCCTCATGTCATCCGGTGCCAGCGAAGAGCGAAGAAAATTAATTCGACAACTTGGAGCGGAACTCATCCTGTTCGACAGCGCTGGCCAGTATCAAACCGGCATCGAAATCTCCCGCCAAATGGCCGCCGCAGACCCACAGTATTTCCTGCCATGCCAATTTGAAAACCCGCTAAATGCTGAAGACCATCAGCACGCGACGGGCCAAGAAATCTTGCAGCAGATTGCAGGCCCCATCGACGCGTTTGTGACTGGCTTTGGTACCGGTGGTACGTTGGCTGGATGTGGCAAGGCGATCAAGGCTCGCTGGCCGAAAGCACGCATCATTGCCATGGAACCGGCCGAACAAGCCCTGCTCGCTGGCGAATGCCCCTGCTGTCATTTCATCGAAGGGGTTGCCGATGGTTTCATTCCACCATTGCTCCGAGATGCTCCGTTGGACGGGGAAGAAAAAATCTCGAGTGCCGATGCACTCGACATGACCCGACGACTACATCGTGAATTTGGTCTGCTCGTCGGAACATCGTCCGGGGCCAACGTTGTGGCGGCGCTGCGGCTTGCCAAGGAACTCGCGCCTACGTCAACCGTCGTCACGCTGTTGTGTGATCGGGCTGAACGCTACTTCAGTACTCGCTTGTTTGATCTGCCAGGACGTGAGTCCCTGAGCCCATCGCCCGTCAGCAGTCGCGCACCATCCGTGTAGACTGGAAATTGGCGCCGCCGCTGCCCTGCATTTATGCTTCAACCTCGCATGAACACGTCGTCCCAAGCCACCGCGAAATTGCTAGAACATCTCAGGAAATGGGGCTGGGATCCTAGCCACTTACTGGAATTCGAGTCACCGTCCACAAACATCCAGGACGATTTCGCACGTCAGGCGTACCAAGGATGGACGGCCGCGGAGCGTGGAGATTATCCCGTTGCAATCGCTGCATTTCAGCCATTGGTTCAACACGCTGAACTCGCCGGCTGGGCGCATCTCGGAATGGCGCTCATAGCTCTACGCGGCCGCTCAACCGACCTAGCCGATCAGCATCTCATCGCAGCCGAATCTAAGGCCAAGGACGACCGACAGCTACTGGGAATGATTCGCCTGTTCCAGGGCACCAATCACTTCCACGCAGGCGAACCCAGCGGTGTACTCGATGGATTAGAAGAGTCGGCGGCACTCTTAGGACCGAACCACTACTTCTATGGAAGGGTCCTCGACGCGATTGGTATGTGGTACGCCAACGGCAACTCAGTGCAAGCGGCTCTCCTTTTCTTCCAACAGGCACTACTTTACAAGCAACGCCACGGCGACGATTCTGGCGTCGCCGTGACACACGGCCAATTGGGACGCTTGTACCTCAACTGGGGTGAGTTCGAACTGGCAAAGTCGCACTTTGAACAAGACCTACTGCTCAGCGAACGAATCGGTGACAGTCGTGGCACCGCGCAAATGCACAATTTCTTAGGTAGGGTAGCCTCTGAGCAAGGTGATCCTTCGGAAGCCATTTTGCATCTTGATCGCAGTGTGCAAATGGCACACGATGCCGGCTGGTCCGTGATGGAGGGATTTGCCAGAAAAGATCGTGCGACCGCACATTTGACTGCGCCAATATCCGACACTGCCATTCTAGACGCCCAAATATCGGACGATCTCGCCGAAGCTGAACGAGTCTTTCAACAGATGGCCTTCACCGAAGGGCTGGCGCACGTCCTGCGTGCCAAAGCGGTTCAACAGAGCCAGTTAGGGGAATACGAAGTTGCGAAGACTCTCACTCGACAGGCGTTGACTTCGTTTTCTGACTTAGAGATGTGGCCTGAAATGGCTCGCGCACAACTTGACCTTGCTTTGAATTCAAGAATCGCCAATTCACCCCACTCAATGGTCACCCAAGAGTTCCTCTTGGCGGTCCAGTATGCCGAGCAATCGCGACGTCCCCATCTGGTACGACGAGCCGACTTGGAACTTTTAAAGCACGATCCTGGCGCTGCTGCGCGACATATCTACCAGCGGGTCCGCGGCGGCGATATCCAGCACGACACTACCTCATTTACCGCAGCACAGCGCGAAATAGTATCCTCTATCTTCTTCGACCTTGAGGGATTTACCGCCTGGTCGCGGCAAAATGACTCGGGCGTCGCTCTGCTCTGCTTGAATGAAATGATGGCCGCGTTCCACCCAACGATGAGGAAATTTGCCTTGCTTGTCCTCGCCTATACGGGTGACGGCTTTTTTGCGATCGCACGGGGCGAGAACCATGCCCGACGCGCGGTTGGTGCGGCACTCGAATTCTACCGGGTCATGCAGTCGATCAACCGCCCGCGCAGTTTATTGCAGCTAAACGAATTCCGCTGCAGGATCGGAATTAGTACTGGCGAAGTTGTCCTAGGGAACATAGGCACCTACGACATGATCTCGTACAACGCCGTTGGAACTCCGGTCAACCTGGCTGCACGAATTCAACACGAAGGGGGAGTTTATGGCCCGAGTGTCGACGAAGCCACTTGGTGTGCAGTAAAGGACTACTTTGATTCTACCAGCGACAGCCCCCGGTGGATCAACGCCAAAGGGATTGGCAAGGTTCAAGTCTGGGATGTGAGCCATGTACGAGCGGAATAACAGCTCAATGTGCATCGCACGTACCATCGTTGACAAAATGGCCTATTCGCCGTTGGACACGGTTACCGCATCCACCGCTGTCGCGTTCACGAAGACGTCCATTTGCTGACCAACGAACACCGAGTGAGTTTGTGCTTGAATTTCGTAGAGCACTTGAAGCACTCGCGTATCGACTCGCTCATCGTTGCTACCCGTCAAGGACTGCTTGGGAACGACAAAGGGCTCGGTCCGCACGAACCGTAGTGGAAGGGGTTGGCCATCACTTCCACGCACAAACGCGGCAGCATCCATGCCTGGCCGAAAGCGTGGGATATCGCTTTCGTCAATTTCCACGCGTACACGAGGCCTTTGCATGTCTCCGAGTACAATCAAGTCCTTGGTCGGAGGCGTAGCCACAAATTCACCTGTGCGCACGTTGACTTGGAGCATCACGCCGTCAATTGGTGCCGTAACCGTAGAACGAGAGATTTCCGTCTTGATGCGGGCGATCTCCGCCACGATTTGCGCGATTTCGGCCCGCGTGACTTCCTTATCGGGCTCCCAAGCTCCCGAGATCAGAAGATCAAGTTCGGCCTGGGCGCGATCGCGTTCCGCATCGGCCGCCTGTAATGTTTGACGGCTCGCCACCAATTCCGACTCCGAAATTGTCCGCGAATCCGATAGTTGCAGCAATCGCTGAAAATCATCTCTCGCCCGGACGGCATTTGCCCGCAGCGCGTCGACGCGAAATCGCTGAGGACTTACTTCTTCAGGCCGAGGTTGCGACTCAAGTCTTGCCAACTGTGCTTGGGGCACTAACAAGCGTGCTTCGGCATGCAACAACTGCGCATGTAAGTGTCGGTCATCGACTTGAAACAGAAGATCGCCCTTTTTGACGCTCTTACCAGTATCATCTGGCGTAACGAACGTCGTCAAAATGACTCCCGACAGCGGCGCACCGACACGAACATTTTCGCTTCGGGGTTCTACGACTCCAGCTCCGGCTATCGTAGCGCCATACGGACTACGTGGTGGAGTGACTGGCGGGTCGATGGCCGGCTCTGAGCGAGTCGAAGTCACGACGTGCGCTACACCGAAAAGGAGTAGCGACAAAGAGACGGCCGGTACGGCCATGTTTCGCAATGAGGCGAAAAACGCCCTCACAAAACGCATATTTGTTTGAGTTGGGCCGGTAGTCCCCACCGATTTACTGACGGTCATGACCCTCTCCCTTGCTTTTGTCGTCGACAAATTCGACCGTTCCATCCGACATATGAATGATTCGTTGCCCGAACTGCAGAATTCGATTGTCATGCGTGACGATAATGACAGCCCGGTTCTGGTCTACCGCTACACGTGCTAACAATTGCATTACATTTTGTCCCGACTGAGTGTCCAGTGCTGCAGTTGGCTCGTCACACACAAGAATCCTCGGTTCGTGGATGAGCGACCGGGCGATTGCGACTCGCTGCTGTTGACCACCCGACAACTGATTGGGACGTGCGTCCGCACGGTGCTCCAATTCCACAGCCCCCAACATTTTTGCAGCGTGTTGGACGGCCAATCGCCGCGACATTCCGGCTATCAGCAGTGGCACCGCAACATTTTCGACAGCGGACAGCGTGGGGAGGAGGTTATATTGTTGGAACACGAAGCCAATATTCTGAGCGCGAAAGCGGACCTGCTTGGATCCGCTCAATCGATCTAGTCGCGTCCCCAAGATTGTGACACTACCACTGGTTGGATTGAGCAATCCAGCAATGATCGAAATAAGAGTCGTCTTACCACAACCGGACGGACCCACAAGAAGCGTCATCTCCCCTAAGAACATGTGCACATCGACCCCGGACAATGCGACTGTACTCGCTTCCCCTTTGCCAAAGGCTTTAGTTACCCCGTCTATCTGGACGGCGCAATTGCCACGTTCATGCGGAACGTTCGCGACGGAATCAATTGGCGTTTTCATGATTACCCGCGGAACACTTGGGCTGGCTCGAGCCACAACACTTTCATCGACGCTACCATTGCCGCCAACGAAACGATCATCATGACGGCCACGCCCACTCCGACGGCAGCTTCGGGCACGAGATACAGGCCTGCAAGATGCGTGATGTTCTTGGTCGATTCGAAAAAGGCGGCCGTCAGACCAATACCAATCCCAAACCCCAAGAGGCCTACGACTGCTCCCTGAAGGAGCACCATACCAACGATCCGCGAGTTGGATACCCCCATCGCTTTCAGCACACCAAACTGCTTTAGGTTCTCCAAGGTGAACAGATAAAATGTTTGTCCCGTAATGGCTGCACCGACGAGAAACCCCAGCGTAATCGTAATACCAAAATTTACAGGTATCCCAGTCGTACTAAGAAAGTATTTGATGGTCTTCCAAAAAAACTGTTCTTGCGTGTAGGCGGCAAGTCCCGTGACCTTATTTATCTGAACACACACTTGTAATGGATCCGAACCCCGCTTCGGCGACGCAAGGATATAATTCATCAATGTGCGTTGTCCCGGCACAAATCCGCGGACAATCGAGTATCGCGTGTATAACACCGGCAACGTGGTAAACGGGGCGGAAGCTTTGCATATTCCCACGAGCCGCGCACGACGATCATTCAGTTCAACGACTCTTCCCAATATCAACGGTTCACCCGGCCACATGTATTCGTATCCCGATTTGTCGACCATGAAAGCATCGGGTTGGCGTAGGTCGCTGAGCTGCCCGCGAATCATTTCCGCCGGGGCGCCTACTAGGGTCGCATCATCCAGTCCGAATAGCACAACAGCCCGAAACTCCCCACCTTCCAGCCGTGCGGTAACTTGTCCCTTATAGAGGCGGGCTGCCCAGTCGACTCCTGTCACTCCACGCACCCGTTCCAAGTCGCCCTCTGGGATCCCGGGGGCTTCGTCGATAAAACGCGTCTTTTCGTCCATCACCCAGATGGGCGCATCACGCACATCCAAGACCTGACTCGCCGTACGCTTCATAATTCCCACAAAGATCGATATCTGTTGCGTCATTAGCAATGTGGCAAATGAAATACCAAAGATCAGTCCCAAATACTTGGCGGTGTCTCCGATCAGCATGCGCATTGCAATCCAGCTCATGACCGCTCCCTGGACTGAGCCTTGGGGGAAATGCGTGCCGTAGTTCGCGAACGCCCCCCCTTTTGCGCGGCGATTTGCTTCTGCGAAACAACCACCGTACGGACTATTGACGACTTGGCACGCGATGAGGTCGATTTCAAGCCATCATCAGGAACAGTGAGCCCACGCAGCAGTGCTTCGATCATTCGAATCGCCTTGGGTCGGATCGGACGCCAGGAAACCCAATCATCGTCTCCTTTCACAAGGTGCAACGCGACAATTCCGTGCACACCAGCAAAGAAAATTTGTGCCAATTGTTCGGCATCACCATATTCAGCGCGGAATTTATTGCCATTCAACGCTTCCTGCACCGTAGCCAACAGGTAGGCATAACAATCTTGAGACGGGTTCCCTTTCTCCACGAACCTCCCCTTTGGAATCCGTGACATTTTGGTCAAGAACATCAGGCGATAATAGACTGGTTGCCTCAGGCCAAATTCGACAAACGCTTGCCCCATTTGCGCAAGTCTTCGCAGGGGTTCTTTCTGCCGTCCCAACCGATCGAAAACTTTGCGAAATTCTCGGAATCGGTGGTCGAGCACTGCGCCCAATAACGCCTCTTTGTCGCTGAAATGAAAGTAGATTGCGGTAGCCGTGTAGCCGATTCTCTCGGCCAATTTCCGCATCGAGAACCGTTCCAGCCCCTGCTCCACCAACAGTTCGGTTGCGGACTGCAGAATGTGGTCCCGCATCCATTGCCGCTCTTGCGCACGGCGACGCACTGACGCAGTAGGTAACACGGACGCAGTGGATATACGTGCCGGAACTCTTTTGGCCACAACCATTTCCCACGTAGGACAAACTACTTAACACCGTAAAGTATTATACTGGCGTTATTATAGTTGTCCGACGATCAGCGGCAAGTGCGGCGCGGAGAGTGGTGCGTTTGCTACAAGCGTACGGCCCGGAGGCGGCCTGCGTGCGATAAGCAACGCTACGTCGGCGAGCACCCGCGGGAGGGACCAGCCGCCGGGACTGGCGAGGTACTTGGGCACCCAAACTGGCGAAAACCGTTCCTTAAATTCGCGTAAGCCTTCAAAATTGTAGAGTTGGTCCCCATGCCGGAACACCAGCCCTGCTGCGCGATTCCAAAGTGGCGCCAGCGGGCGATCGGAGATTCCCGATAGGGGGGCCATCCCCAGACTAAACCAGTGATATTGATTTTGTTGCGCCCACAGCAACGACTCTACCAGCAGGTATTCCATAATATGCGACGGCGAATCCGGTCGGTAACGCATCAGGTCGGACGTCACTTCTTCCTGATCGGCGCTGCACCACAAATTGCTAAATGCCATCACTTGACCGTCCAGCCGGACAACCCCGCAAGGAAAATTGACCAAATAGCTTTCATCAAAATAGCCCAAGGAAAATCCTTTTTCGTTCATTTTTTTGTTGTCTAGCCAGCTGCCCGAAACGTTACGCAGTTCGGGCAACAACTCGTGGACCTGATGCGCAGGCACAACTTCGAACGTGCAACCCAACCGCTGGAGTCGACTATAAGTGCGACGCAAGTTGCGACGGCTCGGTCCATCCATCGTAAAATCGACCAGTGGCACGCGGGCCTCTTCTCCCAATTTGAGCAACGTCAAACCTTGGTCCAGATAGACCGGAAGATTTTCTTCGCCGACTTGGTAAAAGACGGGCCAGCCGGCGTGCTCGTCGGCCAGTGAACGAAACGACCACGCCAATTCGGGCATCGCGCAACGCGGTCCGACCGGGTCTCGCATCGAAATCCAGGACCGTCCCTGTACCGCATACATGACAAATCCAGTGTGGTCGGGGTTAAATAAGATGTTTTTGTCACCCAGCAGCGCTAAGGCCGACCCCGCGGCAGGCGAACTACGGACCACATTTTGCACGGAAGGACTCTGCACAGGAGCCAATGCCGTTGGTTGTGGGCAATGTGGAACTAAGAGTCGACGCACAGCAAATAGCATTAAGACACACAACGCAGCTACGCCACCGCGTAGCATTCGTGATGCGTCTCCAGGAAAGGAAAAGTCCCACCACAAACTGGCTGAGAAGTCGGTATTCTTATGTGAAAACACAGCCAGCCAACCGGCACACAACATCACCAGCGCGATCGCATAGAAACTGTCTCGTGACAATGCTTGGTTTACCAATTGACCACGGCGGTAGAAGCTCTTGCGACATAACACCAGGACAAACGCGACGGTGGCCATCAGGATAGCTTCCTCAAAATCAAGCCCTTTGAGGATCGACACGACAACGCCACTCATAGCCAGCACAATCGAGAACCACCAGGCGGAATCCAGTCGTCGATTTAATCCCAACGCGATTAACAACAGGCTGGCTCCAATGATACTGCCGAGAAAATGCGACACTTCCACCACGGATAGGGGAATCCACGACTCCACCAACGGCGCACGCGAAAGACGGATAGGCGTAGCGCCGGAGAACAACAACATGACGCCGCTGAGGAACGTGCACGCGGCAAGAAATCGGGGCACAATGAGGTGGTCCCCAAATATTGGACCACCGGCGG
>JAQCHP010000179.1 GCA_027619595.1 Planctomycetota bacterium
ATTCTGTGACACCGCATCTGCTGCAAGCCAAACCCCTTCGAAGAGGCTCTTTGACTCACGTCACTTCTGCACATACTACCAGGAATTCCCCAACGACGCAAGCGATTTTTTTAAAAAAAGTTCAAGTTTTTCAGCGGCCGCTCATTTGGGGTCTGCGGGCCTGGAATTCTCGTGTTTTGTCACAGTTGGAGCCAAGGCTGCATCATCTTGAGCCTGCTCCAAATCGATAGAATGCCCGAGCAATCTGACGCGCGAACAGAAAACGGAGAGGACAGGATTCGAACCTGCGGACCCGTTACCAGGTCACCGATTTAGCAAACCGGCGCTTTCGACCACTCAGCCACCTCTCCCCACGAATTTCCCTATTCTTGCGACACCGTGCCGGATTCGCAAGTCCCACCGTGCCCCTGGAACGCCTGCCGGACCAAGATTCGAACCAAAATAGGGTCAGGTGTCAGCCGTTTCATCGGCAATTTCCCCCACATTGTGTGGCTTAAGTTCGTGACTCCCGCGTGTCGATGACGGACCCAGCGATTCTTGTTTCGTCCCTTGACTCGGCCTGTTCTAACGTCAACCTTGGTTCCATGCAGCAATTTCCGGGGGAAAACATGCTATCGAGCCGGCCGTTGGATCGTTTCCGATCGGTAGCAGGTACGTGCCTGGTACTCTGGGCTACCCTCATTGCACCGGCACAGGGGGCGGACGTCGATGCGAAACATGCGTCCCATGCCGCCAATTTTCATCGCGCGATCGCTTCGATCACGCATACCGAGGTTCGCCAGCACGTCGAACTGCTGGCAGATGATCGATTTGAAGGACGAGATGCTGGCAGTCAGGGGGGAAGAGCTGCATCTGGTTTCATCGTGGAGCAGCTCAAGGCCGCCGAACTCAAACCAGCCGGAGAACAAGGGACGTATTATCAGTCTTTTCCACCCGGTTTCCGCAACGTTATAGGGGTCGTTCCCGGTAGCGACCCGGAACTCCAAAACGAACTCATTGTCTGTTGTGCGCATTACGACCATGTAGGGTACGGCACCAGGGAAACCAGTCGCGGTCCGTTAGGTTGGATCCACAACGGTGCCGATGACAACGCGAGCGGTGTCGCTGCCCTCCTGGAGGTATTACAGGCGTTTCACGCCGCAGGCATACGACCTCAGCGTTCGATCCTCTTCGCGTTTTGGGACGCGGAAGAGCGAGGGTTGCTCGGATCACGCCATTGGCTGGCAAATCGGACGCTTCCGCAGCACCGTGTCGTGGCTGCCTTCAATATTGACATGATCGGTCGGCTCACCGACCAAACGTTGGAGATCCACGGTTCACGTACCATGCCAGGGTGGCGCCAAAGGCTCGTGGAACTCAATCCTGAACCGTCGCCCCTCCAACTCCGGTTCCCCTGGAAACTCGAAGAAAATAGCGATCATTTCCCCTTCTGTCAGTCGGGGGTGCCGGTGATCATGTTCCATACAGGGCTGCATAAGGACTATCACACTCCGCATGACGATGTCGAAAAAATCAACACCGAAGGATTGCATGAAATTGCCAAATTGACGTTTGCTTTGGTGGAGCATCTTGCCAACGCAGTGGAACCCTTCCCCGCATTTCGCCCGGAAGCACAACAGGAGCAACAAGAACCGGTGTGGCTGACCGCTCCCGTGCAAAAACCCCGTTTAGGGCTCTCGTGGGAGGCGGTGGCCGCAACACCCGAGCCAGCGTTTCGATATCGCGTGACGCGCGTTATCCCGGAATCTCCAGCAGCCGTTGCCGGAATTGCTGTCGGTGATGAACTGATGCGTGCCAACGGTGAGCCGATCACGGACAGTCTCCGTTTACGGCAGGTGATTGCCAACGCGACCGAAACGGTCAACCTGACGTTTCGCCAAGGTGAGTCCGAACCGGTCTCCCGCTCGATTCACCTCGCGGGGGCGCCGGTCCGGTGTGGGATTGCCTGGAAACGCGATCCTGCCGAGCCCCATACCGTGGTCGTTTCGGCTGTCGTGCCCGGTTCCGTCGCTGAGACGAGCGGGATTCGGCCGCTCGATCGGATTCACCGGCTCAATGGGCAAGCAGCTGCCAACGACGAGACGATCTCCCATTTGGTCCAATCGCAAGAAGAGTTGCAGGTCGACCTAGAGCGAAGGGGTCAATTGGTCTCAGTTCGAGTGCCGTTGGGGCCGCCGGTGAGTTCGGTTTCGCTCGCCACGAGGGAGCCGATCCCCTCGGTGCAATAGCCGGGCCAGGTTCCATCCAGTTGCGTGACGGCTGCTTGTACTTGCGGAAACTGTTGGAGTACCGCAGGGATTTTATCCGAGTCGACCACGCACAGTGCAGTTGCCAACGCGTCGGCGAGCATCCCTTCCGGAGCGACCACGATCGCCATACGACGGGTCTCTAAAGCGGTTCCCGTACGCGGGTCGATGATGTGGGAATAGCGTCGCCCCTCAAGTTCCAGGAATTGTTGGGTGTCCCCCGACGTGGCAACGGACTGGTGGGCCAACTTGAGTACGTTTCCGCCCAGCAGCGACTGAAGCGGTTCTGGGATACCAATCCGCCAGGCCACGCGCCCCGGCGGTGGGGATCCTAGCGAAATCCCGCCACCCCCATCCACCATCGCTGCTTCGACGCCTCGTAACCGGAGTACCTGTCGCGCTTCGTCGGCTGCGAATCCCTTAGCCACCCCTCCTAGATCCAATTGCATGTCCGATGTCTGCAGAGAAACAAGAGGTGCGTCAGGAGCGACCGTCACCCGCTGGTACCCCGTTCGAGGCAGGGCCTCCGCCAAGGACTGCGGTGTAGGGAACTGCTGCTGACGCCTCGCCCGCCGCCATATTCGACTGAGTGGCCCAATCGAGATGTCAAATGCGCCACCCGTTCGTGTCGCCACCTCCTGCGATAGCCGCAAGACCTGCCATAAGTCATGGGAAACCGTGACAGGGGTGCCTGGCGGAAATTGCCGACAAAGCTGATTCAGTTCGCTATCACCGCGATAATCGCTCAAACGATCTTCTATTTCCCCGATCCGGCGGAAGGCTGCCTCGACTGCCCCGTTTGCGATCGTTGCGTCCGCGGGATACAATGTCAGTCGGAACTGGGTCCCCATGTGGAGTGCGGAAAACTCTAGGCGTCCCGCTTCCGCGTCCCGTTCGTGGCCAGGCGTTGACTGTGCGAACGCCGACGGCTCAATGAAAAAGACATTGAGTAGGCATAGTTTCAGTAGGCAGAGTTGCAGTAGGCCGAGTTGTTTCACTAGGCAGAGTTTGGCGAGACGCGTCAGGTAACTAGCAACCCATGACGGATCAAGCCGATAACGAGAGCCTGGCTCGCCCCCGCCGCCTATCTGAAGTCGCCTCAACATTTGCCTATTTCCTGCCCTGTCAAAGCTGGGCTTCTGACGAAAATTGAAAGGTAACCATGAGTCAAAAATCGCGTGGAAGTCGTCGAGAGTTTATTCGAAATTCGTCGTTGCTGGTGGCCGGGGGGGCGGTCGTCGCGAGCCAGTTGAATATTGCGCGTGCCGCCCATGCCTACGGCAGCGACGTAGTGAAAGTAGGTTTGATCGGGTGCGGCGGTCGTGGCACAGGTGCGGCGGCGCATGCCATGAACACCAACGGTCCTATCAAGTTGCATGCCGTAGCCGATGCGTTTGCTAACAAGATCACGGCCGGCCTCCGTGGGCTGGGGAGCGAATACAAGGACAAAATTGACGTCCCCCAAGAGCGACAGTTTGCCGGCCTCGACGGATACAAACAGGTTCTCGCTTCCGACGTGGATGTTGTCATCCTGGCGACCCCTCCCGGGTTTCGGCCCGTCCATTTCGAAGCGGCCGTTCAAGCAGGTAAACATATCTTTATGGAAAAACCTGTGGCGGTCGATCCCGCCGGCGTGCGTCGCGTCATCGCCGCCAATCGAATTGCCAAAGAAAAGAACTTGGCAGTTGCCGTTGGTCTGCAACGGCGCCATGAGCCCCGGTATCAGGAAACGATCAAGCGACTTCAAGACGGTATGATTGGGGATATCAATTTTACGCGTGCCTATTGGAACGGGGCCGGTGTTTGGGTCCGTTCGCGTAAGCCCAACGAGTCCGAAATGGATTACCAGTTGCGAAACTGGTACTACTTCAATTGGCTCTGCGGGGACCATATTGTTGAACAGCACATTCACAATCTGGATGTGATTAATTGGCTCAAGAACGGCTACCCCGTCGATGCACAGGGACAAGGGGGCCGACAGGTGCGCACCGGAATCGACCACGGAGAAATCTACGATCACCATATGATCGAGTATACCTACGCTGACGGTTCGAAGATGCTGAGCCAATGTCGACATATCCAAGGATGTTGGGGCAGCGTTTCCGAGCACGCGCATGGTTCCAAGGGGAATTGCGACATTGGCGGCGCTCGAATTGTCGACACGCGTGGAAATGATCTCTGGAGTTACGGACAGGGAGGCGGTGATGGTCATCAACAAGAGCATCACGACCTGTTCGCGGACTTGCGGAAAGGAAACATCCCTAACGAGGGAGACTACGCCGCCTATAGCTCGATGACCGCAATTCTCGGCCGGTTGGCGTCCTACTCCGGCAAGGCCATTTCGTGGAACGAAGCACTCAACTCCCAGGTCGTAGTTTCGCCCATCGATACGATTCAAAATCTAACCGATACCCCTCCCACCTTGCCCGATAAGGATGGTCGCTATCCGATTGCAATGCCAGGAACCACGAAAGTCATTTAAGTCGGTCAAGCAGAACAGTTCACGTATTCGCATAACGGCTGCGCGGTTTCGTGTGAGCGTTGCGTCCATGGAGCGTAGTGAGGATAAGGTATTGACCTCTAGTTTGACAAGGGATTTGTGCCCATGGACAGTGCAGTGAGGGTCGGGTCGGGCAGTCACGATCGTATCGATTTCAAATTGTGGGCGACACCACAGTGGGTCTTTTGTTGGATGGCCGTACTTGGGTTGTCGGTCACGTCAGGGTGCCAGTCATCGACGTCGACCGTGCCGGCACCCAACGCAGAAGCGGCGATACCTCGCCAGGATATCGACGGCGCAACTTTGGCGAAGTTGCGGGAGCGTTGGTTGCAGGCGGACGAACCTGGATCGCACGAGACCCCAGCCCAAGTGCGGGCTAGGCTATCACCGAAAAATACGCCGTCCGAACCATTGGCCGAAGGTGCTGATGCACCCGTAGGAACGCTTCAAGTGGTCGTCAGTGGAAAGATTGGCGCCGCGAAACATCTGCTAGAACCTGGTTCCAGTTACCCGTGGGAACCTGGCTTGGCAAGCTTCATCATCGGCGACCCCAAGCTCAGTGACGAGAAACACAAGCACCAAAGCGGCGATACTGCCTGTAAATTTTGCGCAAGGAAGGCTCGTGATGGTTCCGCCTTGGTACGGTTCCTCGACGGTGAAAAGACGTTGGCAATCGACAGTCGCACACTGTTTGACGTGCGCGAAGGTCAAAGCGTTATTGTGGTCGGCACGGCGCATCTCAATACGCTTGACCAGCTCGTTATCGACGCCGAGCGGTTATTCGTGGCTAAGTAGACCGAGATTGTCCCACTCAATCGGACTGATGTGGGCGATGCGTCCCCAGGCGATCCACTAGGGCAGCTCCGCCGCCATCCCGCCATCATGACGAGCGGCGGCTCCTTGGCAACTACTGAAACCCTTCTACTGAAACCCTTCTTCGCGCGCGGCAGGACGATCCATCACGCCCGTTGTTCTGGCCCACTGCCATCTACTCATGGACCGCGTCGATGCAGCGTCTGACGCCACACGGGAAAACAACAACACACACGAACAACGGATACTTGTGGTTTCGAAGGGGTACATACGCGCGACCGACTCCTCCCGCCCCCTGCTATTCCAGGGAGTGGCCGCGTAGGATCTTCAACCCCACTCTCCGTGAACCGTTCCGGCCTTATTCTACTGCGGCGTTATCCGCGCCGAGTGCTGACCGTTTCTTGTAGTCGACAACATCCCAGGCCAGGCCCAGCATTTGTAGGCACCGAATGGCGCAGAAAGTAGCGTCGAATTCCCACCAGCGATGCCCATGGGCGGCCATGCGCGGATAGGCATGATGGTTGTTGTGCCATCCTTCGCCATAGGTAATCAAGGCGACCCACCAATTGTTGCGGCTATCGTCCGTTGTCTTGTAGTTTCGGTAGCCCCACATATGTGACGCCGAATTGACAAACCAAGTTGAGTGCATGACAAAGGCGAGCCGGACGAACATGCCCCAGACCATAAATGAAGCCAACATGGGCCAGCCGCCAATCGCCCAACCGATCCCGCCCAGTAAAAAACCGAAAATAAATTGTGACGGCAAGAACCAATTGGTAAGGCACGTAACGGCTGTGTCCTTGGCGAGGTCGGGTGCCCAGCGGCTGACGTACTTGGCGCTATCATGGCTAGTTCGTTTCCAAACGATCCATACGATGTGGCTCCACCAGCCACCATCGTGCGGTGAATGCGGATCCCCGGCCTGGTCGCTGAGCGCATGGTGTTTGCGGTGATCGGAAACCCAATCGACGGCCGATCCTTCGCCGGCCAATCCGCCCAGTAGGGCCAGAGTCCAGCGAACCCAAGCGTACGTCCGAAAGCTACTATGCGTAAACAGACGGTGGAATCCCAAACAGATGCCGATTCCGCCGGTCAGCCAGTGCAATCCAATCGCCAAGATGCATGCCTGCCACGTAAACGTCCAGGGTGCTAACAAGACCCCGGCGTGGATTACCACCAGCCACGTTAGGATCGGCCAGCTAATTCGCCAATCTTCAGCCGGTACGTCGGCCACTCGCTGTTCCAAAACTGTGCCGGAAGCGTGGTCTCGTTCTTGCCGATTGCCCTTGGCGGTTGCTTGTTCAGCATTCAGGCGAGCTGCCCGCTGCTTGGGCCGACCGTCGAGCGTAGGTGCGGGGTTCGTTCGATTCACAAGGTGACTCCTATTGGAGGGGTATTCGGATGGAACTGGGGCCGCCGTGTCGAAGAGTCGCGAATCCAGAGTCAACCAGGCGCGTGCCGAGTATCCGAATTCGTGGGACCCTACAACAAAGCAAACCGTGCTCACTGCTTATGGCCAGAGGAATTGTACCGACCGACACTCCGTGCGTTGTTTGTGGCGTGTATCACTTACGTAATAGTTCTGTGACTTTTTCGGGCGGTCGCCGGGTGCCCGACATGTTGAGCAGAGTCTACGCTATCGCTGCAGATAGCACCGGGGCGGCTCGTGACGGTTGTCCGCGGGCCGGCGGGCTGGGATCGCTTGTATCGGCGGCGAGAGGCAGGGTTATGCGGGGCGATTTTTGTCATGGGTGATGTAGTGGACTCGTTCCGCTGGTCAATAAAATAGGGGAATCTGTCGATGGCGGTAGGTTTTGGAATTGTTGGCTGCGGGATGATATCCAAATTTCACGCTCGTGCGATAGGGGAAATGCGCGGAGCGCGTTTGGTCGGGTGTTGCAGTGCCCGCCTCGAATCGGCGGAAAAACTGGCCGGTGAATTTAACTGTCGAGCCTATGCCAGCTTGGCAGCGCTGTTGCGCGACCCTGAAGTCGATGTCGTATCGATTTGTACTCCCAGCGGAGCCCACTTGGAGCCATGCCTCGCAGCGGCCCGAGCGGGAAAGCACGTTATCGTCGAGAAGCCCTTGGAGATCACACTCCAGCGATGCGATCGCATGATCGCAGCCTGTGAACAGAACGGTGTGGCGTTGGCCACCCTATTTCCATCACGTTTCCATGAAGCGGCACAACTTCTAAAACGAACTGTCGACCAAGGACGTTTCGGGCGGCTGACGCTGGGGGATGCCTACGTTAAATGGTTTCGTACCCAGGCTTACTACGATCAGGGGGCCTGGCGTGGCACCTGGCATTTGGACGGAGGAGGCGCGCTGATGAATCAAGCGATTCATACGGTTGACCTTCTGCTGTGGTTGATGGGGCCAGTGTCGGCCGTGACAGCCCATACCGCGATGCTGGCTCATACGCGGATTGAAGTCGAAGATACGGCGGTGGCGACCCTTCGCTTTGCGAATGGCGCCTTGGGGGTCATCGAAGCTTCGACCGCGGTCCATCCGGGATTTCTCAAACGGATCGAAATCCACGGCTCGGAAGGTTCCGCGGTGCTCCGCGAAGAGGATCTGATCGAATGGAGCTTTGCCAAATCACGCAAGTCGGATGCGGCAATGCTCGCCCGACTAGCCAACAAGACCGCCTCGGGTGGGGGAGCTGCCGACCCGACCGCAATTGGTCATCAATCGCATCGC
>JAQCHP010000026.1 GCA_027619595.1 Planctomycetota bacterium
ACCCGTCCTGGGCGTTCCATCAATTTCGGCGCAAACTTCGACAAGGGCGGATTCGAGGCTAGGCCTTTCGTCGTGAATTTAGTTCGTGCAACAACAAGAGTACGCCATGTCATCGCGGGAACGAACGGACGTCCAGTAAATTGCGTTTGTGGGGCAAATGCCACCACCATTCCACGGACAAGCAATTGCCAATCAGGTGTTGTCAACTGGCACCTATGAAAATCTGCTGCTACACACGATCGCCACCGACATGTCAGAAAATTTCGCTGACGTGGGGAAATGGTCCTGGAAAAAGTCACTGCGACTACTCGCCTTACGCCGTCGACTTCGCGAAGTTGCCGCTATTCCCGGTTGCGACACGGCCTACTATTCCATGGGATTCCTGAACCTCGTCGGTGGTATTAAAGACGCTGTGCTACTACGAGAATGCCGCAAGCGATTTCGTCGAGTAATCGTCCACCTCCATACCGGTTCCATGACCATGGTTTTGGACAAATTGGGAGGCATCGGGCGACAGACGTTTGGTCGCGTCTTCAATTCCGCCGACGCGTGGATCCTATTGTCTCCGGAAATGAATGACTTCCACCGCATATTTTCGCCCCGCCGCGTGTATCACCTACCAAACGGGGTCCATGTTCCGGAGGAGCTATCGTCGACCGCCCGCTGGGAACCGTTGGTAGCCAATAGTTCCGTGCCTAACATTGTGTTCATGAGCAATCTATTTGCCAGTAAGGGGACCGATGTCCTGATCCAGGCTGGCCGGATCCTTCGTCAACGTGGCATCCCTTTTAAAATGCAATTTGTCGGTAGCTGGCCAACCGAAAATCGTCCATCGGAACTGATGGCCCTCGCACAACGTGAAGGAATTGCTGAACAAGTGGACTTCATGGGACCACGGTTCGGGGACGAAAAGTGGCAGATTCTCCGCAGTTCCGACATTTTTTGTATGCCGACCTACTTTTCCGGTGAAGCGATGCCACTCTCAATTATCGAGGCGATGGCCTGTGGCCTGCCGATCGTAAGCACTCACTGGCGTGCTATTCCAGACCTAGTCACCGACGGCGAAAACGGATTCCTTGTCCCTTGCCAAGACGCGAACACGCTCGCTGAGCGACTCAGCGAACTCTTGCGTGATCATCAGCTTCGGCAGCGCATGGGGCGGGCCGCACGCCAACGCTTTCTCGATCGACATACGATAGAACAATTCCACCATGGGTTCGAAAGAATCATGACGGACTTTCTTACACTCAAGCCCTCAGTTACTGTTTCGCCGGCCCATCGGTCGTAACCGACTCACAATACCTCTTGTATTCAGCCCCGGCATCGAACGGAACCTCCGACGCCGAACGCAGGAGAATCCCGTAGCCCAGCCGAAAAGATTCGCCTTTTTTGACCACGATCCGGCTGGCAGCCCCTTGCTTCATCGCCTCGCGCCCAAAAAGGTTGGCCACACTGAATCCATAGGCCCGATTGTGCCACCAGGAGGTCCTTAGGTTATAAGGAGCGGCCATCAACATCACGCGAACGGGCTCGCCAATTTCCCCCGACATGAGACACCAGTCGGCCGGTTGTCCCCAAGTTCCCGCAGCCCCTTCTTGACCCGCACTGTTAAGAAAGGTCCCCGTTCCGCCATTCTCTCGCAGCGGCGCAGCCAAACGGATCCCGAGTCCCATCTCCTCCTGATCGCCAAAATCGAAGTCATTCATCTCCGATCGAAATGTGCTATCCCAGTGGATTCGATACGCACCGTCCAACGCCAAGAACGTGTATCGAGCGACCTCTTCGCACAACACGTGAGATCCGTCTTTGGTCATATAACGATTTCTTACGGCGAATGACCCCTGAGCCCCTGCGGCCTTCGGTGGTTCCACAAACGTATCGTGTACGACCTTGGCCTCAAGTCGCCAGGAATCGTGACCGCTCATATCACCAAACGCCAAAAACAACCCCGGATGTAAATCAGCATGGTCGGATGGTTCGTCCGGTTGCGGCGGATGGTTGCGCGTCACTTGGATTCCGCCGGGTACATGCACGTTGGCAAAAAACGGTCGCGGGATGGCCGGATCCTGGTAATTGTAGGTCGCCAGGGGCTGTCCGTTTGCCGTCACCACCACTCGTCCCGCTGACGTTGCCAACTCGATCGTCTTGGCGGCCGGTGCTATCGCCGCGACCGTCGTCGCTGTTAGAGGAAGTCCCACCAACCTCTGCGTCATCAACCACGCGACGACATCCGCCAGCTCTTGCGGCGCCAGCAGCAAACCAAAGTTTGCTGGCATGACAGAGGTGTCAGACAATGTGCGGTCATCCACCTGGTCTTTGGCAACTTCTATCGTCTTGCCGTCTTGTTGAAATAATTGAATCACGGTATCGGTTTCTGATTTAATGACTCCGGACATGACGCGTCCGTCGATCGTTGTTACGTGCGTGATGGCAAACCCCTGCACAATCTTGCGGCTGGGATGCAGTACCGATTCGACCACATCTACCAACGATGCGCGTCGGCCAATGTCGGCCAATGAGGGAGCAAACGGTGTCCCCCGAGTCCCAACTTGATGACACGCACCACAATTGGCACGCTGCGCATCAAAAAAGATCCTTTCACCCCGCTGGGGATCGCCATGTGCCGCCATCGCCATTACCTGCTCCATCGTTGCCGGCTCTCTTTGGATGGCGGTGACTTCAATACCTAAATGCGCTGCTATCCGGGGCGCCAGAGAATACACACGTACATCGGCGTGCTCGGCAGCCGATTTTGCCATGTGACACAGCGTGACGAAATTGGCTCCGGAGGTTCGAAGCTCTGCTTCATTGCACGCCAAGAGGACTGCCAAGACATCCGCTTGCAGGCGAGGGTCGTCGTAACGTGTATAGGCGTCGGCAAGAAAACCAATCCAAGCATCGCTGATCGACCATCGATTCGTATCGTTGGCATGCGCTGCCAACACACCAAGGACGTGCTCTTGTGATTGGCGTGAAACCGAAGCGGGGACTTGGGCGAGTAGAAACTCGGGAGCTGCGTCCTGTCGTTTGAGAACTTCAACACAGGCTGCGCGAACGGTGCCGTCTGGATCGTTCCACATCCGCAAGACCAAGGGCAACGCTCGTGCATCGTATGCCAGAGCCCTGATGGCAGCGACACGCTCCTCCAAACCCACCGAGGTACGTCGCATCGCTGCTTCGAACGTCTGTTGTACCTGGAGCCAATCATCCCCCTGCACTCGTTTAGTCGCCAGCATTCGCCACAACCCAACGCGAACTCGTTCGTTTTCAGCCGAATCCAGATAACTTAAAATGTCAGCGAAATTTACTTGATCCTTCGATTCGACACGCGATGGTTCATTACTCACCGGGCTCGGTCGATTTCCACCCAAAATCCATTGCAAACCCCAACGTTTTGTCTCGTCGTCCTGTTCGTGCTCTAGTCGGCGCAGGACATCTTGTTTGGAAATCTCGAATTGGTCCATGAGACCAAACAGTACCGCTCGGCGCACCCCCGGACGTCGATCCTCCAGGAGCGCGAGCCGCTCCTCGACTGGCAGCAGATCGGGGAGTGCGTTCCACAGCACGTACGCAATGACTCGGTCCGCTTCCGTCGCGGCAACGTCAACCAGAGCGGATGCTTTCGACTGGTCTTTGGCCTGCCAAATCGCCTGGATCGCAGCAAATCGCGTGCGTGCGTTGTCGTCGCGTACCGCTGCGACGACGCACTCGGGCAGTTGAGTTCCGTGCCCCTCTCGCGTCTGCCAAGCCAGGGCACTCAAAGCTTGCACTCGCAGATTCACGCGTTCGGGTTTGCCATCCATCGCCAATTGCACCAGTTCGGCACGAGCATGGGGCAATCGACCGAGGGTCCAGACTAACCACGTCTGTTGGATCTTGGGAAGTTGGTCGGAATGTAACGCATCCATAATCGGTTGTCGTACAGCATCGCCTCGCCGCACCAGTTCATTCTGTGCATTGATCCGCCACACAGGGAGCGCCTTGGGTCCGAGATCTTGGATCAATTGATCGAGCGTCCAGTTGGCTGGCGGGAGCGTTCGATTGGCACCGAACCACTCAGTCCGAGGTGGGAGCGGGTTCCCTTGATACCAGACCTTGTAGATCCGCCCTTCATTGACTTGGACTTTGTTCTCCTGACCCGGCTGCCAAACCACATTCGTCTCGTTCCCCCAACTGGCGATATAGATCGCGCCGTCGGGGCCCATTTCGATGTCGGTCGGACGGAACAGACTGCGACCGTGTTCTACGGCGAATTCCTCAAAGGGCGCTGATTCGTTGAGCGGAACCCGCAGAGCGCCCGACCAGGTCGAGCGAAATACATTCGTACGGCGGCTCCCCCAATCGTTCACGAAAAAGACGTTTTGTAGATGTCGCGGAAATTGTGTGCCTGTATAAAACAGCACTCCGGTACCCGAACCTTCGAACAAGGGTGCACTTGCCGGTACTGTCGGCAAGTGGTCCGCGCCAAACCAATCGTAGCTCCAGGCGTGCCCCCAACCGAAATGGGCCCCCATAAAGGGACTGAACACTTTGTCCCCTAAATCCTGGTCATTGTCGGTCCCCAGCCAGGTGAACTCGTCGTCCATTGCAATGTCCCAAGGATTGCGAAATCCGCGCGAAACGATCTCCAAATTTTTTCCGTCTTGATCGCATCGCAAGACTCCCCCTTGTCGTCCCCAATCATCCGCGGGATCGTGGTATCCCTTCCCTTTCGTAAAATAATCCTCGCGTGTGAAGGTCTGTGATTCTGGATATTCTGCCGCGCCATCGGGGTGAGCCAAGCCCAACAATTCACGGATTGCATAGGGTGCAACTCGCCCATCCTTTTCTGGTCGATTGTGACCCTTGGAATTGCCTTTGGACATATAGAGTCGTCCATCCGGCGCCCAATTGAGGCCGTGCAAGGCATGTTCCAAATTGCCAAGATCTGTGTACACGCGAATGTACTCGTCAGCAACATCATCGCCGTTGGTATCGCGCACGACCGTTAATTCTGGCGAATTGGCGATCCACAGTTGGTCGCCATTCCAAGCCATGCCTTGCACGTTATTCAAGCCTTCAGCAAAGACGACGACCCGGTCCGACACACCATCATCGTTCTCATCGATCACAATGAGCACCTGATCTCCGGGGGTCTCCGGCCGTGGCCCTCGATATTGCGGGCCGTGACTGACCATGAGACGCCCCTGCTGGTCGAAGCACATCGCGCACGGATTATGGAGCGTCGGCTCGTGCGCAAATAGTTTGACCGCAAAGCCGTCGGGTAGCTGGGGAGGCCGCATGGTAAACGGGGCCCCAGAGGATGCACTGCTGCTGCAGCACAAGGCAGTAACACACGCCATCGTCACGAATGACCGGTGGAACAAGAGACCTATTTGCATCGCATCTCTACCAAAAAATAGGGGGAAAGTTGGGAAGGGAAGGGAAGGGGAGGGAAAGGGAGGGAAAGGGAGGCAACCAACCGCTTCAAACGGCTGAGTCATTCTCGACTCAATTGGCTTTCAGGTTGGGCCACGCTCAGCATATTGTAACTGAGCTCTTCGACCGTGGCGAGTTGCCACCGGGTCCCGGGCGGCGCGGACCGACAATTCGAATTACCGATTTCTCACGTACTTGAGCCTAGGGGAGCCAGTGGTGGGAACGCATCCAGGTTTCACACAATCGAGACCACGGTTTGACGGCCGGAAAATTTTCTGCTAGACCGAGCCCATGATCACCAGTTTCAAAGATATGCAGTTCCGCCGGCACTTTGGCTCGACACAATGCCAGGTAGAATTCAGCGCTATTCTCCGGAGGGACAGTGTCGTCGGTATTGGTGTGCCATAGAAACGTGGGTGGTGTCTCAGCAGTCACCATTTTTTCGCTGGACATACTTTGGACAAGTTCTTTGGATGGATTTTCTCCCAATAGATTGCGTTGCGACCCACGATGCGTGTAAGGTTGATCGAACGCAATTACGGCATAACACAGCACCATAAAGTCGGGTCGACAGCTCAACCGGTCGATGGGATCGCTCGAGGTGGGATCGCCCGCGTCAAAATGCGTTCCCGCCGACGACGCCAGATGTCCCCCTGCGGAAAAGCCGATGATCCCAATTCGATTCTGATCGACTTGCCAAGAATCGCTGTGTGATCGGACGACGCGAATCGCGCGCTGTGCATCTTGCAACGGTGCCGGGTGTGCATACCCTTTCCCGGCGACGCGATAATCCAAAATGGCGGCAGTTATCCCCAAGGAGTTTAACCATGTGGCAATCTGTTTTCCTTCGTGCTCGATGGCCAAATTCTGGTAGCCACCCCCGGGGCAAATGACGACGGCAGTACGTGAATTCCTTGATTCCGCTGCGGGATAGACAAATAACTTCGGCACGTCGGCTTCGGCGGTTCCTTTGGCACCGGGAGCTCCGTCTGGCCAGAGCACAATCTTCGCCGGTTCTGCGAACGAGTTCGAGTGGCCTAGAGCACCGAGCAAAAAGAGGAGGACTATCAGCATCCGTGGATACACGCATTTGGCAAACATACTTAATGGAATCCCCCAAGATTTGGCTTCAAGAACCCAAAGCGGAACGACCGCTAGCGCCGCAGTATAAAGCATTGCTTGCGATTGTGGTGGGGGAAAAAAAGTCCAAAAATCGCGTTCGGTTTTGCTGCAAAAGTTGTCTTAGAGGATTAGAGGGTAATCGAGGGATTTCAGCTCGATTGGGCGAAAACGCGGAGACGCGGAGGGCGCGGAGGGGAGAGGATGGCAATGAATTCGATTACTGAGGGGAGCATTGGAGCCGCAATTGAGGTTCATCGCCAGCTGGGGCCAGGGTTGTTGGAGACGGCCTATCGGAGATGCCTCGCCCATGAGCTGCGGAAAAGAGAATTTTTGGTGGTCGAAGAACAGCCGATCCCCGTCGTTTACGACGGCGTTCATATCGAATGCGGCTTTCGTGCCGATTTGCTGGTAGATCGACCGATCGTCGTCGAACTCAAAGCTAAATCGGCTATCCATCCCGTCGACAAGGCCCAATGCTTGTCGCATTTACGCCTAATGCAGCTACAGGTCGGCCTCTTGATCAACTTCCACGAAGTTAAACTCGTCGACGGCCTGCATCGAATCGTCAATCATTACCAGGGCCCCAAACCGACAGCCTCCTAAGCAAACCCCGGCAGGTCCGTCCTCAACTCCGCGATCCTCCGCGTCTCCGCGTTTCTCGAAGCAATCTGAAACAGCAAGACAATTGGCACTGTCATCAAGTGGCAATCGCAGGAACCGGACCAGCCCCCGAAAAACAGATGTTTTCCAGGGCGTTCCACAAGAGAGTGGTCAGGGGCGGGATCGAACCGCCGACACACGGATTTTCAGTCCGTTGCTCTACCAACTGAGCTACCTAACCGGTACCGACAAAAACCCTTAAAAACAAGCGTTTCTTGTCGTATTGGCTACTCATAGTGCCGAGTCACGCGACGTGGCCCGCTCAACCCACCACACTGGGCCGACGACCCTTCCCTCGGACGGATGCTCGAACGGTTCCCGCACGATGGCAGCCAAAACATGAGGATACCTTTAGTTAACATGAGGGGCAAGGACCGTCGGCCCGCGAAATCGTTTTTGGACGAAACCCACATGGTCGGGACCGCACAAATGGAACATTCGGCGAAATTTGGTACATTGTCCCTTCGTGCTTTCGACGGCACTCCCAGCGATATTCCAAGTTTGCAATCGCCAAGGAACCTCGTCGGTTGCCGGAACCTCACGCTGCGGTTTCCGAACAGACTTTTCTTAACAGGCCAACACCGTGGATTCGCTTCTTCCTATTCGTCCTAGGAGGGATACCGTTGGCACTCAGCGTCGTCTTATTTGCAACCGCATTCGTGGCAGCCCCTCCCGTAATGGGCTGGACGATCGCCCGAGGATGGCTGGCTTTTTTCGTTCGGGGGGACTATATTGGGACTCGTTGAACGGAGGCCGATGCTTTGTCCGCATGGACGCCCACGGGTTCGCCCTCCAAATTCCTGCAAGATTCCGGCCGCCAATCCCGCACCGTACCCGCCAAAAACGAAGGAAATCGCCATGGCAATCCGTACCGTCGGTACTTCTTTGCTGCCGCCACTGCACCGCCGCACCATGCTCCAGGCGGGATGCATTAGCCTGCTGAACCTGGGCATGAACCACGTCTCGGCCTTGCAAGCGTCGGACATTGTGTCCGACACCAAAAAAGGGGGACTAGGGAACGGCGGCAAAGCGAAGTCGGTCATCTTTATTTTCCTGTCGGGAGGATTAGCACAGCACGATAGTTTCGATCCAAAACCCGACGCGGCCAAGGAAATTCGTGGGGACTTCTCTGCCATTAACACAAAGACGCCAGGTATTCATGTGTGCGAACACTTGCCCCTGTTGGCGCAATGCAGCGACAAATGGAGTCTCGTCCGCTCGCTGACCAGCCCCCATAATGGGCATTCCGCTGGACATATGACGATGCTGTCCGGCCGCAGTCCCATGCCACCGGGATTCAACGGAAGTATGCCGCAACGGAGCGATTGGCCGTCGATCGCATCGGTGGTCGGGAGCGCAGTGCCAACACCTACCAACAATCTGCCTCCGGCCATCGCGCTGCCCGAACGTATCGTGCATCATACCGGTAGAGTGATTCCGGGGCAGTTTGGCGGCCAGATGGGAAATCAGCGTGATCCCTGGTTCATTGAAGCTTCTCCCTTCAATCCACTGAGCTACGGGGCGTATCCCGACTACGAGTTCCATTTCGTGCAAGGGCGGATGAAAAGCGAACATTTGAAGTTCGAAGCTCCTAACCTCAGCCTGCCGCAGGGGCTAACGCTATCACGCTTGGAAAGTCGTAACGAACTATTGAACTTAGTCGGAACGCAACGAACTTTTTTGAACACGACAGTAGCTGGATCTTCCTTGGACCAGTATCGCGAGGCTGCCCTATCACTTTTGACCGACTCCAGCGTCCAGCAAGCGTTCGATGTGCATAGCGCTCCTGCCAAGGCATTAGATAAATACGGTCGCAACTCCTTCGGCTGGTCGCTGCTCATGGCACGTCAGCTCGTTCACGCCGGTGTTCGGCTCGTGCAAGTCAATCTCGGCAACAATGAATCATGGGACACGCACAACAGGAATTTCACTCTGTTGCGTGATTGCCTACTCCCTCCCATGGACCAAGCTGTTTCTGCCTTGATCAGCGACCTACATGAATCAGGTGCGCTCGACGAAACGCTCATTGTGATGTGCAGCGAAATGGGTCGAACGCCAAAGGTTAACTACGAGACAGTGGGTGGCGGGCGCAACCATTGGGGGGCGGTGCAAACCGTCTTTATGGCGGGTGGCGGCGTACCCGGTGGGTGTGTTGTCGGCTCATCCGATAAAGATGGTGCGTACCCGCAAACAAACCCGCAGCGCCCCGAAAATATGGCCGCTACGATTTACCATGCGTTGGGGATCCCCGCCACGGCTATCTGGAAAGATGAGGTGGATCGGCCCCACAACATCTATCACGGCGAACCGATCCGCTTCTCGTAGATTTGTCATGGCTCTGCTGCAGGTCCATGCAATCGCCGGATAACGTCGCAGGCGAAGGATCTTGGTCCGTCGACGGGGCCGGGAGATCTGTTAAACGGGCCTGGAGACCCGTTCTACATTTTCTAAAACGGGCCTGGAGACCCGTTCTACGGTACGACTTTTTTTGCGTTTGACGTTAGAAGTTCCGCGACCATTCGGCGTAGATGAAATCCGCGTCCGACCGATTGGCTGCGACAACCTTCTCGCTAGCAATTTATGCATATGTCTGTCCGATACCCACGACAGGCACGCGAGTGATCGTATTCGCCTGACAAGCGGGACGTACAAGCGAGTGTCGAATTCAACCCGCGAGCCATGCCGCTAGCGGAGTCGGCAGATTTCGTCAGACTCCGAAGTTGTACCGCGTCTGCAATTCATTCTCCCGTGTTTCGTGTGCCCGTCGAGCTGATCAGATCGTGCTCCGAACACTTCGTCGACCCTCCTGAGCTGCCCTTAGTTCTTGGACCCGATCGTCCGCGACGGGAAATAGTATGAAGCGCAGTGCCAATAATTCCGATTACACCATGAGTAGGGGTATCGCTGTCCTTAACGCAATGTGAAATGGTAAGGCCTTGCGAGATCAAGGAACACAGGCCCACGCGCCGGGTGCAACTATGAGTCAGAGCTACTCAGTGGTGATTGAACTGGAGAACGCCGACACAGTTCAGCCGGACGAAGTCGCGCAAACCCTCCATGTATTAGCGGCACAAATCGCCGACTGTGAAGTTAAAGCTGAGCGGTTTCCTGACGTCGTATTCGTGCACGCGGGGGAAGGGAGCAAGTCCAACGAACTTCGCTCCGGAATACTGAATCAGATACCGGAATTGGGGCAGGTCGCAAGTGTGACCTGTATTGCCGTTCCTCATGGACGTTACTACGAACTCAAGAATGCTGGCGTTCGGGCAGCGCGTGGGGACGTGATCGTATTCCTCGATTCCGACGCGATGCCGGAAGAAGGATGGCTGTCAAGTCTCTTAGCCCCCTTTCGGCACACCGACACAACGGCGGTAAGCGGGCTTACCTACTTGGGGCATAGCGACTTTATCTCGCGCACCCTGGCACTTACCTGGGTGTTCCCACTGCGACACCATGACCGCCGCGAGGCGGACCGGCGTCCGATCTTTGCTAATAACTGTGCCTTTCGAGCCGAATGGATTCGCAGCAATCCGTACCCAGATTCCAATGGTTTCAAGGTCAGCTGCACATTACTCGCCGACGTTCTAAGGAAGGCCGGCCGCAATTGCCTGCATGCTCCAGCCTACGCGCGACACGCTCCCTTGCGGGGGTTTCGGTTTGTCATCTGGCGAGCGTTTGTCACTGGACGCGACGCGGACCGAAAATATACTGCGCTGAAAAGTTCGTCGAAGTGGCAACGACTTAGAGGAGCGATCAAGTACTCACTCAAGATGCAGGGCAGGGCGGTGCGGCGGGTGTTGACTCGCTATCGCCGCGTGGGCTTGCCTTGGTGGCAGGTCCCCGCTGCGGCCGGATTGGGTTGTGTGTTTTATGGTTTGGCATTCTTCGGTCAATTCGCCCATCTCTTCGGGATACTTGGCGATCAGCCCGAACGCATTCCAACCTATGCGGAGGCCCACTGAAAATGAACCGAACCCCCGAAGTCTCGATTATCACTCCCACCTATAATCGCCAACAATCGCTGGAGCGGGCGATTCGAAGTGTGCAACAGCAGACGTTTGACAACTACGAACACATCATCATCGACGATTGCTCAACGGACGACACCCAAAAATTCGTATGGTCCCTGGATGACCCACGCATTCGCTACATTCGATTTCGTGAGTGGCGAGGTGCCAATCCGGCTCGCAACTGCGGGATTGGAACTGCGCGTGCAGAGTATCTCACGTTCCTGGACTCGGATGATGAATACCTACCTGAGCGACTGGAAACGACGCTGCGTCATTTCCGCGAGGCTCCCGATGTACAGCTCCTTCTCAGCTCGTTCCATACGGTCAAGCGAGGTCGATTTGCCAATGCGATCAATGCAGGTGTGTATGTGTCTGGCCCTGACTTGGAGCACGCCCTGATGGCGTCGGCCATCTATATTGCAGGCTCCAGTATCAGCGTCAAACGTGAGACCATGTAGCGTGCCGGCCAGTTCGCACCAACCTTGCGGCGGATGCAGGACAGGGAAATGCTCTTACGACTATCGCAACACTGTGGAGCATTGTTACTCAATACGGTCGATTGGATCAAACACACTTCGGCCGACTCGATCTCGGGTCAACCGACACGATACGTGGAGGCGGTGGCCGCCTTGGTAGAAGCACACCCCGATCTCGCCACGCGTTACCGCAGATTACCGTGCTACAACATTGCACGTCACCTCTTAGCTGAACTATTGCGAGGGCATCCAAGGCGGGCAATCGCGTCGTGGCAAGAAAATCGCCAATCGCACATGTTACGATTTTCAGTTTGGCAACTGGTACGCGGCTATTTAGCGGGGCGAACTGAACGCCGTGACTTAGTGACAAAACTGCGGGATTGTGCCACATCGTGTCGGCCGCAAATCCCCGCAACTCCGGAACTGCTTGGACGACAGTTACACGCATCGCTGCGGACATGAAATCCCCAGGTACGAGCGCCGCACGTCGTAAGTCACGCGTCAAGTCACGACCGTGCTACTTCTTGCAGCGCCCGCTGTAGCGGACAGTCACTGGCGACGGTCTCTCCCGCGCGGTAGCGATTGAGCAACTCCTTTGATCGTGCGGCTAAAGCACGACGTGTTTCACGCCGCTGGCCTTTAACGCGTGCGATCACCATCGAGTCGTAGGCGGTGGTTTGATGTCGCAGCCAGGCGATAACAGCGGCTTGGGCTCGCTGCTGGATCGGAATCCGTTTCGTGCGGGCGACGGTCCCGCTACCGACAGGGGTGGCATGGTCGGCCACGGCCTGGGCCAGTCGATCAGCCATTTCGGCGTGTTGGGGCGCAAAATTTAAATACTGCCGCAAAGCCTCCGTAAAATCGTCCACATAGGCCACTTGGACCCTGCTACGGCGCAGGGAGTCTGCCAGTTTTCGAGCCGAGTAAGATGGAGTGGACCGTTCTTCTACCAGATCCGCTTGGATCCGCTCGATCGTATCTTGAGGCGCCCAAACGCCCAGCGAGAAAATCTTGCGTCCTTTTTTCTCCTGCACGACCCAGTGCGCTCCCGCCGCCTTAACGCGTCGCGTCAGTGCTGCATCCCCAGGCGGAAGGAGTCGCCAGTTGCACGGTGCTGTGAGGATTTCCCCTGTGGGTCGTTGCACCGTCCGATCAGTCGGACCGGGACCAAAGACGTTCTCTCTATCGTTCATCGGTGCCCACCCTGAGTCGGTGATTGAGCCAATTTGGTCGTACCCATCCAAGGCTCTCTATGGTACATTGGGACTGTTCTGCCACGTACCGGTAAACTACCACGGAGCATCCGCCCCATGCAAAAACGGCCTCAATCCACCCATTCGTTCACTCGGCGAGATTTCGTCGGCCTGGGTGCGGGCGCCTCGGCAGTTGGTCTGTTGGGTCCCCATTTCGCGTTAGGTTTGACTCAGGCTGCCCAGGCACAGGCAACTCAGTCAGCGGCCGCTCAAGTGCCAGCCTCCGAGTCGCGATTTCAGTTTTCTGTGAAGTCCGCAATGATCAACGATCCGTCGTGTAAAAGCTGGCAGGAAAAACTGCAGTTACTCAAGGATCTCGGATTCGACGGAGTGGAATACGACCAAGGACTTGACGCAAACCCGCACGAAATCGCCGAGGCGAGTGCCAAGGTCGGGCTTCCGGTGCAAGGTCTCGTTAACCCGTATCACTGGAGTATTCGGCTGTCGGATCCCGATCCGGGTGTGCGGCAACGAGCCGTGCACAACATGGAGCGGGCACTCCGATTCGCCAAGACCCTCGGCGCGTCGACCGTCTTGCTCGTTCCCGGAAAGGTATCGGATCCACAGACTGAGAACTTTGACCAAGTTTGGACGCGAAGCATCGAGGGTATACGACGCGTGATCCCGCTGGCCGCCCAGCTCGGAGTACGAATTGGCATCGAGAACGTCTGGAATCAATTCCTGTACCAACCCGATGGTCCCGACAACCAGTCGTCCGATCAGTACATCAAGTACGTGGACGAGATTAATTCCAGTTGGGTGGGGCTTTATTTGGACTTTAGCAATCACCGCAAATTTGGAAATCCAGCGGAATGGATACGGGCTATGGGGTCGCGTATCATCAAATGCGATACCAAGGATTTTCGGGTCGCGGACGGCGGTTTTTGCGACGTCGGCGAGGGCGACGTACCGTGGCCGGAAGTGCGGAAAGCGTGCCAAGATATCAATTACTTTGGCTGGGTCTCCTCGGAGGTCGAAGGAGGTGACCGACAACGCCTCGCGAAGGTGCTCGCCGACCTACGCCGAGTCCTGTTCTAATCTCCGTTAAGGCTCGATGGGTACGCAGTCCGTCAGCCGATCGCTGACGTCAACCCCATCGAAAGCCTTAACGAACCGATGGCCGGAAGCGACGGGTCGGGAGTGCCACTGGACACTCGACCGGCAACCAACCGAGTCGTTTAAGGAGTGCTTTGACGAGCGGATTTTTCGCGGCTACCCAAAGCTTCAACAGGAGAGCATGCCCGCGGTAAGTATCTTGTATGCGTTTCATCAGTCGTTCCCCTCCGGAGCCTGAACTGGCCAAGAAGCAGCGCGAAGTCTCCTTCCGGACGACCGCGAGCTACCCAAGGTCACCCAATTTTGCCAACGTGACTCCAGTTCCCGCACAAGTTCGTTCATGCGTTCGTCCAAAACACGAAACGCGTCCGAACTCACGCGAACTCCAGGCAGTTGGGAACCGTCCGCTGGATGCGCAGCAACCCACAAATCTGTTTTGCGAGCCATTTTCTCCCCCTCCCCTCCGTTCCGAACCAACCCTGTTCCGAACCAACCCTGTTCCGAACCAACCCTGTTCCGAACCAACCCTGTTCCGAACCAACCCTTCTGCCCCAACCTGTCTGCCCCAACCTGTTTGCTCCTGTAAGCTGCGTCTCTCAGCCAACCCTTTGCGGGCAACTCCAGCCCGGTCGGTTCCGGCTCGAAGTTTGCGTCGACTCCGCAACTCTGCCTCAGGGAGCATTTTTGGGGATCCTGCTAACATTGTATTCGGATCGCAACGAAAGACGTTGCTAAATAGTTGAGAATTTTCAGGAAATTTTTCCCGTGTGGTCCAATCGATTGTGAAAATCGATCTAGCTTGCTTCCCACGACAGCTCAAGCAGGCTGGACAGTCCGGCGATCGGGCAATCGTTGACATGGGGAACGGGCCGCGATAGGCTTAAGACGAGAGGCAGAGGCAGAGGGGTCGGAGCCATTCCATGCGGCGAAGCAATATTTAGCGCGGCGGCGTAATGTAGCTCGGCATCTTGGCACATCGCGGTGTTGTCGAAAACAACAGATTCGCGGAGCGGACTAGCGGTTCTGTGCGCAGAGCGGCTCTGTTTGCGGAGCGGCTCTATGCCCCTTCTCGGGGAACGATTCTTTTTCAGTGAATCATGTCGGCTGTGGTCAAGAAGGGATAGTTCATGGCGTACGGAGCGACACGTCTACCATTTTTCTCATTCGCGATCGGACTACTTTTTCTAAGTGACTCGGGTTCGGCGATCGGCCAGGAAAAGTATACCCCCAACCACCCTGTTGTCCGCGAAATGATCCGCAAGGCGTTGCTCTTCTTAGAGAAACGGGAACACTATCAACTTGGCGAGTCGTGTTTGGCGAGCCTCGCGTTCTTGAACGAAAATGTCCCCAAGACGCACCCTAAGCTAATGGCAACGCTTAGGGATTGTGAAACCGAGAGTGGGAAAGCCCAGGTTGGTGGCCCCTCGCTCCTCGATACCTACAATACGGCACTCGCGGCAATTTTTTTAGCAAATTACGACGGGACCGGGCAAAAGGAATTGATTTCCAAATACGCTGGTTCGTTGATGGGTCGCCAGAACCAGGATGGTGCGTGGGGCTATCCGCACTCCCCGACTCTTAGCGACACCTCACAGACGCAATACGCGCTGCTGGCAATTTGGTATGCCCAGTACCATAACGCACATAATGTCCCTTCCAACGTCATGCCAAAAGCCTTGAATTGGCTGATGGCGACGCAAGATCCGACGGGAGAATGGGGATACAATGGTCAGGCAGGGACGAGCGGCAATCGGGTGCCGCAAATTGACAAGTCGCACTCGCTCACCGCCGCTGGCCTCAGTAGCGCCTACGTTTGCGCGAACCTACTTCACATGACGCTCGAAGGATCCGCACTTCCAGAAGCGGTTGGACCCCTTCGTCCCGTTCAGCGGTCCGACATTCTCGACGCGAAAACCAAATCAAACCGCGGGACAACCAACGGCGTGTCGGCGCTGCGCCTGCGCACATGCCTCGCTGATGGTAACCAATGGTTCGATAAAAACCTTAAGTTTGATGACACCGAGTGGGCCCATTATTACATGTACGCCTACGAGCGGTACCGTAGCTTCCGCGAAATCGCCGAAGGCAAATACGAGGCGTCACCAAAGTGGTATAACCTTGGAGTGAAGTTCCTGCGTGAGACGCAGCAGTCGAACGGTAGCTGGGACGGAAAAACGGTCGCAGTCGGCCACGACACGGCCCTCAGCGTAAACACAGCGTTTGCCGTCCTTTTCTTGCAGAGGAATACGCAAAAGGCATTGGAACCGCTGCGGGCTGGTAGGCTCACGGGGGGGCGTGGATTACCCAAGAACCTGCAGGAAGCACGCGTGTTCGACGGCAAAATACAAGGACGTCAATTCGAGGGTACCATGAACGAACTCTTGGCAGCTCTGGACGACCCCAATTTTGACAAAGCTGTTCATGCGGGTGGATCGCACGACTTGCCCCCTTTAAGCGACGATCCAAGCGAACGGAAACAGCAGCTTGAACGCCTGCGTCGTATGGTGGCTCATGATAGGCACGCACTTCGCTTGGCTGCCGTTCAAATGCTCGCTCGCTCGAAAACACTCGATGAGGTCCCCTACCTAATCTACGCCTTAACCGATCCCGACACTGGAGTTATGCTGGCAGCTCAAGAGGGACTGCAAACGATTAGCCGTAAGACACGCGGGTTTCAACTGCCCGAACAGCCGACTCGCGCCGACGTACTGAAACTCGCGGATGCCTGGAAGGCTTGGTATCGTTCCCTGCGCCCCAACGCAACATTTCTCGAGTAACCGGAAACTAAAAATCACCGGATGACAAACCCAACACCGCATCCTCCGAACGCAAAGGTGACGGCCGCAAACCGGTTGCGTGTAACGCTGTACGATCAAGTATCAAGCATGATCGTTGCGCTCCTGATTGTAATCGGGTGCGTGGTTGCCTTGTTGGCGGTACTGGTGTATACGCGTCAGTTATTAGTACGTCGTAACATAGTGGGTGCGGAGATCGTCGAGGAGGCCGCCGGCCGGGGTGACCATCCAGCGGGATTCGAGGAGGACTTCCGCGAACCGAGCTTGGAGTCGATGCAGGACATGACCACCGTCACGACGGAGATTCTCCAAGCGCTGACCGACGACCCGACGGATTTACTCAGCGCCAACCCAGAACTGTTCGACGGCCCGAGTGCTTCGGTAAAACAAGGTCGCGGCGACCGTCGCCAACCCGGTCCGCTAGGGCATGGCCGCGACATCATTCCCAGGTGGGAGCGTTGGGAAGTCCTTTTCAGTAGTGACAAACTGGAAACGTACGCCGCGCAACTTGACTATTTTCAGATTGAATTGGCGGCCATTGGTGGGGACCGGGAAACGATCGAGTATGCCGCGCAATTTAGCAAAGCCGCTCCGAAGGCCCGGAAAGGGCCGGGATCCTCTGAGAGTCGGCTCTACATGACCTGGAAGTCAGGAGAACTCAAGGCAGCCGATGACAGTCTCTTACGTAAGGCGGGCATCACTACGGCCCAGAAGATTCTAGTTCAGTTTTTTCCAACACCCGTCGAGAACCAATTGGCCCGACTTGAACTCGTTGCAGCTGGCGAGAAGAAACTTGAACAGATTCGCCGCACTATTTTTGGAGTGCGTCCCAAGGGACGTGAATTTGAGTTCTATGTTGTCGAGCAGATCCTGCGTTAATCCTGCCGTGAGACCTTCAGAAGCCATACTTTGAGACCAAACCATGGACATTAGTCAAGTCGTCGAAATCGTGGGAAACATCATCTATGCGGCACTGGCTGCCATAGCGCTCTGGGGTGCGTACTGCAGTGCGATCGTATGGATGCGAATCGCCAAGCAACGTTTTCGTAGCGAAACGACACAAGATGCCTTCTTGAGTGAACTGTCCACTCCGCTCGTGCAGGGAAACTTTGATGCGGCGCAGGCGATTTGCGAATCCGACCCGCGAGCGTTACCCCAGTTGGCCTACATGGCAATCCACAATCGTGCGATTGGCTACGCCAAGGTACGTCAATTGGTTACGGATCGCTTTCAGCGGGATGTCCTTTCGGATCTTGAACAATGGATAACTGGGGTCAATACGGCGATCAAGAGCGCGCCCATGTTAGGCCTTCTTGGTACGGTCGTCGGGATGATGGGCGCTTTTGGTAAACTAGCAGCCGGCGAAAAAGCAGACCCGGTCGGACTCGCCAATGACATCAGTTTAGCATTGATCACAACTGCCATCGGACTGTGTATCGCCATTCCACTGATTCTCTGCGTAGCCACGATCAACACGCGAATCCGTAAGCTGGAAGACTTGGTGACGGTTGGCCTAGCACAGTTCCTGGATACCTTCCGCGACGCGTTGGCCCACGATAACGAGTCCCAGGGAAAGTTGCGTTAAACGCTCGAACTAGCCTCACGCGTTGACTACTCGCTGCCCAAAACCATCCTTACGGATTTATCCAAGTTGATTCCCGAGAATAAACGATCGCCGATATATCCAACAACGGAAGAGCAGGGTACCCCGTTACCAGTACTCCCTTCAATGCGCCGACGCGCACGTCGCAAACTCGAAGAAACCGAAATGGACATCACACCCATGATCGACATTACGTTTCTCTTGTTGATTTTCTTTATCGTGGCAACAAAGATCAGCACCAATAAGGACATTCACCTTCCACCGGCTGAGCACGGAATTAACGTAGTCCAGAAGGATTCGATCGTCATTTCCGTGAAGGAGACACGTGATGGCGTTGTCACGGTTTCGGGCGCGCATGGATCCGGGGAGCCTCAGGCATTAAGTGCAAACGATGTAGAAGCACAAGCCCAGGCGGTCACCCAATTCGTCACGGATTCGCTACGACAGGCCGATACGCGTCCGCAGGTAATCTTGATGGCCGACCGCAATGTAAAACATCGCATCGTCGCTGCAATTGCTCGTGCTGCCTCCTCTGCAGGGGAAATATCGCTCTACGTGGCGGTTCTGGAGGAGCAAGAAAAATCATCATGACGAACGACCTAATAGTTTTTAATTGCCCTGATTGCGATGCCGTTCTTTCGGCGCGACTTGATCAGGACGGCGACGTAGTTGTTTGTCCCCAATGCGGCACCGAGCTAATTGTTCCAGATCCCGACAGTACGGGCGGCACGACCGTCGCCGAGGAAGCAAGGCAGCTTTCGCGAAGAAAACCCGCGGACGACGAAGGCGAGATGGACATGACCCCGATGGTCGACGTGACGTTCTTGCTATTGATATTCTTTATGGTTACGGCGGCCTTTGCGGCACAAAAGTCCTTTGAAATTCCGACTCCCAATCCGGACCAACCTAGCACGCAAGTCGCGCTGATTGAAGATCCGGAGGATGACCCGACCGTCGTTACTGTTCGCATTGACGAATACAACACGTATTACGTCACTGGCAGCAGTTGGGATGACGAACAAGAGGCACCGACCAAACAGGAACTAATGTCACGATTTCGTGAAGCGCAGGATAGCCCATCGCCCCCAACCAGCATGCTCATCATTGCACACCCAGAATGCAGCCACGAAAAAGTGGTGAGCGCATTGGACGCCGGCAACGCATTTAAAATGGAAGACATCAAGCTGATGACGGCTGACCGTGACGAATTGTAATCAACTTCGCGTTCACAGCCTGGACGCTACCTCAAAAATCAACTTCCTAAGAGCAATAAATCGATGAGTGTCGACGAACTGTTAAAGAAGCTCTATCAACAAGGATTCTTGTCGAAAAGCCAGGTCCTCAAGGTAAAGGGGCAACTGGCGAAGAACCCCCGTACGGCGTCGCTCGAGAGCGTTCAGCGAGGACTCGTCAATAGCAGGCTTGTCACCCAGGAACAGATCGACGTCGTTTTGCAAGGGGCAAGCCCGCAACGTAAGCCGAAAGATGACATATTTGTCGTTGATGATACCGACGAAGAAGTCTTGGATCTATTGCCGGTAGATCCGCAATCGCAACCATCCCCGGCGCCGGGCCCCATCTTACCGGAACTCGGTGACCTGCTGTCAGGTACCAACCCGGGTAAAAAGAAGCCGATGGAGCGGTCTGACGTCCAAGGAATCGCTGAGCAACTGACCGAAGCAAACGATGCGAGTGACGACCAGGTGCCCTTCGACGCCCGCGGTCGGGCGCGCCGAATACGACGGCGCGGCAACCCGTGGGACTCACCTTTGATCCTTTTTGGCGGTGGTGGACTTGTTCTTTTGATGGTGACTGGGGTCGCACTCTTTCTCTTTCTATCCCGCGGCAGCGGCGATGACCTGCTGCAGGTGGCCGATGCGGACTATAACGCCGCGAGATACGCCAATGCCGGTCAATCGTATGAAACCTTCGTAACAAAGTATCCACGGCACCCGAAGATATCCCATGCACGCGTCTGGCGTGGATTGACTCAGATTCGACGGCAACGTGAATCGCCAAGTGACTGGTCGAAGTCGCTTGATTTGGTGACGAATACCCTGTCCGAGCTACAATCGGAAGCGGCGTTTGTTGACGCCCGCCCCGAACTGGCTGGCCTGCTACCCGACCTGGCCGGGGGAATCGTGGAAGAGGCACTGCGTCAGGATTCCCTTGAAAACAAATCGCTATTAGTAGAGCAAGCCAAGCGGGCGATCGAACTGATCGACAACAGTGGCTATATCCCGTCATCTCAACGTAAGAACATCGAAGGACGCGTGGAAGCGATTCGCGATAATCTGCAGGTTGCAGAACGGGACGTGCAGCGGGGCGCCGAGTTATCCAAAACGCTACAGAATATGCAATCCTCGATGGTCAGCAAGAACCCGGTGGCCGCCTACGAAGCTCGGGAACGCTTGTTACGACAATACCCTGCATTGCAAACAGATGAGTCTTTGTCAAAAAACACACAAGAGATTGCTACTGCCGAAGTGGCACTCATTCGTGCAGAAACCGACCCCGTTTCCGCAACACAGGACGATGTACCCACGATTGCTGAACGCAAACTGATTTTTACTCGACAATCGGTCTCATCGCCTACCGACGGAGCCCAAAAGGTCCATCTGCTCAGGCTGCAAGGTCATGTTTACGCATTCAACGTCACAAATGGCAAACTCCTTTGGCGAAGATTTCTCGGATTACGCTGCGACACGGGACCTTGGCAATTTCCGTCGTCGGGAGTGTTGTGGCATGCCGATGAGCATTGCCTACTCGCAGTCGATCTGCTGACAGGCAAATTGAAGTGGCGTCTTCCGGTCCCGGACGGCAACTTGTATGCAACACAAGATGGTCAACAACTCATCGTCACATCGGACACGGGTAAGTTGTTCCTCATTGACGTCGAACTGGGTACTGTATCGCGTACGGCGAGTTTTCCCCGGGGCCTGTCGGCGGCGACCTGTCGAATTCCCAAGACGAACTTCGTCTTGCAACCGGCCGAACACTCGACCGTCTATCTGTTGGACGGCCAAACACTGGAGGGACGTGGCAACTTCTTCCTTGGGCATAGCGCGGGAACGCTGACCGTTCCTCCTTTCGTCTTAGGAGAAAACGTCTTGATCGGCGTCCATTCCCAATCCAACCACACCGACTTGCATGTATTGCACTCTGGAGATGAGCCGGGACAACTGCGGCCGCGGCAGGAGCCCCTGCGTATTGCGGGCCGTATTTCGCAGCCCATGCAGGCTTTTGACAGGCGACGTCTTTTTCTGATCACGGACCGTGGAGTTCTTGCCGTCGTAGGCACAGCGGGTGAGGATTCGGGTAACAATGTGCAGGTGTTAGCCAGCACCGTGCCCAATACCGACGTCGTGTCCCGTCAAACTTACGCAACATTGTTCGCCAATCAACTCTTCGTGGGCGACGAGCAATTGGCACGGCTTGAAGTCCTGACGGCGCGAGGCCAAATTGTGCCGCGTGAATTCATGAACCAAGGGGCTAGTTACTTGACGCCATTGCAAACAGTCGGCGACGTTCTGATCCAAGTGTATCGCGGACCGGGACGCAGCGGTGCTCAAATCTCCGCTTGGCGAGGAACCGCAGATCGACCCTTGCAGCAGGTTTGGGAAACGGAGTTTGCCGTCCCGCGCGCGGGAGCACTTATTGCCGATGCGACCCGTCGCCGTCTCCTTTCGGTGTCCGCCAACGGCGCGGTACATCAGGTCGACGGAGAAGTGATGCGAACCGGAACCTCACATCAACCACTCCAACAACTGGACCTACACCCGACAGCCGGTGCGCTCCACCAAGTGCGGGGGACTTCACCACGTGACGCGGCGCGACTGCTGTTTGTCTCGGATGGACCGATTGCCAATGTGTTTCGGATCAATCTGGAAGACGAGCAGACTCCACTTCGCCGTCAAGAATTGGCACAAGTGCGCGGGCAAGTTGGCGCGATGCCGATCCCATTTGGGGGAGGCATTCTACTGGCGACGCGGCAAGGCCCCATCACACTCACCAATATGGATGACGGTCGCCGGCTGGCCACTCCGTTCCAGCCGCCACAAGAACTCGCCAGTGATTTCCGCTGGCTTGATCCCGTCACGATTGCAGATGACACGTTTTGCATCGCGGACACAACCGGCAAGATGTACTTGATTCAGCTTTCCGATGGACGATTGAATTTGGTGAAACAAAGTGACCTAGCCATGACTTTGCAACGGGGGATGATTGGCAATAGCAAACGGCTTTGGATGTCGGGCGACCAAGGCAAGTCGGTCCTGGTGCAAGTTGACCCTCTCGGCGGCACAAAGCAGGGAGAGGTTGAACTGCCGGGACCGCTGGACTGGGGCCCCCATCTCGTGGCTGACCGCGTTTGGGTATCGTCCGACGGAACGACTCTATCTTCGGTTTCAGAAGGACCAACACTGAATTGGTCCGTTCAATTGGAAGACGGACCACTCGTGGGACAACCGCTCGTCCGTGGCGACCAGGCAATTGTGATGACTATGAGCGGCGTAGCTTTAAGTTTTGACGCCAACTCCGGCAGCATTACGGATCGACTCAAGTTACACGAGCCGGTCGCCGGCGGCTGCATTCCCTTTCAGGAGCGGTTGATCGTCCCCGGCTTGGATGGAACCCTGCATGTCTTGCCGGTTTGGCCGAAGCAGGAGCGATAGCCATGGCAAACCAAGTCGGGGAGGGTGTCGAAATACGGCGAAGGGAGCAGATCCCGCTCGTATTCGCAATCATTTTCTACTTTGGCCTGCACTTTGGGCAGCCTACACTTCTGGCGCAGCCTCTCCCGTTGTTTAAGGCCGATGCTTACGACCGTTTAGCAGTCAAAGATGATACTGGAAAGACTGTCGTACATCGCATACTCCCCCTGGACGCAGTACAACGCGACAAATGGCTAAAAGGAGACAAACGGGACACGACGGTCGAAGTTCGGTTGTTGGACAATCCAGAACAGCGATATGAGGTCCGACGGTCAGACATCGTAAGACTGGAGTTTTTCGAAGATCGGTTGGTAATCGAAGCGAATCGACTTCTAGCTCAGAAAAATTTTGATGATGTATTCGGTTTTCTCTTGCGACTGCAGCGGGACTATCCTGAACAAACGAAAGTGCCCGCCCTATTACGAGATTTTTTGTACTTAGAATCACGACAGCTTTTTGAGGCTGGTAGTTACGAGGCTGCGTGGATTCGACTCGACGAAGCACAAACTCTGGCACCGAACGACGACGAAATCAATGCGTTATTGACCAAGACGATTCATCAAATGATGCAACAAGCTTGGGATACAAATAGTTACGGAAGTGTTCTGCAATGGCAGGATCGGCTGAAATCGAGGTACGGCGAATCGCAAGTGGAGTTGCTGCAAGAATGGCAGTCACGCATCGACGCACGGGTTGGGGAACTGGCAGCACAACTGTCGACCCAGATGGAATCCAAAAACTTTGTCGGAGCCTACGAGACGGCCTATCAGGTAGCTCCCTTTCGCTCCCAGGACCCAACCCTTGCAGCAAGCCTAACTGACTTGGAGCTGCAGTTTCCCACGATCCGTATCGGTGTGGCGTACCCCATTCTTGCCCCGTCATTAAACGACGATCTTGATTGGCGGACTCGGCGGGTGGCGAGATTACTTGGCAGGACCCTCACGGAAGCAACTCAAGTCGGCGCCGAAGGGTGCCGCTACGCGAGTCCGCTGGGCAACCTAGTGCAAGGGGATAGCTTCCGGGATTTGCGTCTTGAATTTAGCGATTCTCGTCACGGCGAGGACTTTTGGTCATCGCAATCGGTGCTCGATTTTGCGAGGCAGGCCCATCCGCTGAGTAGCATCTTTGGCGGCCTGGGTCCGTCGACGTCAATTCCCCGTTCTGGGCAATTGTTATTGCGAACATCGGATACGCATTTGATCCTGGCAGGATTCCTTCGCATTGGCTTGTCAGAAATGCTCCAGGATGCATACGCTCGGTCCAGTGACCAATTGCCGCTCGACGGAGCTTATGGGTTGCCGACGCTTCGGCCCGGAGTTGCCAGTTTTGTTGCAAATCCCGACTATCTCTTTCGATCGAATCGGCAGTACCAGCAAGTGGTCGAATCGACACTGAAGTCATCACGAGACGGACTGGAACTCTTGCGCGATGGACGAATCGATGTGATTGATCGTCTTTATCCCGCCGAGATACCGAAACTAGAAGCGAGTAACGATTTACAATTGGTCCCCTACGCGGTCCCTTCCGTCCACGTTCTGGCTATAAATCCCAACCGACCGTGGATGGCAAATCGCACTTTCCGTCGCGCATTGACCTACCTCCTTGACCGCCAGGATATTCTTCAACGAACTCTTCTGGCGGGTCAGGAAATCGACGGCTGCCGAGTCATCAGTGGACCGATACCGGCCGGTAAAAACCCAGAGGATCCGATTGCCTATGGCTACGATGAGTCGATCGCTCCCTACGAGACCAACCTTGGAACCGGGCTGGTCTTGATAGAGGCTGCTCTAGGGGAAATAAAACGCTCGCAAAACATTGACGTCAGCCTTGCTCAAATAGAGCTTCGTCTGGCCTACCCTGTAGGTGAAATAGCGGCCGAAGCCTGCGCAGAAATCTGCCGTCAATGGAGCGCCGTGGGCGTACGTTGCGTCCCGGTCCCGTGGGAAAATGAAGAGGCGACTCAAACCGACGATTGGGACCTCTTGTACCGCGATCTCGTCATGGTGGAACCGCTCATCGACGTTGCCTATTTCTCTGCCAATTCATCCACGCTCCCCTCGTCTGCCTATTTAACATTGGCTATCAACCGAGTTCAGGAATCTGCGGACTGGCAATCGGCGCGTACGCGTCTCCGAGAATTACACCGAGTTTTTCATGAGGACGTCAGCGTCATCTCGCTTTGGCAGCTGCAGGACTATGCAGTACATCGCCGTGGCTTCACCGGCATCGTGCCACCGGTCATGCGACTCTACGATTCGATTGAGGACTGGCGATCCGATCGCAGTGTTATCGCCGCACCCCAGCCGGCCGGAGTTCTAACTCCATGAACAAAAGCCAACACACTGGACTTCGCTCCGCCTTCAAGTGGCCCCTAGGCGACTGTCTAAGAATGGCCCTGACGGCTTTGTTGCTGGCACTGCTTGACGGTGGCCAGCTCCGGCAGTCGAGGGCACAGACACCCTGGGAAATCACACCCTATCAGTGCCGCGTCTGGCTGACCGCTTCGATTCATCCTTCGTTTTCGCCAGAGTCCGAAGCAAAGCTGCGGGGCGAAATCGTCAACGTATTGCGTGCGCGTCATGGAGCTACCTGGGAAATCGACGTAATAGACGCACCGCTCGCCGTAAAACGGACCGTCGAAAAGCTAGCGCCACATGACTGGGGGAGTATCCAATGGTTTGACATTGACCCCACACTTGCCTCTGCGGAACTTGATAAACTCTTCGTCGTTCGACTTGTAGCGCAACTGCAACACATCGAACTACATGTGGTTGAGTTTGATATTGCAACGCGCCAGCTGGGTAGTCTTCTATTCAAAACACGTGCCGCTAGTGACAACTTAGCGTGGTGCATCGCCGACACAGTCACCGATGCATTTTCACCGACGGCCATGGTGCATCGAGTGGAAAACCACCAGGCGGAACTCCGCGTACGAGCCGGTGAATTACTGACCGACAGGAACGAACCGGCATCGATCACCCAAGGCGCATTGCTGCAGGCCATCGCGATCCCATTCACGCCACACGGAAAAGTGCGAACAGAGGGGATTCGTGTTATTCCTTGGACGGTTTTGGAAGTTGGCGAGTCGGCAGCGGGGCGGCTACAGGCCACAATTCATTCGGGGTATGGTCAGCCGTTACGCGCACGCCGCAGTCGTCGCCTCCAGCAGCGGGCGAGTGTGCTCAAAGTGCGTCACCCGCATACGACTGTGCAGCTGATCGCCAATCGAACGCCCGCACGTCCCTTACAGGGATACGAAGTTTTCGTGGAAGAGAGCGGTCAATCGCCAAGCCGTAGCCTTGGAATCAGCGACCGCCATGGGCGGGTCCGCATACCCTCAGCAGACGTTCCACTGCAGCAGATTATCGTTCAGCACGGCGCCAGAAAGCTATCTCGACTTCCGCTTGTAGTTGGGCATCGAGAATCCTCGCCGTTGCCGCTTACAGACGACGACGATCGACTCGAGCTGGAGGGCTACGTGCAAGGTATCATGGACCGTCTAATCGACGCGGTTGCACAGCGGCAGCTGATCACGGCTCGCGTACGCAAGCATATCGAAGCAGGAAACTACGACGGTGCTCGCGACCTGATCGCCCAATTGCGAAAAGTAGAATCACGCAGCGAATTTTTGGACCGTATCCAGCGCAGGCAGCGTCAATTAGGTGGCAGCAACCGTGAGATGCAATCCCGTGCCGTCGACAAACTCTTTGCCGATACACGTGTGTTATTTGAGCAATTCCTTGACCCGCTGTTACCCCAACGATTGCAAGACGAACTTACCCAGCGAGAATCAACGACCACAGCGATTCCGGTTGATACGCCAGGCATCCAGGGGCTCACGCCCACTGGCTATTGCCTCGCGCCGCGTTGCGGCGAAGAGCAATCCCATTTGTCCCAACGGGACTCAAGTCACTAGCCAGGGGCGTGAGCCCCTGGGAACGGACGCCTTGCCGCATCAAAGCCCCGATGGGGCGAAAGTCATGTCCATTTCGCCTCAATCCCAAACGGAACGCTCGTCGTATTCCAATTACAAAAAGAGCCCACCGAAGTGGGCTCTTGATCGTCTCTTCACGTTGCGATTCTTCACCGCACGGAAGGTATGGTAAACCATCTCCGGACTCGGCTCAGATGGAGCCAGGCCCAGGGACAGAACTAAACCATGTCCTTGAGTCTCTTGAGAGGGCGGATTTTCACGACGTTCGAAGCCGGCTTGGCCTTGAACATCTGCTCTTCCTTAGTAAACGGATTGATTCCTTTGCGGGCCTTAGTGGCCGGTTTGTGCTTGATCATGATCTTACATAAGCCCGGTACCGTAAATTCGCCGGCTCCGCGCTTACCCAAAGCCTTGCGAATTTCTTCGACCAAGCCCTCCAGGACGCTGGCGACGTCCTTCTTTGCAAGCTGAGTCGCTTCGGCAATGTTGCCCATGATCTCGGTCTTGGTCAATGCTTTTTTGGTTGTGGTAGCTTTCGCCATGTTGGACCCTCCTTGTCAGGTCATTGAAAAAGAAATCGTTATACAAAAAACACTGTTGCGACGAGCGGAATGCGAATGATTAGAAACGTTGTCGCCAAAATTGCAACCTGAAAATCACAAAACCAGCGAAAAACGAGGCTGTCGACTTACCACCAGGGCAATCCCACAGACTCCGGCCACGTCTTCAATACATGCCACTCGTCGGCTTGGAGCGAACAACCCCAGGGGGTTTTGGCCATCGCATCCTTCGCCGCACGCAAATCTACACTACGAACGGGAACTGTAAACCACCAATTCCGGCTGTTTTCGCGTTTTTTTTGAAATTTTTCCATTTTTTCCCGGGAATTCTGGTGCATACAGGTGGCAAATGCTGACAGGGACCGAACTTTAGCCATAAACGCAACTGGCCTACGAACCGCCTATAAGATACGATTCACGCAAGGTTCTGTGGCGGGACACACGGTTCTCCGCGTGACCAACGACTGTATTTCTGACGTGTTCTCTCCAGCAGGGGGGGACCGTAGGGAGACGTTACCGTTGGGAGACGTTACCGTAGGGAGGCGATAGGGTGCGTTGGATTCAAGGTGGGATAATGGTGCATCGGATTCGACGTTGGTTGCTGGCAGTGGTCGCGTGTCACATTGCCCTATCGATGCCGCCCTGGGCGCATTGCCAAAGGGTCCCGGGTGGGCCCCGCGTTCCGGCGCTCAATCTAGACGACACACCGGAATCAGACGACGAAACACCGGAATCGCGCGAGCTGGGGGTGTTTCGTAAGCCCCCCCGAGAACTACAACGCTACCTGGACCGTGCGCACCGCGCCATCGATCGCAGTGACTACAACGAAGCGGTCGATTTGCTGGCCGCGTTGCTCGAGCGCACGTCGGCTTCCCCAGATGCGCCGCTGGATAGTGACTTCTTGATGGCTCCCTCATCCAACGGCACTGCCCAAGACAGCCTACGCACCGCCGCTTGGCAAATGCTGCGAACCCTTCCGCCGGCAGCCCTGGAACTCTATGAATTACGCCTAGGCACGGACGCTGCCGACGCTTTACAGAAAGCGACTGCGCAACAGGACTTTGAGCAACTTCGAGCGGTCGCAGCGCGTTATCGACAAACGCGTGCTGGTAATGAAGCCATGATGCTCTTGGGACGATCCTACCTCGACCGCGGTGAACCGCGTGCTGCAGTCCGTTGCTTCGACGCATTGCTTCCATTGCCTTCCACGACGGAGTCGACTGATCCACAATTGTCCCTCCTTCGTGCGGTAGCGCTGTTCCAATCGGGACAAATGGATTTGGCCCGCGATGCATTTCAGAGACTCCAACAAACGCGTAGTACGATTCGCACAGCCGACGCCGAATACACACTTGCTTCCGAGCTCGATTCACTGGAACAACTTTCGCGGCTTGTCGGACCGATACGGCACCTCGCGCCGGCGAGCCTGCACGACTGGCCTATCCACCGCGGCAGTGCCGACCGAAACCCCGTTTCAGCCGTCGGAGGCATTCCACTTTCCTATCCACACTGGCGCACACGCGTCTCGCTTGTTTCACCCGATGAAGAGCGCCACCTGCTAGAAGAAAAAGAGTCGCTGGAACGTACTCATCAGGCATCCATGCCCAGTCTTTCTCCGCTGGCGGTGGATGACACAGTGCTCATGCGATCCACCGATCGTCTCGTTGCCATTGACTTCGAGTCGGGAAAATACCTGTGGGAATGGCCCTGGGACGACACTACCGATGCCTATACGGAGGATTTTGAACACTCCGTTAACAACTCGGAGGGGTTGACCCATCAGCGACTGGACGATGTCGCACAGCGAGTGTGGGACGATGCACCCTATGGACAATTGTCAAGTGACGGCAACGCAGTCTACCTCCTGCAAGGGTTCGGTCACCAACTGGAGGCCTCGCAGGAAAATGGACCTTTCGCGACGTCACCTGATGCATTAACGAACGAATTGGTGGCATTGGACTTGAAGTCACAGGGCAAATTCCTCTGGCGGGTAGGTGGCAGTGAAAGCACGCAGGAACCGATACTTGCTGGAACGTTTTTCACCGGACCGCCGCTGCCGTATGCGGGCAGCCTGTACATCATTGGCGAAACACGCGGCGAAGTCGTGCTGTTTTGCTTGGCCAGTCAGAGTGGCAAGTTACAATGGAGCCAACAGCTTACCTTCGTACAGACCGGACTCCAACTCGATCCCTTGCGGCGGATGCTCGGTGCCAGCCCATCACTCCAAGACGACATTCTGGTGTGCCCAACGTCGTGTGGCGCAGTCGTAGCAGTCGACCTTACCACGCGACAACTGCTCTGGGGCTATCAGTACCCACGCGTTGATGACCACCAGCCGTCTCGCGCGATTTGGTCAATTCGATCACCAAGTTTCCTTCCGCGGAACAATCGATGGCTCGATGCGTCGGCGATGCTCTCTTCAGGTTCCGCGATCCTGAGCCCACCCGAGTCAAATCAACTGCACTGCCTGGATTTGGAAACGGGCAAGCTGCGATGGACCCTGCCGCGCGTGTCGCAAGAGAAGAATGAGGAATGGTGGTTCGCAGCCACGATCCACCACGACAAAGTCATCACGGTCGGACCACGACATGTTGCTGCGTGGAACCTGATCGATGGCACACCCGCGTGGCCCCAGCCACTGGCGATTCCAGACGACGCAGTGCCTACGGGGCGAGGGTTCTTACATGCCGGCCGATACTTTCTTCCTGCAAGTACGCCATCGTTGTTAGAAATTGACATTGAGCACGGAAGCGTCAGTGTGCACCGTTTGCCAGCGACGCTCGGAAATACGATCAACTACCGTGAACATCTGTTGAGTCAAACGCCAACGGAACTCATCTCGTATTACCAGCGAGACGCATTGGAGCGAGAAGTGGAGCGTCGACTGGCGACAGCGCCCCACGATCCGTGGGCACTTGAGCACAAGGGACAGTTGGAGCAGTCTGCCGGCCACGTCGCACAGGCAGTCGAATTGTATCGGCTCGCGTTGGCCCAATTTCCATCTCACGATGCGCGACGTGCACCGATCGAAAACCTCTTATTCGATGCATTGCTCTCGCAACTACGAACCGACATTACGAATCTCGATATCGCACGAGAAGCTGAATCGCTAACGGGCAGTCCACAGCAAGAATTGGCGCTGTTGCGTCTCAAAATTGAACGGTTCCTTGCCGTGGGAAACCCGATGTTGGCCGCTGCCGAATTGTGGCAGATGAACGAAATCGCCGGCGATCCACGCACGTGGCGAGGAACCCCAGAAGGGACGGAACGCCGCCTGACCCTCGATCCAGCAGCCTCGACGCACGAAGCAAGGTGGCTCACGATGCGTTTCAAAGAAGTTTGGGAGCAGTCGAGTTTGCCTCAACGGTTGGAACTCGACTTGCTCGCCGCCAAGATTTTTGAAGCGATTCGGCACACCGACTCGTCCACCGAGATCGAACGCTTTGTCACCGTATTCCAAGGGTTCCCCACAGCGACGACGGCGACTCGAACATTGGCTGAATCGTATTCCCGACGCAATGACTTGTTGGGGGCTGAGTTGCTCCTGCGGTCGGCATTTGAGCCGGCACGGTCCAACTCACAGTGGTGGACGGCTCCGGATGCCTTACCGATTGCAGCGATGTTGGGCGAATCCTTCCAAAAATCAAATCAATCTCGTGCGTTAGCGGACGTGGTTAAACTACTTCAAGCCGAGGGAAATGGCGGGGCCGCCACGTGGCAGGACGGCACGTCCCGCGTCTGGGCGGAACGGTTTTCCCAATGGCTAAGGGACGACAGCGCACCGCCTTGGGCGGATGGAAAAGTTGACGTCCAAGTCAATGTGGCCGATGTCGCCCCCGAAAATGGGATGACTCAGGAATCGATTCCAGTGCGCCGAATGAACGGTGGCGATGGAATTCCTTGGACCGCCCATACCGACCGGCAGATGCAACTTACGTTGCGAAACGCACGCGGCGAAGATGCGGGCCAGATACGCCTCAGGACGATATCGGACGGGGTGGGTCCACAAATAGAAATCGGCCAGTTCGGTCCGATGCTCGCCGTGGCCACGAATGGCCAACTCACGTTGCTTGACACGTCAATCTCGCGCGGAAATTCGCAAGACATGGTGCGCTGGACGCACAAATTGAATGCCACAGTCACAACGACATTTGAAGATGCGACTGCGTCGGCGTTCACCAATTGGCCTTGGGGCGAACGTCGAGTCAACTTCTCCGCCTTTCCACGTCCGCGGCCTCAGTTGATGGCCCGTCTGGGTCCTGTGCTACCGCAAGGGGTCTGTATCGCGAACGAAGGACGTTTGGTCTGTGTAAGTCCGCTGACGGGCGAAACCGTCTGGGAGCGTCCTCTGATCTCCCGCAAAGCCGAACTTTGGGGCGACTCGGAAATCGTGGTGGTAGCCTACAACGACAGAGACAAAGCACAAGTCGTATCGCTCATCGATGGCGAACTCTTGGGCGAACGACAGATCCCTCCCAGCCAGCAACGATGGACCACAGTCGGACGCCAGGTACTGGCGTGGGAAAATAATCCCGTGGAAAAAACCCGCACCCTCCAGATGCTCGATCCGTGGACCACCAAAGTCGTTTGGTCGGTCACGTGTCCGGAGACGACTAAGGGGACGATCGTTGATGAGGAAGAATTAGCCCTCATGCAGCCGAGCGGCCGATTCGTCGTTTATGACCTGCGCACGGGGGATGTGCAGGTGGAAGGACAGCTGGAACCCGAACCTGAACTCACATCGATTGCCGTAACGCGATCCGACAGCCAATACTTTGTCATGACCAACGGGCGTGTGCCCGCGGAGTCGCGTCCGCCCACGGAACGGATCACGTCGATAACTCCTACTCCTTCCACACCCATTTACGGTCGGGTGTACGCCTTTTCACGTCAGGGCAGTGGACTTCAATGGCCAGTTCCGGCTTTTATTGACCAATATTTTCCTGTGCGAAGCTTGGCGCGGGACGTACCTCTGTTGGTATTCGCCCGCAATAAACAATCGCTGGCGGAACCGAATCGTCGCACGACGGAGGTCCTCGTCCTGGACGCGCGAGATGGTCGGCTACTATGGGAAGGTGCACGACCGGCCACGGGTCGGCATGAGTTGAAGTTAGTCAGTGACCCATCAACTCAACACGCTCGTCTTTACCTCGCCGACGGCGCGACTGTACTCGATATTCATTTTACGTCAGCGCCTCGTGCCCCCGCCCCCCCTGCGCAAACCGGGCGTGCGGCGAGTCGTCTCGCAAGTTCCTCCAGCTTGCGAAATATCATGGGAGCGGTTTCGCGGGCGTTCGGTTCGCTGAATCCCCTCCAAGTGGATGATCAAGCGGCCCCAGAGTTTCAAGAGGAGCTACTGGACGAAGACGCGGACGACCAAGACGCCAACGCGTTCATCGAGGAGAACGAGTAGTTTCACCCGTCTGGCCGATCTTCCCTGCCCTCGATTATACTCATCAACACGCTGTTGAATGGCGATTTGTCACGAAGGAACCCGCTACGATGAGTCAGGATGCAACGTCGATCCCCCTACAACGACTACACGAAGCCCAACAGAAAATTCACGAGCAACTTGCGCGCGTGATCGTCGGCCAGCGCGACATACTCGATCATTTATTGGTGTGTTTATTTAGCGGAGGACATGCACTGCTTGAGGGGGTGCCTGGACTGGCCAAAACGCTGATGATTAGCACGCTGTCGCGCACGTTGGACCTCACGTTTAGTCGCGTGCAGTTCACTCCCGATCTCATGCCCGCCGACATCCTGGGCATGGAAGTCATGGAGGAAAATCGGACAACCGGTTCCCGCGAACGCCGCTTCTTGGAAGGACCCATCTTCGCCAACGTGATCCTGGCGGACGAAATCAATCGCACACCTCCCAAAACACAAGCTGCGCTCTTGGAGGCCATGCAGGAACGTCAAGTTACGGTGGGGCGGCAGCCTCGGAAGCTGGCCGAACCGTTTTTCGTCCTGGCGACGCAAAATCCGTTGGAGCAGGAAGGGACCTACCCGTTACCCGAAGCGCAACAAGACCGGTTCATGTTCAAGCTTCACGTCGACTACCCGACATTTGACGAAGAATTTGAGGTCGCCCGCCGAACAACGGCGATCGTGGATACTCAGGTCACGACGGTGCTCAATGCTCAAGAGATACTGGCTCTACAGCGGCTCGTGCGCGACGTTCCGGCGTCCGACCATGTCATCCGTTACGCGCTGGCACTGGTGCGACAAACGCGTGTTCGTCTGCCCGAAGCGCCCCCCTTCATGCAAGAGATGGCGGCTTGGGGCGCTGGCCCACGAGCGGTTCAATTCCTCATTTTGGGGGGGAAAGCACGCGCACTTTTGCAAGGCCGTACTCATGTCGCGACGGACGATGTTGCGGCTTTAGCCAAACCTGTGCTACGGCATCGCCTCGTGGTCAATTTTGCCGCCGAAAGTGAAGGTATTTCGTCGGATAGTTTGATTGAGCGGCTCCTGGCAGAAACGCCCCAAAAGGAGAGTGAACTGAATCGCGATGCCCGCTTTCAAAAAATTCTTGCATCCTGATACGCTTGACCGTGTAGCGCGCCTTGAGTTGCGTGCCCAGTCAATTGTCGAAGGCCTGCTTTCCGGCATGCACCGAAGTCCGTATTTCGGTCAGTCGCTGGAATTCCGTCAGCATCGGGAATACACGCCCGGTGACGATTTGCGGCACATTGACTGGAAAGTATGGGCGCGACAGGACCGCTTGTACATCAAGCAATACGAAGAGGACACGAACCTCAACGTTTGGTTTGCGCTCGACGCGTCGAGTAGCATGCGTTACGGCCAGCTCGACAAGACAAAATTCGACTGCGCTGCGACACTAACAGCTTCGCTTGCCTATTTAGTATTGCAGCAGAACGATCGGGTCGGTGGCGCAATCTTCGACACGGCTGTGCGGCGCGTTATCCCTTTAAGCAGCCATCGCCGCAAAGTTGTTGGATCAAATATAAAGATTGAATCGAGCAAACCTCGCGAAAAGACGGGGCTGCTTGCTGCGGTTCAACAGGTGGCACGCCAGGTCCCTCGTCGGGGCATGATTGTCCTTGTATCGGATTTATTCGTCGAAGAACAGCAACTCGATCGAAGTCTGGCGTACCTGCGTCAAATGGGCCACGACGTGCTCGTGTTTCAAGTTCTGCACGCCGACGAACTTGATTTTCCTTTTCAGGGCCCAACTCGGTTTGAGGGGCTCGAATCGGAAGAACACCTCAACTGCAATCCTCGGGCCCTGCGAGATGGTTACTTGACCGCTGTCGAGCAGTTCCTGAAGATCACTCGGCGGATCTGTGGACGATACCGAACGGACTACCAACTCGTTCGGACCGACCAGTCGACAGAACAGGTGCTCGTCAAATGCTTAGGGCGCCGTGCCGAACGAGAGCAAAGACGCTAATCGCAACATTGGAAGCGATCGGAATCGTGCATGTACTTGATCCACTCAACACTCGCCTGGGGCTTTTTGCTCGTCGCCGCACCGATCGTCATCCACCTGCTCAACTTGCTGCGCCAGCGTCGAATCGAGTGGGCAGCCATGCAATTTCTGTTGGTCAGCCACCGCAAACAACGCCACTGGATCCGGCTTCGTCAATTTCTATTGCTGCTTTGCCGCACCGTTGCCATCGCACTGGCCGTAGCCATGTTGGCGCGAGTGGTAACGCACGAACGATGGGCGAATTGGTTTCAGGCCGAACAGACGCACTATTATTTGCTCTTGGATGACAGTTTTTCGATGGGAGAGCGCGCCGGGGCCGCCACAGCCCTCGATCGTGGCATCGCGGCGTTGAACAACCTGGTGGAGGGTTCAACACGACAGCAGCGACGCGACAAGTACTCGCTGGTGCGATTCTCGGAGGCGGAAGCGGCGGCATTACCCTCTACTGCGTCGGCGTCAGCAGGCTTGGGCAATCCGGCCACAGAGAAAAATGCCCAACAAGATTTGGCGACCGGAAGCGACAATTCGACCACGGCGGTGGTTATGCGTGATCTGGGTAACCCAGCCATCTGGCAGGAAACGTGGAAATCTTTACACACCTCCGAAACTGCTTGCGGCCCGTTGGCCGCCTTGCGGCTCGTGACGCAGTTAATCAAGTCCACTCAAAATGAAACGAGTGTGGTAGTTGTGGTGTCGGACTTTCGGACAGTCCCCTGGGACAATTCATCCGAAGTCCAACAAGCGATACGCGAGCTGAGTCAAGTCGGAGCTTCTGTGGAGCTGCTTCGCTGTGTCGATCGACATCGCCCGAATTTGACAGTACGCGCTATTCGCCAAATAACACCTCAAGCGGCGGCGGGTGTCCCCGTGATCCTCTCGATCGAAGTACAAAACCACGGGCCAGAAGCTGTTTCCCAGGTCCCCTTGCGTGTAGCAACGCGACCGCTGTCGATGCAGTCCCCGGGGCCGAGTAGCACCAACTCGTTGCCGGATCAAATCATAGACAACATTCCAGCGGGTGAAACGGTGCCGGTCCGGATTCAAGTGTTTCTCAACGCCCCCGGGGACTACGTGATTGAAGCCCGCGTCCCCGAGGATGCATTGGACTTGGACAATCGTTTTTGGCAAGTACTCACCGTCGTTGATTCTCTTCCGGTCCTAGTCATTGCCGAAGAAGAAGCGGAACAGGATGCGTTTTTTTTGCAGTCGGTCTTCCAACCGGACGCGGCGACGAGTACGGGCTTTCGAACAGAAGTGCAACCCGTTTCTTTCCTCCGTCAAGTCACAGCGATCGAGTTGCAAAAATACGTCTCCATGTATGTCGTGGACTGTCCAATCTTGGATCGAGCCAGCTACGAAAAAATCGCCAGCTACGTACGAGAGGGTGGCGGCTGTGCTCTTTTTGCTGGTCCTCGATCGGACACTGAATTCTGGAATGCTGCTCGCCCCGCCGCCGCAAAAGATGAAGTAGCGTTACTCGATTTTACGGCGCGTCGAATCGATACGCTGCCGCCCCGCATTTCCAGTGAATTACCTGACATCTCTCCCACGCATCCCATGTTTCAAGTGCTGCAAGGAGACCGAAATCCGTGGTTACCTTCTCTGCAAGTTGAACGATATCTGCAGATTGAGCTTCCGGTGCTAGAAGAGAGCGACACAGCCCCTCGCTGGGAGATCGCGGCCTCTCTGCGTAACCAGAGCCCCCTAGCTGTGACACGACGATGGGGCAATGGACAAGTCGTTGCCTTTCTTTCCACACTCGGCCCGCGCTGGAACAACTGGGCCAGGCAGCCGAGTTATGTGGTTTTTCTCCTGAGTCTCCAAGAATATTTGACACGTGCGCAGGCAGCGGCTGCAGAGCATTTTGTGGGAGCAAACTGGAAGGTACAATTTTCGTCCGCCAACTACCGACGTTCATTTGGCTTATCCGTCCCCGGAGCCGATCCATTTCAGGACTCACAAGCAGTTGCCGGTTCATTCGACGAAGACTCCGCTCGTCAAACACTTTTTCTTCAGTTGCCCGATGCGGGACGCGCCGTTCCGTCCCCCACAACACCCTTGCGTGGGCCGTACCGACTCGACGTTGTACGCACCAACGGCGCAACCGAATCGCTTGGATACGCGGTCAACGTGGATCCGGCCGAGGGGGACCTGCACCTGCTTTCCAGTCGGGAATTGGCAGACAAATTCTCAGATCTACGGGTGCTGATTCGTGATGCCGGTGAGACCCAATCGCGAGCGGTAACATCGGACCGGGCGCAGTGGAGCCAATGGCTTCTATTGCCACTCGTATGTCTGCTCATCGTGGAACAGATACTGGCGTATTTCACCAGTTACCACCCCTCCGCCAAAGTCGCCTAGTACGATGCCGTTGATGATTGCTCAAGAAACGACCACCTTTCTACTATGGACTCGCACACAGTTACTACACGAGTGGTGGCATTGGCCGACACTCGTACTCATCGTAATTTCCGTTGTGGCGTTCGTAACGTGGCTGTATCGGCGAGACGCTTTGGAACTTCCGCGGTGGACTCGATTCACTCTGTACGGATTGCGATGGGTAAGCTTGATTGCCTTGCTGCTTTTCTTTTTTGGCCTTGAACGTCGGAGTGAACAACGATCGACACAGAACTCTCGTCTGGCGATACTCGTGGATACGAGCCAAAGCATGGGAATGAGCGACGACACACAACCGTCACCGGGAAATCGGATCGACCGTGTCCGAGAACTTCTACAGCCAGACAAATGGTTGACTACACTCCGCGACAATCACGATGTGGTGGTCTATGCGACCGGTAGTTCAGAATCACCGGAACAAGTGGCATTCTTTGCTCAACAGACCGCAAACTCAAAACTGCCTGCGGCGCCGAGGGTGGCCGATGTCTCGAATGATCGTTCTCGCCGATCTGTGCTGGAGAATCGATTATCGCTCCTGTTGGCATGTGGAGGAGTAATTCTTTTCGTTACCTTCATTTGGCAATGGATCCGTGGGCAAGAGGTGATCGCTTCTCGCTGGCTCGCGTCGTCGGTAGTTTGCCTTTTGTTAGCAGGAATCCTCGCAGCAAATCGCGATCTATTCGCCGCTCCCTTTCCGGATGTTTTGCCGTCGGCGGACGTGGCTCCAGACCGGCTCGTGGCACCCGTCACGAATACAGATCTCGATCGAGTCCTACAGCCAACTCACGACTCAACGCGTCTGGGCGATAGCATCTTCGCGATCTTGCAGCAAAATCGTAATCAACCCTTGGCGGGTCTGATCGTGCTGACAGATGGCGGGCAAAATCAAGGCAAAGATCCCTTGACGGTAACACAGTTTGCTCGGCAACAGACAGTCCCCCTTTATCCAGTGGGCCTTGGCAACTCGTCTTTGCCGCGTAACGTGGCGATGGTCGATTTGCAAATGCCGCCGCGAATTTATCCACAGGACCAGTTCCATGCAACGGTTTACATTCAGGGGAGTCAGATGGTTGGCCGCCCAGTGGAAGTTCAACTTTACGCGCGACCGGCAACCGGCCCAAGCCTCCCCAATCAGGATACAAGCCCCGGTTCTTCGGCCACCGGTGAACAGCTCGTCGACACGCAACAGGTGACTCTCGGTGATGACAATCAATTGGTGACAACTCAGTTTAACTTGGAACCGCCTGGCGCCGGTACGTGGAGCTACCGTGCTGTAATCGTTCCTGCATCGCAGGAGACCAATCTTACCGACAACGAACGAACAGCGCGTGTCGAGATTGTCGATCGTCGTACCCGCGTGCTACTGATAGCTGGTGGGCCGACGCGAGAATATCAGTTTGTCCGCAACCAACTATTTCGTGATTCGAGTATGCAATCGGACGTTTGGCTACAGACGGGAACAAGCGGCACGGCGCAAGATACACAACAGATACTTCAGTCGTTCCCATCTACCGCAGAAGAACTATTTGCGTATGACAGCATCGTTGCGTTCGACCCCGACTGGAGTCAGCTCAATGCGGAACAGGTTGTCCTGCTGGAACGTTGGGTATCCGAAGAAGCGGGGGGCATGATGTTGATTGCTGGCCCTGTTTACTCGCCACGTCTGTCCGAAGTTGACACCCGCAATTCGCCGCTGGAGAAAATTCGGGTACTCTACCCAGTCGACTTCTACCGTCGGGGCAATAGCGGTGTGGCATTGGGCAGAACCAGTGGCGAACAGGCTTGGGCACCGCAGTTTACGGCAGAAGGCTTGGCGGCACGGTTTCTCTGGCTCGGTGATTCACAAGAAGAGAGTACCGCCCGTTGGTCCACGTTTCCCGGGTTCTACTCGTATTTAGCAGTCCGCGGCACAAAGCCCGGAGCTACTGTCTATGCTACGTTCTCCGACCCGGACACCGAGACCCGAGGCGAATTGCCTCCCTACATTGCAGGTCAGTACTACGGATCCGGCCGGACACTGTATTTGGCCAGTGGCGAGCTATGGCGTCTGCGGGAATTGGACGTTTCCTATCAGGAACAGTTGTACACCAAGTTGGTTCGATTTGTGGCGGAGGGACGTCTCTTGCGTGACAGTCAACACGGTACGTTATTGCTGGACAAACAGCGGTGCACAGGCGGCGAACGTGTCACGGTCCGCGTACAGCTCAAGGATCAACAACTACGACCGTGGAAGGCGGAACACGCGGAAGCCACCCTTACGCTGCCAGATGGTTCACGCCAGCCGTTCAACATTCCAGCCTTGCCTGACTCGCCCGGCATCTTCCAGACGACCATGGTCGCCGCATCACCCGGCACCTATGTCCTATCGTTGCAGGTCCCCGACGGGAAGGAATACGATGTTTTGTCGCGAGAACTCGAAGTTCGACTAGCAGACCGCGAACTTGAACAACCACTCCGGTCCGACAATTTATTACATACACTGGCTACTGAAACCGGCGGCGTGTATTTCGTTGGCGTCCCAGCAGTGATGGGGCAGGGGAGTGTACCCCCGCTCGCCGAATCGATTCGTCCACGACCCCAAGTGACTGTGCTCGAAGGAGCACCCGATACCAACTTTGATCAGCGATGGATGAAATGGTTGATGATTTTTTTGTGTGGAAGCCTGAGTGCCGAATGGCTCGTCAGAAGACTGCATCGGCTGGCCTAGAATGAACACGTCCAACCCAATACCCACTCCGTTACATCCATCGCTGGTCGACCCCTCTGACGACATGCGCAACGTCGTGCCAGACCGGTTATCCGAATTGCGGAGGCAACTGCGCAAACATTTGGGCCTTGAGACCTTCCTGCAATTGTTGTCCATCGTCATCATGATCTTCTGGTTGACGATGGCCATCGACTACCTGCCGGTGCGACTGGTAGGTGCTGATGAGACCCCCAATATTGTTCGGAGGGGATTGCTTGTCTTGACTGGTTTGATCGTGGGATGGATCGGATATTGCCAATATCTGCGCCCGCGGTTGCGGCCACTACCCGATCGGGAAATGGCCATACTCCTCGAACGACGGTTTCCAGCGCTGGCGGAATCTCTAATCACTTCAGTTGAGTTACGCGGTGTCGCGCCACGGTCCGATTGCACCGACGCGATGTTGCATCGAGCCAATGCGTTTGCGAGTCAGCAACTGCGTCATCTGTCTGTACAAGACGTGATCGATTTCCGATCCTTGCGACGTACCGCCTGGATCACTGCGATTTTCGGCGGATCCATCGTGCTTTTCGCGATTTTGGCCATTTCCAATTTCCAGCGCGCCTGTGTCCGATTTTATTTGCTTTCCGATGCGCCTTGGCCGCGTGAAACACGTCTGGAAGCGGTAGGATTCCGTGACAAACAACTGAAAGTGACTCGCGGCGACGACTTGGTCCTACAGGTTCGCGCTGATGCAGCACTCACCCTTCCGCCGCCAGATACGTGCTATGTGTATTATCAGACCGCCGACGGCGACCGCGGTCGAGCGGCAATGACGAAGGCGGGAACGGTGGTGGATGGATATCAATATTATCAATACGCAGACCGACCGTTTCGCGGCATACTTGCCGACGTGCGTCTGTCGGTCGTCGGCAACGATTTCCGGCTCAAGGATCATCGCATCGTGGCACTCGACAGTCCAATGTTTTCGCAGCCCGAACTATTGATCACTCCGCCATCCTATACTGGGCTTACTTCACGAAACGAAGTGCCACGAGATGGCCTACGCGTACCGCAAGGCTCGCAAATATCCTTTCGCGCCGCCACCAACCGCCCTCTCCAGTCGCTGAAGGTGTGGGAAGGCCGCGACCGCCACGAAACGACGGTTACCGATCCTCCGCCCGGCGACTTTCACTATGACTTGGGACTTGTGAACGAAGAAAGGCTGTTGGAATTCCAGCTGACCGACATCGACGGACTCCGTAGCGCCGAACCTTACCGTATCTCCATCACCGCCATCCGTGACGAAGTTCCGGTGTTAAATGTGGCGTACCGCGGAATTGGTACGGCAGTCACGCCCAACGCTCGACTACCGCTCGAAGGGATGATCGTCGACGACTACGGACTGGCCCGTGTCGAGCTGACACTTTTGTTGTCGGATTCCACGTCCAACCCAACCAATCCAGTCGGTACAACAGATCTTCGTTGGAACGGTGGGCTGCCGAATCAAGGTATTTGGACACATGAACTCGACTTGCGACAACCCCCAACGGTTGGGGCAAACACAACACTGAAACCAGGTCAAACAATCACGTTGACGATCCACGCCAGTGACAATTGTAATTTAGCGAGCCAGCCAGGCACGTCGGCGGTATCCCTGGCCCCGTTGACGATCGTCAGTCGCGAAGAACTATTGGCGATTATTGAGGGGAGGGAACTCGGGCTGCGCAGAAGATTCGAGCAAATGTTGCAGGAAATGGAGGAAGCTCGCGACGCATGGGTCCGCGTGAGAACCGACCTCTCGGCCATGGACGTGCCGTCGACCGACTCATCTGAAGTCCAAGAGGTACGTATCCGCCGCAACGATGCCCACGCCAAACGGGCTCAGCCGGAACTCGATGGAATGGCCGCATCGTATGCCGACATATGGCTCGAGCTACAAAACAACCGGGTCAATACACCAGAAATCGAGGAGCGAATTACCGAATATTTGGTGAAACCTTTGGAAGAGCTTGCTCAGAACACCTTTCCGCAATACCAACAGGGGCTAAAGCAACTCCAGCAGGGGCTCCGCGATGCGAAGAATACCGACAAACAACAGGCGATCGCCCAGTGCTCTCGGACGATTGAATTGTCAGATTCTGTCTTGGTGGCCATGCGTGAGGTTCTGGCTCGCATGCTCCAACTGGAAGATTTCAACGAACTGATTGAATTGGTACGCGAGATGCTACAACAGCAAGAGGGAGTTCTGCAAGAAACGGAAAAACTGCGAAATGAATCGTTGCGCGATCTGCTGGAAGAGTAACAGCGGTACTAGTTACCGTAACCTGCGAAATCGTTAGGCCTCCTCCTTATCAATACAAACGGTTTGCCCATGCTTGTCGCACGATTGCCCGCTTGATGGGCAGAATCGACTTCTAAAGCCTCAAAAGCAACGGCGGCACGACATGTGCAATAGGCATCTGCGGGAAGCGACTGGCTACCTTCGCGCGTTCTTCATGGAACGCCATAGCAAGTCTTCACTAGCCCACGGTAGCTTCTATTCAATAAATGATAGCTGCCGTCATTTATGTCTGCGAACCCGTAAGGTTTATGGATTTTTGGAAGATCCTTCACGCACGGTGTTCCGCTGACTCAATTCCAGAACAAAGGAGAGAAACGTATGCAGGGTGGATTCTTGATTGACATGGACGGTGTGCTGTATCGGGGAACACAACTGATACCTGGGGCTGAACAATTCATCAACTTGCTGTTGAGACGCAACATTCCATTTTTGTTTCTGACCAACAATAGTCAGCGAACTCGGCGCGACGTTGCCATCAAGTTGAATCGGTTGGGAATGCCAATCGAAGAAAAGCACGTATTCACCTGTTCGATGGCGACTGCCAGATTTCTCGCCAAGCAAAAACCAAACGGTACGGCTTACGTAATTGGTGAAGGTGGCCTGCTGCAGGCCTTACATCAGAACGGATACGCGATCGTCGACAAGTCGCCTGACTATGTGATCATCGGCGAAGGGCGTACTCTTTCGTTCGAGATGCTGGAAGCCGCAGTGCAGATGATTTTGGGTGGAGCCAAACTGATTGCGACCAACATGGACCCCAATTGTCCCACGCAAACAGGTACGCGTCCTGGATGTGGTGCCATTGTTGCGCTCTTAGAGCGAGCCACCGGCACTTATGCGTTTAGCCTAGGAAAACCGAGCCCGATTATGATGCGTATGGCGCGAAAGCAACTGGGGCTTGCCACGTCCGAAACGATTATGATTGGCGACACGATGGAAACCGACATACTGGGTGGCGTGCAGATGGGCTACCGCACGATTCTCGTACTGTCCGGCAGTACCAAGAAAGAACAGCTGGCTGCTTATGCCTATCGCGCTGACCTGGTAATCCCATCGATTCAGTCACTCTGCAGTCCGCTGGAGGCGGGCCATGCGATTCTGCCGCCGCCCGCTTCCTCCGATATCGACGATACCCCCATGGATCTGTCGCAGTGGACACGGCAGAGTCACCTCTCACGGCCCGCAGGGTAACGCCATGGCTGATATTTCATGCGCACAAACGCGGTCTTGTTGAAATTGCAAGAACGAGAAAGGACCATTCTCATAGCCCGGAGGGCAACGCCGTAGCTGATTTATTTAGCGTACGAAAAGATCGGGCTTGAGCCAGATTGGTAAAG
>JAQCHP010000180.1 GCA_027619595.1 Planctomycetota bacterium
TACCTACGTAGCACGAACGCAATCGATTTGACCCGTTTTACCCACGGATTCATCGGAAGAGCCTTTTTTCTGGCCCCCCGCCACGCTGGAGAGTGCCGAAATTGTCCTTTCACTCACCGCTGAGCCTCTAATCGCCACGAACGGCGCTGCCTACCTCCAGTTCACTGGCATCACCTTCGAGTACTGCGCAGGCAATGCCCTCGCGGTGAAGGGGGGTGAAGGCGTGACCTTTGCGGGCTGCACGATTCGCAACGCTGGCCTCATCGGTGCGGTCATCGAAGGGGGAACCAACCACACCATGCAGAGTTGCGATATCTACAACAACGGTACCGGCGGGTTGAGCATCAGCGGCGGCGACCGCAAGACCCTCACCCCATCCGGGCATCGCGTTGCGAACAACCACATCTACCGCGTCTCCGAACGTATGCGCACCGCTGCTTACAATATTATCGTGGCCGGCGTTGGTATTCACGTCGCCCATAACGAAATCAACGACGCGCCTCACCAGGCAATTCTCGTGTCCGGCAACGATCACCTGTTCGAGTTCAACGACGTGCACCATATCAGCACGAGCTCCGACGACTGCGGCGCCTTGTACATGGGGCGTAACCCCTCGGATCGCGGCACAGTCATTCGACACAACTACTGGCACGAGATCGGCAGCAAGATGGCCCACGGCAGTTGCGCGATTTATTTCGACGATGGCGACGGCGGACAGATCGTACACGGCAATGTCTTTTACAAGGCCTCGGCCGGCGGTTTTGGGGCGGTGTTCAATCACGGCGGTCACGACAACATCGTGACAAACAACATCTTCATCGAGTGCGGTCTCGCCCTGGGGGCGGCCCCCTGGTCCGACGCGCTCTGGAAGCAGTGGTTGAGCGAGTCCCTCTGGCAAAACAAACTGCTGGAGGAAGTCGACATCACCAAGACTCCATTCACGGAGCGTTACCCCGAGCTGAAAGGCTACATGGAATACCAAACGGGCCTGCGTCTGAACCACGCTGCGCGAAACATTGCCGTGAAAACCAATCATTTGGTCAATGGCAACTGGATGGTGAACGACAGCGTCGTTATGCAAGAAGATCCCGGGTTTGTAGACTACAAGTCACAAAACTTCATGCTGAAGGATGGGGCGGAGCTTTTCGGGTTGGTACCTGGTTTCGAGCCGATTCCCTTTGCCGAGATCGGCTTGGTCGTCGATGAGTATCGCAAGTGGATCGAATGATTGAGATGCGATCCGTCCAATCCAGAGCTACGCGCGGATCGGATCGGTATTCGAACCACAATGCTTACTGGATGCCGCCAGTTATCAGCTTTCGGTCAGTGGTTCCTATCAGTCGCTATTTCGTCGGGGTTGCGGCACTGCCGATGCTGACGCCGTTTTTCTCTAAGATCATCCCCTCTTCGCGTAAACGCTTCATCATCATGTTGAAGGCGGGAGTTCCATCGGGATCCCACCATTCTGTCGTGATGGGGGAGTCGTATCCCATGGTGACAAACTTACGCGAATCGGGTCGCACCATAAAAAGTGGCGCGCTGGTTGTGGCGAGATTGTACATCGTCGTCCCATCAGGGTACTTCGACTTGATGATCCAGTCCGGGGTCGCGGGGAGCTTGAGGTCTTTCAACCGCTCAAGCTCTTCTCGGTCGAGCGTAACTCCCAGGCCGGGGGTCTCCGGTACCCGCACCCATCCGTTGATCGGCTCCAGCTTCTCCTTGGTCACGTCGGTCTTCCAAGTTTCGGTGTCGGTATTGAAATGTAACCAAGCAGCGGGGAACACGGAGTGCATGTGCACCGCCATCGCGCGCAAGATCATTCCGCCTGGGCATTGAATGGAAAACGGAATATTCAATTGAGCAAAGAGTCCGGCCTGGCGGAGGGCACGACCCACAGGAGCGTTTGCCAGGATGTAACCGTCCGCGGCCCGGAATTGCGTTTCATGCCCCGCTCCCAATGGCGTGTGGTGGTACAAAATTGGCAAACGGCACTTCGCGCGCAATTCTGCGTGGCCTTGGATGTCCGCTGTCGGGAGGGGGTCCTCGAAGCAGCCAGCAATCGGAAACTCGGAAATTTTTTCGAGCAGTTCAAACACATGATCGTCCGTACCTGCCATGGTGAAGTCGATGTGGATTTTGAATCCTTTGGGGGCCACCTCCTGCATCGCGCGAAGTTGATCGGTGACACATTCGAACGGGGAAAGATGGTATTTCATCCAGGTGTAGCCCATCGACGCGAGTTGCTTGACCGTATCGGCCATCCGCTTGGGATGTGCCGAGACCGTCCACGCGGCAAGTGGCACCCACGCTCGGTTCCTCGGACCAATTAACTTGTAAACCGGCAACCCGGCCGCTTGTCCCATCAGGTCGTAGAGAGCGGCTTGAAAACTCAAGAAGGGACTATCACCGTTGATCCAATCGAAAGGACTGGTGCCGATGAACTGTTGAAGTTCCCCCTCCCCCATCGGGTCCTCACTTTCACCGAGCCCGACCAGGCCGCTGTTCGTGTGGACCTCATAAATTGTGCGTTTGGTCGGGCCGTGAAAATGATTCATCACATAGGCAGCCCAATCCTGGTACGGCAATTGGATCTGATGCACCTTGATATCGGTGATTTTCAGTCGCGGGTGGGCGGCGTCGGCCTTTTCTTGGGCTCGTAAAAGTGGTAGACGATGAGTTGCTAGAGCGGCCAAGGCGGCGCCGCCTCGTGCCATCGCTTGGCGGCGGGAGAGTGAGTTGTGCATCAGAGATCCGATTCGGAAGGGAGAGGATTCGGGTGTGTGGAGAGCGTAGCGGGGTCGAACAATCCCTGTATTCTGTATAATAAGCGTCGACAAGTCAACCATGCGGTCTTACGCCGCCAATGGAGAATGAAATATGAAAGAACTTACGCGTAGGCGGTTTGTGCAGTCGGCGTTCATGGCCGGAACCGGAGCCCTCTGGGCAAAAGGCCATGCGCTTGCACAGTCAGAATCGACGGAGCCAGCTGTCGCGGGACCCAACGAGATGCTGGGAGTGGCAATCGTCGGTGTAGGAGGAAGAGGTATGACTCATCGAGGTGCCTTCTTGGAGCAATCCAACGCCGAGATTCGATACATCGTCGATCCCGATCCTGCTAGGGCGCAAGCTTCCTGTGATGCCATCGAGATGCTAAACCGGCGGAGACCCAAGGCGGTCGCAGATATGCGTGAAGCGTTCGATTCTGCCGATGTCGATGTTGTGAGCACGGCCACTCCCAACCATTGGCACGCCTTATGTGGGATCTGGGCGATGCAGGCGGGGAAGGATATTTATATCGAAAAACCAGTGTGCCACAGTATTGCAGAGGGGACCTCGCTCGTCGCAGCAGCACGCAAATACAATCGCATGTGTCAAGTGGGTACACAGTCGCGATCCAATATTGCGGTGCGAGAAGCCATGGCATTCTTGCACGCGGGGGGGATTGGCGAAGTGAAGTTTGCTCGAGGATTGTGCTGGAAGCGACGTCCTTCCATTGGCCCCAAAGGGGACTACCCCATCCCGACCGATGTCGACTACACCCTGTGGTGCGGTCCAGCTCCGGATACCGACCCACGCTTGACTCGCGAAAACTTTCATTACGATTGGCATTGGCAACGCCACTACGGAAACGGTGACCTGGGCAACCAAGGTCCCCATCAGACAGACATTGCACGCTGGGGGCTCGGTATTAATTCGCACCCCCTGTCGATATTGTCCTATGGTGGTCGCCTAGGGTACCAGGCTGAACGCAATGACCCGCTTTACATCGACGCGGGAGATGCGGCAAACACCGAAGTTTCCATTTTCGACTACGGCGATAAGTGTATTGTGTTTGAAACACGTGGTCTGGAAGTCTCCAACGACGAAGAACTGATGCGACTGTGGGCCGATCCGCCCGAAGAGCAGAGCAACAGGAAAGTCGGTGTCGTTTTCTATGGATCTGAGGGCTACTTGGTACAGAAGTCGTATGAACATTGTATTGCGTACGATAAGGATTTCGCGCTGATCAAAGAGTTCACTGGGGGGGGCGACCATTTTCGAAACTTCTTGGATGCCTGTGTCAGCCGGAAAACCAGCGATCTCCATGCCGACGTATGGGAAGGGCACCTTTCAGCAGCGTTGAGCCATCTGGGAAATATCTCGTATTACCTAGGTGAGCATCACCATGTGTCGCCCGATGAGGCTCGCCGAACATTGGAGAACTTGAAAGGGCCGGATGATCATCCGGCCACGCTGACAAGAACTTTACAACATCTCGAGGATAATGGCGTCGATTTAAAGAAGTACCCTATCTCCATCGGACCATTACTGAAATTCGATCCAGAGAAAGAAGTATTCCCCGATTCCGCGGCAGCCACGGCACTAGTGTCGCGCGAGTACCGTCAAGGTTTCGCGTGTCCGACGGCAAGCAACGTATAAAAGTTTCGTTCTCAGGTTGCCTCTGGGAGTAGCGAGTCGTGCCCTTTGGGAGGTGGCCTCATTACTAGCACGTCTCGCGAACTAGCACGAACCGCGAACTAGCACGACGCGCGAGCGAGTGACAGAATTCACGCCGCGTGCCACGTCGTCAAGCGGAGTCAGCACATTTCCCCATGGCCCGCATGCGTGTGGCGTTTCCGGTGCGTTCGCCCGCATTGCGTTGCCCGTCATGATGTTTTGTCGCGCCGATGGACGGTATGTCGATCGGTTGTGCGGCCATCACTCGCTCGCGCGTCGTGCTAGTATTGGTCCCGCTTAGGGTCTGAGCCGAACATGAAGCGAGAAATGGAATCTTTGCCTAGGAACGAGAAGGTGCGGGGGTTACTTGGGTTTGGAAAACGAGCGTCAGGGTTCCGTTTGCGGCCGATTCGTTTCGTGCGATAACGACGCGCCTTCCACCTGCTGTTCCGTGGCCAGGTAAGCGACGAGATCACGCACGTCGGTATCTGGGAGCGACGTAATCAGGCCATCGGGCATCATGGATGTCTCAAGCGCTCGGCGGCCTACAATCTCGACTACAGGAACGATGATCAATTCGGTGGCTGTCTGCACGCTGAGGCTAATCGCGTCCTCGTGCTTTACGAGCCCACTGATCACGCGTCCGTCATCCAATTCCAGCAGATGGACGGTAAATTCGCCTGGCACCAAAGCGCTCGGATCGAGGACGTTGGTCAGCACGTAGTCGAGATTACGACGCTGCGATCCGGTGAGGTCTGGGCCGATCCGTCCCCCGGCGTCGAACATTCGATGGCAGGTTGCACAGTTCTTGTCGAAGACGGTGCGTCCACGAGCGACGTTGGCCGTCGCAAGGCCCGCCGGCGTTAGCTTTTGCCTAAATTGCTGAATTAGCAGCGCTCGATCCGCTGCGGTAGTCCGCACCGCTCCCCATTGCTGCGAGACCCACGATTGAATCGATTCGTCATTGAGATTGCTCAGTTGCTGCACTTGGAATGCGGTGAGCTCCGAGCGAGCCATTTGTCTATTTTCGATGGCCGCAACGAGCGTCTGAGCGTAATCCGGGCGCGAGACCAGAACATCCAACGCTTCGGATCGCGCAGTCCCGTCCATCTCCGAATACAGATTCAAGACAATGCCAGGAGTAAGGGGATCGGGTACAGCCGCTAAGCCACGCAGTGCGGCCACGCGTACGGCCGGATCGGTGAGCCGATCGTGCAAGAAGGCCGAGAGGCCGGAGACGCGTGCATGGATTAACGACTCGATGGCACGCATGCGAAGTTCCGGACTATGGCTAGAGTCGGCCGCGACGCGATGCGCATCGGACAATGCTTGTGGATCACCAAAAATTACCGATATGAGCATGCACAATTCACGCACACTTGCGGAGGCGCTGGTCGAAAGGGAAGCATAGACCACCGGCCAATTCGCTGGCATGACGACCCGGCGTCGACCCTGCAAAGCTTCATACATGCCGGTCAGAACGCTTTTTCGTTTGGCGTCGTCACACGCTGACAGAAGTTCGGTTAGTGAAGCCAAGTGTATCGGGTCAGTAGGCAGAGCCATGCGCCGAGCGAGGAACTGTGCAACGCTCGGTATCCGCGACGACGTGATGAGCCTGATCGATCGAGGCGGATCGGACATGACGCTCGGTTCTAACGCATACCAAATCATCAGGGATAAATTCGAATCGTCGGGTTCGATGCCCCGCTGTGCCAAGTTCGCGGCGATTTGCCAACGCGTTTCGGATGGCAATTTTTGCGCTGCGGAGGCCAGTGCAAGATGGACCCAGGGCGAGACGTCGGAGTCGGCCAATGCAATCAATCGATCACGAATTTCGGTTGAAGTGGTTCCGCGATTCATTGCCAATTGGATGCACCAACCTCGAACGACGTCGTGTTGGCTGGCCATTTGCGTGGTCAGCAGGTCGTCAGTAGCTCCCCCCAACAAATGCAGTGTCCACAGTGTGCGTAGTATTTCGCTGGGTTTAGTGGCGGATTGAAGCTGCGAGTTCAAGACGTCAACGAGTTCGGGGGTCGGGTTTTTTAGCGCGTGCCGTTCGTGTAACAGTCGGCGTGCATGACGCGACAGCCACTCATTCCGGTCGACAACAAGTCGCGCCAATTCGAGATCAGTACGTTGTCCTAGATCCGTCTTCCAAGTCTTGGGGTGGCCATAGGTGATCTTAAAGATACGCCCGTTCGTGCGATCGGCGACCTCGTAGTTATGGCATTCACCGGTATCGCTCCAGTCGCTGACGAATACGCCTCCATCGGGTCCGTATTTGATCGTCATGCCGCGAAACCAGGGGTCGTTAGCCAGCATGAAGTCGGGAGCGTGCCGCGCGACGTAGCCAGAGTCATGACGTTCCAAGAATTCTTGGTTCACGCGATTGCCGTGAAGGTTGCAGGTAAAAAGTTGCTGGCGATAGGTATCTGGCCAGTTATCTCCTAAGTAGACCATGCACCCGACATGAGCGTGGCCACCTCCGTACACGTCGTTCACCTCGCCGCCACGAGCTTCACGCCAGTTGTCGGTGGCCCAGTGCAGGTGATCGGCACAGCTTGTCATCAACTCAAAGTTGTGGTCGTGAAAGTCATTGCCAAACATGCGTTGGAAACGTGCTCCGGGAATCACGTGCCATAAGTGTTGAATGACGCAATTCGTAATAAAAATCTGGCCATTTTCGTCGAAGTCGAGCCCCCAGGGATTGGTTGTGCCGTGGGCCACCACTTCGAATTTGCCACGCGTCGGGTGATAGCGCCAGACCCCGCAATTCATCTCGATTCTTTCGCTGTCAGCGATGCCGGGCGGGCCGACGCGAGACTTGGAAAGAATGCCATTGCAGCCATACAGCCAACCGTCCGGGCCCCACGCCAGTGAATTCGTCACATTGTGTCTGGCCGTGGGGTCCCAACCATCGAGCTTCACGACCGGCTCTCCGTCGGGGACGTCGTTCCCATCGGCGTCGGGCACGAAAACCAGATGTGGTGTTGAGCAGAGCCAAATACCGCCGAATCCCCATTCGATGCCCGATAAGTTGCTGCCGTTGTCCAAGAAGACCTTATTGTGATCGAACCGTCCATCGCCGTCGGTATCCTCAAGAATTAGGACGCGGTCGTGTCTGTCCCCCTGCCAACCCGGGTACGAATGGTTCTCGACGACCCACACACGGCCACGATCGTCGAAGGTAAAGGCGATCGGCTGGACCAGATCTGGCTCGCCCGCGAACAGCGTAGCCGCAAATCCCGATGGCAACTGTAAACGGGAACTCGCTTCCGACACCGGGACCGGACCGTCCGCCGAAGCCACCATCAGGGATGAACAGACGTGGACCGAAATATACGTGGCTAGTAGTAGCGACGACCGAAAGCAATGATTTAAACACGCCATGCAAATTCTCACTGGTTTTCAATTTGTGAATGACCCTGGGAGATTGGTCAAATCTGTAGATATTTATCCCGAGATCGGTGAACGATTAGGTTGTCGTTCCTTCGGAGCCATTTCGTTTTATGGGCTCAGTGTAACAACTGGGTGTTGGGGTTGTCCAGTTTGCACGTCCAGGTCGTGTGGCCATCACTCGCTTGCGCGTCGTGCAAGTTCTCGAGGCGGTCTCATTACTAGCACGACGCGCGAGCGAGTGACAGAATTCACCCCGCGTGTAGCGCCGTCTAGCGGAGTTTGAAATTTCCCCATGGTGCGCATGCATGGGGCGTTTCCGGTGCGTTCGCCCGCATTGCGTGGCCCCGTCATAATGTTGTGTCGT
>JAQCHP010000181.1 GCA_027619595.1 Planctomycetota bacterium
TTCCGCTGAAAACACGCCTTTTCTACAGTTAAAACCCAGATTTAGGGCTTTATTTGAAGTTCAAGTTCGGGTTAAACGAAAGAGAAACCGGACCTCTATTAGGCGCGACATCTATTCGTCGCGAATGGGTTATCTCAGGCCACAGAGCGTGAGCAGTCCGAGATTCACGATTATTCCAATTGAGCGCGCGACGACCGACACTGGCAGATCGCCGCGTCGTCCCCTAGATTTCTTTCCGTTGGCGGCAGTACGCGTAAAGGATCCCTATGCCACATGAAATTTGCGTCACGCCCGTGGGGCTGTTGAAGCTGGTGGAATTGACCCGTCCACACACGGATCTCGAGCCCGACAGTTCAATTCCAAAGCGGTTGATTGACGAATTCCGCGAGTCGACTTTTGCCGGCCTCACTTGCTTGGCCTCCCAGAGTTGTTCCGGACATTTGTCGGCGGGATTAGGTTTCTGGCGGCAATTCGGTCGGCAGTACTTTACGGCGGTCTGTCGGCAATATTCACAACCGACCGTTACATGGAATTCGGTCGCTCCGCCCGAAGCATCGACTCTGGCGGAAATCCTCGGCACCGCCCCCCCCATGCGGGGACTCGAATACGTTTCCATCGAATCGCTGCGGATCCTCTGGCACGGGCTAGACGAATTCACTGAGTCCAAAGTGTCGTTGCTCCGCCATGATTTAACCGGCTACCTACGGTCGCTCGATCCGGCCTGGAATCTGGTGGGACGCGTGACCTTTCATCTGGCGGAAAACAGAAAGGACCCCGAATTTCCTTTCGCGCTCTTAGTGACCTACACGGACGATTTCAACCAATCCGGCTCTCCGCAACACACACCGCTGGCAACAGCATTAAAACAGTCGATCGAACAAAGGGATCCCGATCGACTGGATGCTCTGATCGAACCGATCACACGAGCGGCAAAAACGTGCAACTTGGTCGCGCAGTTGTTGGACTCGCGGGCTTTGTTTTCACCCCAAGCATTAACGATTCGGCAGGCGTTTGATTTTCTGTCGAATGTCCCTCAAATGGAGTCAGCCGGACTAATCGTGCGGGTCCCCAATTGGTGGAACGCATCCAAACCGCCACGGCCACAAGTCTCTGTGCGAATCGGATCCCAATCGTCCACCGCGTTGAACCTCGATCTCACCGTTGAAGCCGCCATTGATGGTCAGCCTCTGAATGACGACGAATTAGCGCAGCTCATGGCGGCCCGTGAAGGGATGACGTTAATCCGCGGCAAATGGGTGCAAGTCGATCCCCTGCAACTACAGTCCGCCCTCCAGCACTGGAAATCGTTGCAAAAGGAACACCGTGGTGGACTCGAGTTTCTCCAAGGCATGCGACTGCTCGCCGGAGCCAACCTCCACGACGACGCAACCGATACCGATATCACAAATTGGTCACGGATCGAAGCGGGACCCTGGTTTGCCGAAACGCTTAACCAACTCCGCGATCCAAGTGGTATCGTCAACATTTCTCCGGGGCCCAGCTTGAAAGCTCAATTGCGCCCGTACCAGCTCGAAGGGGTACGATGGCTGTGGTTCGCGAACCAGCTCGGTTTGGGTGTCTGTTTGGCGGACGATATGGGTCTAGGGAAGACAATCCAGGTCTTGGCCCTCCTTTTACAGATCAAAGAGCGGCGGGATGCAACGACGCCGGATGCAACGACAAAAGGCCGGCAAAAAGGCGCGGGCCAAGCGAGTGGCGCTCCTCGCGACAAATCAACGGCAAAAGGGACCTTGCACACGCACGCATCCCCCGGCCCCAGTCTCTTGATTGTTCCGACGTCGTTATTAGGGAATTGGCAACGTGAAGTAACCCGGTTCGCGCCCGATTTGCAGTTGTTCATCGCGCACCGCACCTGCACCGACGCGGAGACACTCAAACGAGTATCGACCGACCCTTCGGCAGAACTGGCGAGTTACGATCTCGTCGCCACGACCTACGGCCTGGCCCGCACTGCGACTTGGCTTTCCGATATGCAATGGCGTTTAGTGATCTTGGACGAAGCCCAAGCGATTAAGAACTCCGGTTCCGCTCAAAGTAAGGCGATCAAGAAGATCCCCAGCCTGGGTCGCATTCTCCTCACGGGCACCCCAGTCGAAAACCATCTCGGCGATCTTTGGTCCCTGTTCGATTTCTGTGCGCCCGGTCTGTTGGGTTCGGCCAAGGAATTCCAGAAATTCGCCGCATCGAGTGACGAACCCGAGAGGTCACGGCGATTGACGGCCATCCGAAAGCTCATCCGCACCTATTTTCTTCGTCGTCTCAAGACCGATCCGCACGTGGTACCTGACCTGCCCGACAAAATCGAAACGCGTGTCGACTGCGGTTTAACTCCGACACAAGCGGCCCTATACCAACAGATTACGGCGGAACTCGCACGTTCTCTCGACGAAGCCAGCGGAATACAGCGTCGCGGAATGGTTTTGGCGGCGATCATGCAACTGAAACAGATCTGCAACCACCCGGCCCTCTATTTGAAACAGGCACAATTCCCGCACCAAGCTTCCGGTAAATTCGCCGAACTTCAGGCCATCAGCGAATTGATCATGGAACAGCAGGAGAAGGTGCTGGTGTTTACGCAGTTTCAAAGCATGTGTGAACCTCTGCGGAACTTCTTAGGCCAAGTATTTGGTTGCGATGGGCTTGTCTTGTCCGGCAAGACCCCAGCCGCGAAACGAGGCAAACTGGTCGCTAACTTCCAGAATGACCTTGGGCCACCCTTTTTTGTTATTTCCGTGAAAGCAGGCGGCACCGGATTGAACTTGACACAAGCCTGCCGAGTGGTACATTTTGACCGTTGGTGGAATCCAGCCGTAGAGGACCAAGCCACCGACCGAGCATTTCGCATCGGCCAAAAACGCAACGTGTTGGTTCACAAGTTTGTCTGTCGCGGCACACTGGAAGAACGCATCGACGAATTGATCCAATCCAAGAAAAAGTTGAGCCAGGAGTTATTTACTCAGGATGGCGAATTGAATTTGACGGAAATGTCCAACGACCAGCTCCTGCAATTTGTGTCGTTAGACTTAACCAAGGCTACTAGCGGATAACAACACACACTCAACGTTGCGGCGGCTCAAATTGCCGTCGAATAGAACGAGATACTTATGTGGCGTAGTCAAGGGTGGGCACCCTATGTGCCCGTTGCGCAACGACAAAAACAAGCGGCGAAAGAAGCCAATCGCTTATTGAAAAAGGGCGCCAAGTTATCCCCCGTGAAAATTTCCGGCAAAGCGATCGTCACCACATTTTGGGGAAAAGCTTGGTGCGATAATTTGGGGGAGTACAGCGATTACTCCAATCGGCTCCCCCGTGGCAGAACTTATGTTCGCAACGGATCGGTGATGGACCTACAAATTGAGCACGGAAAAATCACGGCTCTGGTGAGCGGTTCGCGTCTCTACAAGATCGTTATTACTATCCAACAACTGGCTCGCAATCCGTGGAAGGCACTTCGTGCCGATTGTGCAGCGTCAGTCACGTCGCTCCTCGATTTGATGCGTGGCCGCTTATCGCAAGAAGTGATCCGCCGCCTCACCGATCTCGAACGTGGCCTGTTCCCGAAGCCGAAAGAGATCACGTTCAACTGCTCGTGTCCCGATGGTGCTTGGATGTGCAAGCATATCGCTGCCACGCTCTATGGCGTTGGCAATCGCCTCGACACTTCCCCCGAACTCTTCTTCAAGTTGCGTGGTGTCGACGAAGCAGAACTTGTAAGCGATGCGATGTCGGTTCAGCAAACCGACGATATCATGGGCCTGAGCCAGCACTCCCAGTTCGCAAATGAAGACCTCGGCGAGATGTTTGGTATCGAACTCGCTCCCTCCACCCCCAAACCTTTGGCGGGCAAGTCACCAACCGTAACCCGCAAGTCGAAACCTACTCCAAAAGCAACGTCCCCCAAAAAGGCACCGTCCCAAATAGCAGGGACCGCCAAGGCAATCATTAAGAAAGTAACCGCGAAGAAAACACGGGCAAAAAAAACACCAGCTAAGAAAACAACTGTGGAAAAATCCACGATTAAGAAAACAACGGTTAAGAAAACATCGGTCAAAAAAACAACCGTGAAGAAGGCAGCCGTCAAAAAAGCTGTCGTGTCGCGAGGCGGGACCGAATCTAACGCAAAGATCAAAAAGGCGTCACGGAAGAGATCGGGCCAAGTTATCCAACGCAAGAAACCGCCAAAGACTTCGCGGAATTTGCGAGAGTCGTAAGCGCCGCCGGTAGCTCTTACGACGACTTTCGTTTCGCGAGAGGCAATGCGCCGACCATTCGTTGCGCCATCTGCGTGCCTAGGCGAGCACGCAGGGGGACGTAGGAAGTCGTGAGTCGAGGATTCACTTCGATCACATAATCGTCGGATCCCAGCGGATCGTGACCCAATTGCAAATCGAGACTGATGTAGCCGAACTTTTCAGGCAAGATGTCCAGAGTTTGCTTGGCCAACGTTTCCGCGCGGCGTACAAGGCCTGGCTCCAGTATCAGATCACCTCCTAAGTACTCTGTTAGATCGTCCTTAAGCCGCTGAGTGCATGGGGGGAGGATCCAAGTATCGCTACTCCCACAGATCGCCGAAACGCTGGCAGGCGTTCCGGCACAATAGGTTTCCAATCGCCAATCGGTCTCTCGTTCGAATTGGCCAAGGTGGTGCGACAATTCCGCTTGAGAACTGACTTTTCGGACGCCGTGGCAGCCAGCACCAAAAGTCGGCTTAGCGACTAAGGGGTACATCAGACCATCCGGTAACGGGTCGCGGCGGTTCCAACAGCGTCCATCCGGGACAGGGACGCCATTTTGTGCCAGGAATTCTACCGTTCGCTGTTTATTACTCGCGATTTCGACCAAGGCAAGCCCAGGTCCGATGAGTCGCGCCCCTTGGTCAATTGCGCGGTGTGTCCATTGCCAAAGGCAATTGTCGATTTCTGGGGCAATAATCAGCGTTCCGTCGCAGTCTATTGCCAAACGATCGAATTCCCGGTACGCCGACTGAACGTCGGCTACTTCCGTGCAGAAAGCACCGATGTCGCCGAGCTGCACACGTTGATCTTGGAGTATCGAAACTTCAATGTCCGATACATCGAGCAAATCCTGTACAATCGCCAGCAACATCGCCTGCCCTTCGGCCAAGAGCGTACCGTTTGGCTCACCCCAATGCGGTTGGCACCACAAACCGCCGCCACTAATGAACTCGTAGACAAACAGACGCATTGGATCGTGGGGTATAAAAAAAAATGGAAGCGGTATCGAACGGCAAATCTGCGGTTGCAAACATCGTAGCACGTCACCCTTTCTTCGTCATCTCAGTGCCCGCGTACGCCTCCGGATTACCGTTAAACGAAAGAGGGGGCTCATCGTCAATTCCGTAGGACGGGTCTCCCGGCCCGTCTTCTTCTTCTCCGTCTGTACCCGCCTACGGATTGCCGTTAAACGAAAGAGGGAGGCTCATCGTCAACTCCGTAGGACGGGTCTCCCGGCCCGTCTTCCTCTTCTCCGTCTGTACCCGCGTACGCCTCCGGTGGGTAGGTTTAACCGTTAGCCGTAGGCCGAACGTTGTCTCGGTACTCGCGTGGGCCTTCGGCTGACGGTTAAACATCAGAGAGCCGAAGGCGTACGCGTTGCGGAAAGGATGCAGTACCCCCAGTTGCCGAATCATTGACATTCTTGGCAATCAAGGCATACAATGCGCCCGGGAGCGGCGTTTGCTTCAAACGGCCCCCTGAGCGAATGGTCATTCCGGAACAGAAACCAACGCAACACACAGGGGCTATACGATGCAACGCTATCAACCATCTCTCGGTTCCTATTCAATCCCCATCTTGGCAGCCATAGGATTGCTGGCGTGCCGAAGCCATCTAGCAGCGGCCGACGCGAACGAGTCGGCCGACACGCTGGTTCAACAGGCACTCACCGCAGAGCTCTACGGGGACGCCGAACAACATCGCACTCTAATCCGAGCTTCGCTGGCCCGTGACCCAGGACTCCCCACGGCCAATTGGCAAGCGGGACGCGTGCGTGCCTACGGCGATTGGATCTCGGTTGAAGAAGCGGAACGACTAGCCAAGGAAGACCCCCAATTGTTGGAGTATCAACGACTGCGGGATTCGTTCCAGGGAAATCCCGAATCGGAATTGCGGTTAGCACGCTGGTGTGTCAACCACCAACAGCGCGACTTGGCACGTCTGCACTACGCTCGCCTGATTACAGCATCACCTAACGATGCGTCTCTTGCTGCCGAAGCGGCAAGTCGGGCGGGGATCGGCTGGGTACAGGGACAATTGGTCACGCAAGAAGAGTTGGAGCAGCAGTTGCAGACGGCTCAGGGGAAGCAGCAGGCGCTCAACCGTTGGCGTCCGAAACTCGAACGTTTGGCGCAACAACTCGAGACACCTCAGAAGTCATTGGCCAGCTCATCTTTAGCACGATTTGCCGAATTAACGGACGACGAGCTGCTCCCGGCCATCGAATCGTATCTGGAGGATTCTCGTGAACCTTTCGTGAAGACGCTGTTGGAAATGCTGTCTGAACGTCCTTCATTCGAAGCCACGCAAGTCTTGTTACGCTATGCGTTATTTTCCCCCATCGCGACCGTGCGTACCATGGCAACCGATGAATTGGGCAAGAGGCCCCAGCATGACTATGTGCCCCAACTATTGACCGGACTGAAACATCCCATCCGTAGCAACTTTTCTATTGTCCGTAACCGATTCACGGGAGAGACTCGTTACCAGCACGTATTCATCCAAGAAGGTGACCAGTAAATTAGCGTGGTGGAGACTGACCATCTAGCGCGTCCGCATTACGGTCGGGACGGTTCGGATGCAGCGCGCGTCACGGAATCGCTCAAACTATTGGAGCAAATGGTCGCCGCATCGGTCCGACAAATCGCGACCGGAATGGAGAGTGATCGGACGGCGTGGGAAAATAAGAGTATCTACGCTATCTTGGAAGCGACAACTGGCGAAAAAATTCCGCGTAAGGCAGGCAAATGGCGAGACTGGTGGATCTCCTACAACGAAACCGGTCCAACTCGCCGTACGAATCATCGATACGTACTAAGAGTTGATAACTACAGAACTGTTGCCCCTTCATCGTCCAGCTGCAGGTCACGTTTTCGCCCCTCCGAATATCGATACGTACTAAGAATCGATCGATATGGCGATTCAGCGGGACCGTCTCTCGCGAGCACGCCCTCCGGTACCTTCTTTGCCCCCGGAACGGTTGTACGTACACAAAGCGGCAAGATGACCATCGACAAAATCAAGATTGGAGATCGAGTCCTTGCGCAAGACCCGTACACCGGAGAACTGTCGTACAAAGTGGTTCTGCAGACGACGACCAACACCCCTTTTGGCGATCTATCGCGAATTACCGTAAACGGTAACACAATCGACTTGACGAACGGTCAAGCAGTGTGGGTTGCCAATCAAGGCTGGCGCATGACGAAGGAGCTTGAATCGGAAGCGACGTTGCATGGTATTGGTGGCTTCTTTCCCTTGCAAGACAGGATCGCCATTTCCAGTATCCCCCTCGTGCACAACCTGATTGTGGCGGACTTCCATACGTTCTTCGTAGGCGACGGAATTCTCGCACATGACATGACCCCGCGGGGACATACCCATGCCTTGGTTCCGGGACTGGTCTCTAAGACGAAAGAACTAGACCTAGCCTTCGGACAAGAGTAGGTAGATAGTACATCTCCTTCTTCTTTTAGCGGCAAGCCGTAGGCGTCTCTTCGTCAACTCTGTACCCGCGTGCGCCTCCGGTGGGTATGTTTAACCGTTAGCCGTAGGCCGAACGTTGTCTCGGTACTCGCGTGGGCCTTCGGCTAACGGTTAAACATCAGAGAGCCGCAGTTGGCTATATCTAGGTACGTGGGATTTAAGAAAAGCGGGGATGCCTCGAAACTGGTGTCTGCGTGTTTCCACAGGACCCAGGTCATAGGAGGTCATCCCCGTGAGTACTAAAAGAATCTATCGTCGCACGCCCGTCAAGAAGGTTTCGCCAATTGTTCTCAAGGACGAGGCGATCGCGAGAGGGGGTGCGGGAACGAGTGTCGGGCTGGACATTGGCAAAGGGGAGATTGTGGCTGTGGTGCGTTGGTCGGATCAGACCTTCGAGTCGCCGTGGAGCGTAAAGAATCCTAGCGAG
>JAQCHP010000182.1 GCA_027619595.1 Planctomycetota bacterium
CAGCCCACAAGCAGGTCTTCATTTACGAACACGATCCTCAGAATCCCTCGTTTTCCCCCGAATTCCAGCAGCCCGGGAATTGCTGAAACCGCGTAAAAACACGGACCAATCGCAAGATCGCGTCGGCAAAACCAATTCAAGTCCGGGCTAACAACTCTAGAAAGATCGGCATGTCAGTTGTAAATTCGCATAAGTGTCGGCACATTTGTGCCTAAGCGACCCAAAAACAACTTAAGCGGGAACCGGTCGACAAGATGGAACACGAGACGACATGCCGTAACTGTGAATCTTCACTCCGATCGGCAATGCTTCGCTGTCGAGTGTGCAGCCATGTCGTGTCTGAGGAATCTAATTCTCTGCCGGATCATTCGGTCGTCAATGAGTTGGAGCAGAGCGAGTCAAATCAAAAGCGGTCGCGAAAAGGCAAACGCATGCAGGCCAATGAGTCAAAGATTCCGCTTCTGAAAGAGGTGACATGTCCAACCTGCTGGCACGAATTCCCGCCTGAGGACGTGCACTGGGTCGCCGTGCACGATGACTTGGTGGACGATCGGTTTAACGATGGTCGTCAGCTTCATTTTCTCCCATCGCGATATTCAGTGAAAGGGCTTGCCTACGACGAGCGAGGACGAGAGTGCACGGAAATGGCTTGTCCCCGATGCGGGAACGTATTCATTCCGCACCTGTTGCAGATGGAGCCATTGTTCCTGTCAATCCTCGGTGCTCCAGGAAGTGGTAAGTCCTTTTTTCTGGCGGCAATGATTCGCGAACTGCAGAAAACTCTCGGTTCGAAACTGAATATTCGATTTCAGAATTCGAATCCCCTTGGCAACAGGTTGATCACTGAGTACGGCACGTCGCTTTTCGACTACTCAGACGACGAAAGCGCGCGAGTCAAGTTGCAGAAAACCGACATTCAGGGTGACCTCTGGTACTACCAGACGGTCATCGATGGTCAGGACACCATGTTGCCCAAGTCATACCTGTATGCGGTGCAACCCGGGCGGGAACATGCACAGTTCGAGCATCAGGATGAGCTTTCGCGAGTGCTGTGCCTTTATGACAATGCCGGCGAGCATTTTCTTCCGGGCTCGACTACGGGAAATGCGCCGGTAATTGACCATCTTGGCAAGTCGGAAGCACTGCTGTTCGTCTATGACCCGCTGCAGGAGTCCGAGTTTCGGCGTCGCTGCAAGGGTCACAGCGAGGATCCTCAAATCCAGCACGCTCCGTTCAAGTATCCCCAGGCAGATGTACTGGCGGAGGCTGCGGCTCACATCAAAAGACTAAAGAAGCTTTCGGCGACTCAGCTTTACGACAAGCCATTGATTGTGGTTGTTCAAAAGTGTGATGCGTGGGAATCGCTCGTTGGCGATACTTATGACGTGCTCGACAATGCGTGGCGGCTCGACTCCGAAGGGCAGGCTTTGCTGGATGCAGACCTGATCAAGGCAGTTTCGCTTCGGTTACAAAAATTACTTCTTGTCGTAGCTCCAGCGATTGTGAACGAGGCGCAGGCTTTCTGCAAAGAGGTTGTTTTCATTCCAGTAACCGCAACGGGGCTGTCTCCCATGCTTGAGGGTGCGGATACGGACGGTCGTCCAAATTTGCTGTTTCGGCCCGGGAGCCTAAAACCTCGCTGGTGCGAACTCCCAGTGCTCTACGCGTTGCATCGCTCAGCTCAAGGGAAGCACGCAGGAAGTCTGATTTCCAAGCTTCAGCGAAAATCAGCGTCAAATGACGACAGTCGCGAAGCCACCGTTCCGTTTCCCGGCAAGAATCGTAGTCAACGCGGATAGTGTTGCAGTCTGATTTCAGCAGGCAAACACGTTGCCTGCGCTTCGTTGCAATCAATGAGGAGCTGATGGCGTGAGTCAGGAAATCGTATTTACTTCATCCGAACGTGGGCTTCGAGCTGGAAGTACCGGCTTCTGCACAGTCCGCAGTACGGTCGGGATGCCTCAGAATCTGGCATCTCTGCTGGAGCAACTGACCGGCTACACGCATCCCTACGACGCTTATGATCGCAGTCTGTTCGATAAGCATCCGGTGAACTTTGCCCATTATATTTCCCGTGTGGGTGGGCAGAGATTTCATATCCTCTGTCGTATCTGCAATGCGCCTCTGGACCACACCAATCGATCGAACAAGCTTGCTCACCTGATTGCTTTTGAAGAGGGAGAGATTGATCTCTCACACACTCAGGGACCAGCGGCAGCAATTCACTGGATGCTTCCCCCTGCCGGTAAGATGCAGCAGGCTGGCGATTCCCGATACTGGATAACCAGTTGGCCATCGGACCGGGAACCTTGTGTCCTGTCTGATTCAAATCGCCTTGCTCTGCCCTCCGTCAACGACAAGCCTGGCCCCTGCACCGTCTGGAAGCAGGTTCTGGGAGATTCCGGTTGGGCAGCCGTACTGGCAGAATCCGTCCAGGATCGGAAGCGGCAATCCGTTCCGGTGGTGTTTTCGTCGGATCAGAAAGACAAGTGTCTTGATCTCGTGCAGGAAGCCTTGAGTCTCCTGCCGCCAGCAGAACGATGGGGAGTGACCTTCAGCACGTTCCAATCCGGCAGCTTGCCCACAAAGGTGGAGTGTCGCTGGCAGTTTCTACTGGATTCAACCGATCTCGCTCAGAAGGCAATACGAAACCAGCACCGTACCCCTGTCATCGACCTGACCAGTCTGAAGGGTATGCAATCACCAGCCAGCGAACTGGCCGCCTTCACGAACAGTGGCAAACGGCCATGGAACAAGGCGAGCGTCTCACTTTCCCGGCCCAGTGCTCCGAAGCAGCCTGCCGCCGTTCCACCAAAGCTGTCCGCTGCAAGTACTCATTCAGTCGATGACTACGACGAGGATTTGGACTCCATGCCCGGTGGTTACTCCTTGCGGGCACCAGATTCACGCCCCAGCCCGCGTCCGGGGAGAGTGGAACCAGTTCGTCGGAATCGCAAACGTCCCCCGTCGCGCCGACAAATAGCTGTTGCAGGCACTATCATCGTCCTCGGTGGTATAGCCGTATGGGCGTATCCGCACTTCCGGACAAAACAAAACGACGCGATCACTTCAGTCATGGAAACGGCGGATACCAATAATCATCAACCTGCCGGAGCAGTCAAACAACCCGACAGCGCCAGCAGTCAAAAAGCTGTCGCCTCGTCCGATTCGATCAAATCATCCCAAGTCCATTCTACGGCTCAACAAAATCTGCCAACCGACACCGAGAGCACTTCTAAGCAGCCCACCATTTGCCCGCCGTTGGCCAGTCACAACACTCCGCCCACTACCTCCGAAAAGGAATCGTCTGCTACGCCCGAAAAGGAATCGACACGCACTCCGAAGCCGTTCGATGATCTTCGTGCCAAGTCCAATTTAAGCAACAACGAGATAGCAACAATAATTACTAATGCAGGGAACAGTGCGACGCGTCTGCACCTTGCCGAACTTCAAGTCGATACGCCGTCTGACTGCGAAATTACACTTGTCCAGACCGATGCGTTACTTGAATCAGGATTCGAATTTTCGATCAGCCCCACCACCACTGGGGTACAAAACTGGACAGTGAACAGCAAGCAAAAAGGCGGCAGCAGCGCGAAGAAGCCAATCGGAACCTTCACTCTCGAAGGCACTGAGTTTACTTTTAAATTTGACAAGCATACGCTTATGGCTACGGCTGATCTGTTTCGTGAGACTGCGATCCGCGTAAGTCACAAAAACGATCAGGATGAGGAACCGGTCCTGGTCCGACTTGGCGTACCGTCGACCAAACCACCACTGTCCCTCAGCAAATCGCACAGCCTCGCATCCGTCACACTACTGAGCCGAAATCTCATCGGATCGGCAAAAGAACAATTCATTCTGGCGTGTCGGATCGATGGACTACCCGAAGGGTACGTGAATGATAACGAGTTCAAGATTAAGCTTGACGAAACAAAAAAATTCGAGAGGAAGAAGAAATTTGGTAAAGATGAATTCGACTTTCTTGGTTTGGAAGTGTCACTTATAGAATTGCCTGATAAGAATATTGCTGTGCAATGCAAACAAACAATTCAGTATGCCGAAGTGGGGTTTCAAATATATGACTTAACTGTCCAAAAACAGGTCGTCGAAATATTTAACGCAAGAAAATTCGTAACGAACTGTAACAAAGCTAAGAGCAATAAGGATAAGGCAGAGAGAGTCGTTTCTGGTGCAGAGGCGGAACGCAACAATGCAAGTGCCAAGTTAAAATCTACCGACGAGGCGAAGAAAAAGGAAAAACAGGAAGCAGAGAATGCATTCAAAGAGGCGGAACGCAAACTTACGGGTGCGAAAGAGGCACTTGAATTTGCGAAGGGCTGGATTAATTGGTCAGAAGAGTTTCAACAGCAGCGCGGTGTGATGATCGAGAGTGTAAAGGTCCATTACGAACTCCGACGCAGTAGCAGTGTGCAAGAAGAAGGAAAAGAACAGGCAATTCTTGTTCAGACAGAGGGCTTCGAATAATGGCACGATCGTCTCCGCCAGAATTACCGCGTGCTGGGCAGGTTGCCGCTTATGGTCTTGAGACTTTTCAGTTCTTCGCGCCGGTGAGTCTGGGGATACTGGGAGCCTTGTTTGGCGTCGTCGCCGTTTCCGGCGCTGCTTTGGTGGTGCATTCATCCGGACTCGCGAACCCAAAGGTTGACAGTGTTGCGGCCACAACTGCGCAGGGTGTCGCAGAACCTGATGTGCCGAGCGATCAACCTGCCCCGACTTCACCCATAAATGAGACCCCGGCCACTGATATACCAGAAGTCGCAGAGTCGGCAGTCCCCGAGAATGCCGCACGCCCTGAGCCAATGGAAGCTAATGCCGCCGCAGTCCCTGAGGCTGCAGGCAGTCTGGTGCCCGCAGCAGATCAGCAGGCATCGACAGTTAACCCCAAACGCCCTCTCGATGACGTGCGGAGCAAAGCGGGAATATTGCCGATCACCAGGATCGCTTCCGAACAGAAAACGGTCGATCTTTGCTCAATCGTTGGCGTGCCAGCCCTTAGCATTCAATTGGAACTCGTCGGCAATGAATTCACCGATGGAAAGCAGTTAACGTTAACAAAAGCTGACGCTAACAATGACGCTTCTTCGCTCTGGAAAGTCATTCAGAAGCCAGCGTCCGCCCTTGAGCGTCCAGTCGAGCTTGGGCAGTTTGAATTCAGCGATGAACGACTCTCGTTCCTTGCGGCTGAGAATTCGGAAAACAGCCTGCTGGAGTTCTGTCTGCTGCGGGTCAGCACCGCTGATCCACCTGACACAGAACTCTGTCGGCTCTGGAAGCCTCTGCACCTGCGTGACTTGGCAGTGACCTTTGAAAATGCGAGTACCGTCTACAATCTGATTCCTGACGATCTGCCACAGTTGCCGGCGAATGAATTGCGATTGGCTATTGAAACAGCGGGATACGGCGACTGTGAGTTTCCTGCCGGCAAGGACCTGACTTTCGGAAATCCGGTCGCTGTTGTTGTGATGGATCGCCGCAGCAAACTGTTTTCGACACGCTTCAGTCTGACCACACAGGATAACCGGCCATTGTTTGTGGTTTCGCATTTTGCGGATGTGCCACAAGTCACGCTACGAGATGACACGCCTTCAATAGCGTTGTCCGAACAACCGCTGTCAACGGCAACCCTGGCCGCATTACGAAGAAGCGGGCTGAAGCAGCAGAGGGATATCAACAAGCTGATCGACAGTAAAACCAGGCTGCTAAGTCGTGTGACGACCCGCACCGCCGAGCGTGCAGTGGAATTGGAACTCAGCACGTTGACCGTCACGGGGTCGACGTTGGACGAACTCGCAGCGCAAGTCGCCGCCCTGGAAGAAGCCCTTGAAAAGATTGCGGGCTCCGGCCGCACTGGCTTGAGACTTGTGCGGCGAATCAACGATGAATTTGAGATTGTGATCCTGGAGACAGAGCTGTTTTCCGAACAGCAGTAATTATCGAGGTCATCGGGCCGTTCGGGGCCAGGCACATTGCTGGTTACCTGGACATCTAAGAAGTTTACCTGCTGGAGAATGCAATGGCGGTACCCGATTGCAGCGATGTACGGCGTGATGTGGGAAATATTCGTGGCATCGTTGACAACTTTGATTGCCCGCACGATGCAGAATTAAAACGCCTTCACCAGGCACATTGTGGCTTTTGCGAAGACGTCAACACAGAGTTGGATGCCTGTGAAGCCTTGATTGACGGGAACGATGAGCTGCAGGCAGTGCAGCGTGCACAACGCGGCGAGTTATTGGAAATCATTGCAACGCTTACGTCTTTTGACAGTGAGGGATGGAATGAATTTCTGGATGATCATCGCCTCAAACATCCGCCCCAGCTTCGCCTGAATGCTGCAGATCGTCTGAACCAGTGCTTCGGCCCCGTCCGCCAACGGGAGCCCTTGATGCGTGAGTTGCGATGGCACTCACTTGCCGGGAGTCCACTACACGTGAGGCTTGGAGTCATGTACCGGATCCGGGCCACTGACCAGAATCAGTCGGCATGGGAAGACGATATACGTGAATTTGAAGCGGCACGCCTGGCGGAGATTGATCAGGAACTTGAGGCCGCGTGTACGCGGCAGGACGCGGCTCGATTAGGCGTACTGTGTCGAGAGCTGACTGCAGACAACTGGGTAAAGAAACCCGATGCCGACTTAATCAAACGAGCGAGACTGGAATTCCAGAAATCCGACGCGCGAAAAGCCAGGGCCCTGATACCGAAGATTCTGGAAGAGTTGAGAAATGCCGAATCTGGAGGCGAGTCTCAGCTCACTGAAGGTCAGAGGTTGATGCAGCACCTGGAATTACAGTTGAAGAAAGCGAGATTCCGTGAAGGTGCAGAGGAATTCGAACTGGCAAGGGAAGCTGTCGAATGGATTGTTGACCTCAACGACCAGGAACAGACCCGCGCTGATTACGATTTCCTTGTGGGCGACATGGAACAACTGATGGACCAGTTCGTCAGTATGAAGACACGTAACCAGCGACAGGACGCACGCGACCGGCTTCAGCAGCTTGAACACCGGTTCCGTGGCTTTGATGATGGACTCCCAGAGAACTTCGTGAATCGCCTGGAGTCAATCTACGATTCTGTGGAGCGTGAGGAGCGTCGGGCACATGCATTTCGACTCACAGCCGCCGCGTGTGTCGTTGTTACGCTAGGCGCTGTCCTGTACCTGGGTCTGCAATACCGCAATCACATCAATCAGCTGGCTGGTCACGAGGAGCGACTCGGACAACTCGTCGAACTAGCAGATTTTACGGCAACCGACAGTTATCTTGAAAAGCTTCGGAAGCAAGCGCCAGGCGTGCTTGAGCATCCACCCATCGCCGCCTTAATTTCTCAGCATCAAAGCAACGTGACGACCGAACAGCAGCGACGGACAAAGCTGATGTTGGGTCTCACGAAATTCGACGATGAACTGGCTGAAGTTAACTCACTGTCCGAGGTGAAGGCGTTATCGACTCGCATCAATGAATTGGAGTCAATCTGTCGATTCGAAAAGGAACTGAACGACATCGAGTTACGACGTAACAGGCTGACCGCAAGTCAAGTTGCCCTTCAGGAACAGGTCGATGAGCAGTTCACAGATGACCTCGACGCTTTGCACGATCGTTATGAGCAGGTTGATCCCACTGACGTGGCCTCGCTGAACTCGATTCGAGATGGGTATCGCGATCTGGGGAAACGTTCGGACGTTTCCAGCCATTTAACGGCGCCGATCTCGTTATTACAGCAGCGGATTATGTCGCAGGTGACGTTAGCCCTGGAAGACCAGAAGCAGGAATTGAGACTGGCTGACATTACCAAGGCATCAGGAACCTGGCCTGCATTTCAGGCGGCCCTGGAACAATTTTCAAAGGAGTTTCCCGGGTCCTCTCGGGGAGACCAGATGAGTCGCATCCTCACTGACGAAGCCTCGGTCTGGGGTAGCATTGAGGAACAAAACACATTCATCCGCGAATGGTCAGCACTTGAGTTCACCAACGTCCTGCCAAACAAAGCCAGGGAGCAGGTTGAATCGGGACGCAAGTTTTTGGTGAACCATCCCGACTACAATGGGAAGCAGTCGTTAGAGGAACTTCTTGCGTACATGGAATCAATCTCTGCTCGCGAAAA
>JAQCHP010000027.1 GCA_027619595.1 Planctomycetota bacterium
CCTTGCTCACTAAGACGCAGGGCTAGGTGAAAACCGAACAGGAAAATTTCAAAAAAAAACCAAATTGCTAAGAAGCTCTTCCAGTTGTGTTTGGCTGCCCCGCCTGAGCCTCCCTGAGCGTGCCAGGTTTTCGCGGTAACTGATCTACCGGTAAGAGTCCGCGCGTGCACAACCTGTCGACTTTCTTCACCGGACATACATTGCCCCATACGGCGGTCCGCTAGGAAGACACTTTCCGATTCCAGTTCAAAACGGTACAATCGATAGTTCCGCAACCTAAAACGGGGAACCGCACATTGAGTCGCATCTTTCTAAGCCTGTCCGCGTTGTCGATGCTGTTAATTGTTATAGCGTTCGTACTCGGCATCCGGATCGGCAATATCAATAAACCGTATCAAGAATTTCTAGAGCTGCGGCAGCAAATCGAGGTGACTTCGCGTGAATCACTTCCAAGCTCGCCGTATATCCAGGAATTGCAGAAGCGCAAATCAGATCAAGTGGCATTACTTGGCACGTTTCGTCCCCGCGTGACGTCGCACACGACACTTGGAATACTGGCCGCACTTGTTACGATTCTCATCCATTCGGTTTGCGTAACCTATTTCATTGGAACTGCAAAATGGTGCGGTGAGGTCGTAGGAGCTTACGAGTTGAGCGAATCGCTGTATCAGGAATGTCGTTTGCTAAAACGAGGCTGTTTTCGTTGGTCACTGCTTGGAATCGGTACCATATTGTTTATTGTTGTATTGGGCGCATCCTCCGATCCAGGTACCTTGCAGCCCAACACCTGGCGTTGGGTTGAACCTCACCTGTGGGCGGCATCCGTGGGCCTTGCGGTGACTCTTCTTGCGTTTTGGAAACAGTGGGATTATCTGTTGCGCAACGTGCAAATTGTGCAACAAGTACAGAATGAGGTGCGGCAAGTTCGCGCGATGCACGGACTCGAATAAATCCTAGCCGCTAAGATGAAACGTCGAATTCAGAGTCTCGACGATCGGTTCGTCACGTTGCAACCGAATAATGTTCACACCACAGTTGCTTTGGGCGATCGAACGAGCATCGGCGATGGGGATCTTCAACAGGTGAGCCAGGAAAGCGCGATTGACCACATTATGCGCGACAACAACACAGGGAGCCGAATGAGACTCTCGTAACAACCGCAACATTACTGGTAACACTCGGTCACGAACCTCGATTAAGTTCTCTCCCCCCGCATAGCCGTAAATATCTGGCGCGCGTTGAAAATTCTGGTAGGCGTCCGGTTCTTCCTGCGCGATGTCGACCCATGATCGCCCTTCCCAGCGCCCCACGTTCGCTTCACGCAAGTCTGGCATGACGATTAACGAGTGGCCATGCCGCTGTGCAATCGCCTGGGCCGTTTGTTTCGCACGCTGTAGTGGGCTGCTATAAACGGCCGTCAGCCTTCGATGGCTGAGCAATTCCGCCACGGTTTCCGCTTGTTGATATCCTGCTGGCGAAAGAGGCGCATCGATATTGCAACCTTGCAGGACCGGTGGTGAAGCTAGGTTATTCGCAGTTGCCCCATGGCGTACCAAATACATGACACGTTCCGACATCGGTACACCTTTTACTGTCTCTCGACTCGCTTACGCTGCTTAGCGGTTAAATCTAATGCGGCTGCATCAATCGCAATCGCTGCGTCATGTCCGCCGTGTCGTCGACAAACTCCTGGCCGTCCCACACAAATCGATAACTCGACGGATCCATGTCGGCATTGATTGCAACTTCATAGAACTCGGTCCGCAGTTCACCATGGTCAAATTGCTTCGAGTCATCATGAGCGTGCACGTACACAATCGAATAAGGCAACAAATCGTCCTTCCCGATCACGAGTTGCACGGAAGTAGGCGCGTATGCGGGAATTGGCTTGCGACGAGGCTCACCACGCAACTCGTACGTCGCAATTTCGCGCAACTCCGCCGACTTGGGTTTACCAAACTGGAATTGATCGAGCAGCGACGCCAACATGCCGGGCATGCCACCGACCAAAGTTGCGCCGACTCGGTTCATTGTATCGGCTTCCTGGTCCCCTCCCCTGCCCCGCTGGCCCAATTCACTCATGACCCGTTTTACATCAATGCGCGACAGGTGTTTCTCGGTACCTACACGTCGCTGCAACCACAGAAATGATCCCGTGTGTATTTGAAGAAAACTGCCTGGCTTAGTTTCGAACTGAGAATCCATCTGCCAGCGAGTTAAAAGCTCTCCCGTTGCATCCAGTGTCTGTGCGTAAATCCCTGAACCGACCAACGACTGCCCTAATAGCTCACCCGATTGCCGCACCCGCGCAGTCAGTTTCGTCTGGCCGGCCCGCTGCATCGCCGAGCGAACGAGCAAATTACCGTCGGAAAAGGTCTCCGGTTGAGCACTGCTAGCGAAGCTTGTGGGTCGCGACAAAACACCAACTACCAACAATGTCAAAACAGGAAAGATACGCATACTGTTTCGGATTGTATTGGTTTTGCGAAAGATTCCCATTTCAACACGCCGAAGATCCCTGTGATTCCGATCCGCAAGACGTGTAGGACGGCCTCACACATCTCGAAGCGAGGAAACGGATTGTAGCTCCATGCGAAGCGTGGGGGCCAGAGGGACAATTCGCTAAATCGACAGACAGCAGCAAGGAGCGGGTAATTCGCCAATCCGATAGCTGGCGGAGATACCGCTCCATTCAACTTATAAGGGGGGAACGATGAAGGTTAGTCCATCCAAGTGGCTGGTATTCGGCCTGTTAACAGCTGCGTCGGTTGGCTGTAACAGCATGGGGAGGGGCGTGAACAACCTGCCTCCCTCGGAACGACTTATGCATCCAGGCCCAGGCGTCGGCGGTCCCGGCCCTGGAGTCATGATGATGCCATCACCGTCCATCGCACCGGCTTCCGGTATCATGCCCGAGGGCGGCATGGTCGGCGGAGATGCTATGGGTGGGGGCATGATCGGCGCAGATTGTGGGCCTGGCGCGGGTGGTCCCGGCGCCGGATCAACGGTCCAGGTCTTGTTCGGACGGCCACAAGCCATGCATGTCCGGTTCGACACCTCTGGCGGCGGCAATTTCGATGCGATGCCGCTCGTAACACCGGCTCGCCAGAATTTTTCTCAAGGGGGAATTTACCGACTGAAAATGACGGATGTCCCAGGACACGAGGGCGTGGAACTTTATCCCACGCTGGAACTTGGCCCAGGTACGGTGCGGACAGCCGCATTCTTGGCGCATAACGCCATCCCCGTACAGTTCACCGACGAAGACTTGGACCAAGTTGCAACTGGAAATTTCGTGACGAAAGTTCTCTACTTGCCGGACCCAGAGTTCCAAGAATTGGCCTTGGCTGGTGTCGAGACCTTAGTGAGCACACGACTTGATCCAGGGCTCGATCCGATCGTCGAAGCCGATCGACGTGGAACGATCCTGGCCATCATCCGAGTGGGCAACAAAGATATGGAAATGCCGGGATTCGATACTGGTTCCGGTGGTGAACAGGTCATTCATGATGGTGTCATGCCAGCTTCCTATCAACCATCCGAGTACCCAGTGCCAGTAGCCTATCAGTCCTGCCTGGACGGTAGTTGTGGCGATGGCAACATGATGTCCGGCGTCAGTGGTCCGCGCGGCATTTATGGTGCGGGAGATATCGGCATGGCAGCGCAGCCGATGAACCTGCCGCCCGGGGGCTTGCCACACGATCTTCTGGCGCAGGGCTACCCGCCACAATATGGAATGCCCATCACCGGGACACCCATTGGCCTGCCAGGTCCTCCGCATATTCCGTTGGGTGCTCCGGCCGGCTTGCAACGTCACGTAATCAAAAACCATACTCGTATGCGGATGCCTGACCCAACACGACAGGTCAAGATTCACGTGAAGCAACGACCGGGTTTGAGCTATCCGCAGCCTGCCAATCGGGCATGGGTTACCGAAGATACGATCCATCCTCAAGTTAAGTATCCCTATCGACACTTTGGTGTGCAACCCAAATCGCATGTGCACTACAACGGTCGTTAATCGGGCGGTCATCAAGCTCCGACACTCCGCGCGTCGACGCATCTTGTGTGCGGCGCGCGGCACAACGCACGGTTCTACCAGACCACGGAAGACGCAAGGCAATGGTGTTCGATAGTTTGAAAAAAGTGCGACCCCTCACAGCATGGCGTTTGGCATTCAACGGCCTGATTGCCACTACGTTCTTACTGGCAAGTGCTGCAGCGCAACCGCATCAACACCAACTCTATTCGACAACCACACAACCTCCCGGAACAATTGGACCGCAACAACTACTACGTCCAGGACCGATCCGAGGTTACTTCCAACCTGTACATATCCGCGTACCGGACGGGGCCTTGGTATCGCTGGCAACGGAAGATGGATTTCAACAGGTCCACCCCCGAGAAATGTTGGTTGGACTCCAGATCGGACCGGTGTACCGACTCCGAATCTCAGACATTCCTTTCCAGGACGGTGTACGTCTCTACCCAACCGTCGAAGTCATCGAACGACTCTATCCTCCGCCCGGCGCAATGCATCGATTCCCCATCGTCATCGATATCAGCAAAGACGATTTGGAAAAGGCCATGGCGGGCACTCTGGTGACGCGAGTCATCTACTTGGAAAATCCACAAACGCCCGCGCCCAACTTGCAACCTTACCAAGACGACCAACCGTTTTTTGACGTCTTACCTCAAGAAGATCCACTCCACGTCGCAGATGACTTGGGACGGCCAATGGCAATCGTCCGCATTGGATCGCGAACCCTTGAGGAGACCGACGATCAGCCCTGGGATCCAGGACTTACTATCGCTCCGTCGCTCATCTTGGATGTCGGGCAACTACATCCATCCAATTTTGAAAATCCAACGCTTCCGCTGCAAACCGATCCGTCGAATCCGTTCAAAATAGCTCCCGGTACTCCGGCACCCGCAGACGAGTTGCCGATTCCCGTCGAAGTACCCCTCGACGGCCCGCTGATTACGTCACCCGAAGTAGGTGCACTACCGGAAAACGTGGAGGATAGCTCCCGCGTCGTCGCTCGACCGATTCCTCACTTACGCAGAAGAGTTCTTCGATGATGCCACAGGTTCCACGTTCTTCGCTGGCCGTTCTCGTTCAGTACGCCCGCAACGCAAGTCGCTGGAGTGTCGTCGGTGTTCTGATGCTTTGTTCGTGTAGTACCACGCATCGGAAGACTCCACAGGCCACCCTACACGATACGCCTCTTGGTGTGTCCCGTCACAGAGCTGCCGCTTCCAGCAGTATTGTCTCTGCTGTGCCTCGAAATGCAAATTCCGCCACGTTGCCGCGAAGAACCGATTCCGCATCGATTCAGCGTCGGCAACAGCAGGCACGATCAATCCAAGCGGCAGCCTACTCGGCGCCAGTTTCCGAATTAGAGTTTGCAACCGACGCAGGCGGCGAGCCATCGTACTTGGCTCCCGTTTCACCGGCTCCCGCGGCCGAATGGGTGTCAGACTCTCCAGAGATCAACGCTCACGAATCCTCGACAGGAGACTCGTTCGTTCCATTCAGCCAACTGCCCGCAGCAACCCTCGTCGAACCAACCTATTCAAACGACCTACCCGAACCGATGTGTTGCTCCGAATTTGCTTCGGGCTGGAGGCCACCTGGTGCTGCTGGCATCTGGCCGAAAGATGAATATCTCTGCGATGGCGGGGACAGGTTTGGCACTGTGGAAGTGCATGCAAACGGACAAATGATCGGCGTTGACCAACAGGATACGGTAGCTCACGTTCGCACACGCCAGGGCGATGAGCGAATCGTTCCCAGTAACTGTGTCTGCATTTATGCGCCACGATTTGCCGCGGTGAGGCACTTGGCTGGCTTGCACGTTAATGACCAACGTAATCGACTATCAACCGTCGACCAACCGGAAGGTACGATTGAAAACATTCAACGAGATCTCGCGGAAACGACGCTTGAGCAAACCAAAGTTAAGGAAAACCTGAAACTACAGCCACCGATCGCCGCGACTCAATTGGACGCTGGAGATCAATTAATCGATCGTCGCAAATTGTTAGAAGAGACGTTCGACCTGCGTGTCCTCCAAAACGTAGACCTACTGGGCCCCCAAGAGTTCCAAAGTCGACAGAAGCTGGATGTTGCCAGTGCAGCTCTCGCTGCCATTGAATGGACAGAGGAAACGTCCATTCAGGTCATGCTGGACGAGACGATGGTACAGGCCGAGGGGTCCTATGTCCCGTCCGAACAAACTTATCAATATAACGTACCGCCCGGACGTCCGTGTCTGCAGTTGATCAAACTCGCCTCGTGCGGCCAGGCTCAGCCAGGCGAAGAGATCGAATTCCTCTTGCAATTCCGTAACACGGGTACCGACACATTGGAGCAAACCACCATTGTCGACAACTTAACGACCCGTCTAGCCTACGTCGCCGAAAGCCAGGAATGCAGCCTTGAGTCCTCGTTCTGTACCGATGACAACACAGCGAATTCGCACGTTCTACGCTGGACCTTGGCGAAACCGCTCAAACCAGGCGACGGTGGTGTCATCCACTTCCGCTGTAAGGTTCGATAGGGCAGCTTGTGCGACAGATCGCTGTGCTTCGGCGTCTCTCCGTCGCCTAGTGACACACCGCGTCTCCCCGTAGAATGGCCCGGTTGCCCTGCGCTCCAGTTACCTATTCTCTCCGGACATTCGCCATGACTCAGCCTTGGATTGCCGAGCGCACACTCGGTTTCGACAGTAGCGGAATTCGAAAGGTATTCGATTTAGCCGCCAAACTCAAGAATCCCGTCAATCTCTCGATCGGTCAACCAGATTTCGACGTACCGGAAGAAATTCGACGTGCGTGTTGTGAGGCCATCGAGTCCCGCAAAAACAGCTATTCACCCACACAGGGAATACCACAACTTCGCGAGGAATTGCAACGGCGAGTCGACGCCGAATATGGACATACCGACCGTAAGCTGTTCATCACGTCCGGCACCAGTGGAGGGCTCGTACTGGCCATGCTGTCGCTGGTAAATCCTGGGGATGAAGTGATCGTATTCGATCCGTACTTTGTGATGTACGAGCCGCTGGTACAGCTGGTAGGGGGCACACCGATTGTGATCGACACCTATCCTCACTTTCGCATGGATCTAAATCGCGTCGAATCGGCCATCACGCGACGCACCAAGATGATCTTGCTCAATAGCCCCGCCAATCCCACAGGTTATGTGGCGACTCGTGAGGAAATCCGTGGTTTGGCAGAGATTGCAAAACGCCACAACGTACTGCTGCTGTCCGACGAAATCTATCGTGCATTTTGCTATGACGAACCTTTCGTGAGTCCGGCCGAATACAATGACCAAACGCTCGTCATCGACGGATTCTCTAAAAGCCACGCCATGACGGGGTGGCGACTAGGATTTGTCCACGGCCCTTCCTCTGTCGTGGATACGATGATCAAGTTACAGCAGTATACGTTTGTGTGCGCACCGCAACCTTGCCAATGGGGAGCACTCGCCGCACTCGACGTCAAAATGGATGAATTTTGCGAGAAGTATCGCCGCAAACGGAATATTGTCGCCGAACACCTACACGAGGCGTTTGAACTGAACAAACCGGGCGGCGCATTTTACGCCTTCCCAAAATCGCCACGCGGGACCGGTTCTGAATTCGTCGAACGGGCCATCGAGAAAGAACTCCTCATCATCCCCGGCACAATCTTCAGTCGACAAGATTCGCACTTTCGAATCTCGTATGCTGCCGACGATACCGTGATCCATCGTGGAATCGAGATCCTAAACGGATTGATCGACTAATCTCTCGATGCTGAGTGCACGTTGGGGACGACAAATCGGGTCAACCGTTTACTGCCTGAACGCCATGAACGGTTACAAAATGGGAGGTCTGGCCCGGAAAACGGATAAAAGGCCGGTTCGGAGGGTTCCCCAGAAGCCGATTTTGGTAGAAAATGGACTTTGCGGTATCACCGCCCCGATCGGCCATGCTGAACGGAATTGGTCTCATTAACAGCCTCCCCCCTGCCCTATGTTCATCCATCAACGCCTTTGCGGATCGCTGTTCGCGGTTGTGTGCGTGATGCACGGGGCGGGTGTTCGTGCCAGCGATCAAACCGCCCCTCCAATGTTCGTTGCCGCGTCCCAAGTGCTCCAACGTCGCTGTGTGTCGTGCCACCAGGATGAACATCCCCAAGGGGAACTCTCGCTCCAGTCAGACAAGTTCTTAGAGCGGAACGATCTAATCGACCGCGCATCGCCCGAGCAAAGCCACCTCCTGGAAATGGTGTTGCCGATCGACGGTAAGGCGAGCATGCCCAAGGAAGGACCCACGCTCACGGTTGACGAAATTGCGGCATTACGTGAATGGCTGGTCCACGGCGCGCCGTGGCCAACGGGAATGCAATTAGCCCTTCCGCAAATCGCGGATACCGATTGGTGGTCACTCCGACCACTGCACCGTCCAACCGTCCCACCGGTTCCAGAGAATCGGCAAACGAACGTATCCAATCCGATTGATGCATTTGTCGTGGCAACACTACACGACAAGGGCCTGCGTTCCTCTCCGTTAGCAGATCGCGCAACACTTGTCCGTCGGCTCTATTTCGATCTGCTGGGGGTCCCCCCTACCCCGTCCGAAGTCAATCGATTCGTCCACAATCCCCACCCAGCGTCGTACGAACAGTTGGTGGATGAACTACTCGCTTCTCCACGCTACGGCGAACGTTGGACGCGTCATTGGCTTGACGTTGTCCACTATGGCGAATCGCATGGCTACGACAAGGACAAACCGCGTCCCAACGCTTGGCCCTATCGCGACTATATCATCCGCCGGCTCAACGCCGACGTTCCCTACGAAAGGTTTGTACGCGAACAGATCGCCGGCGATGTATTTTGGCCTTCCGATGCACGCGCCGTAGAGGCGACGGGCTTCATTGCTGCCGGCCCCTGGGACTACATCGGACACGCCGAAGTTCCCGAATCCAAAATCGAAGGGCAAGTCGCACGTAACTTAGATCGTGACGACATGGTTTCCAACACCATGAATACCTTCGTCAGTACGACGGTCCAATGTGCTCGGTGCCACGATCACAAGTTCGATCCGGTCCGTCAGGAACACTATTACAGCCTGCAATCGGTATTCGCCGCGCTCGACCGAGCCGACCGCGTTTATGACGTTGATCCGCTCGTGTACCGTCAGCGTCAAACACTGAATGAAAACATTGCAGCCACGCACCAGCGAATAGCACAGTTCGAAGAACAACGTATCGCGTCGCTGCTAACTCCTGAATTGCAATCGGTCTTGAATGAGCTAACCATCCCGGATCATCCTCAACAAGGCTACCACAGTGACGTGGCCAAGAATCCAGATACAAGCAAATGGGTCCAAGTTGATCTGGGGACAGCACGTGAACTGACTGGCGTGATGCTCTTCCCATGCCACGACACGTTCGCTGAAATCGGGCCAGGCTTTGGCTTCCCATTACGGTTCAAAATCGAAGCCTGTCAAGACGCCGAATTCAAGGACGATGTGATTCCGATTTTCGACCACACGAGCAGCGACTTCGCACTTCCCGGTGTAACGCCGGTTGCTTTCCCTTGTGACCGACCGGTAAAGGCACGCTTTGTTCGCGTGACGGCGAGCCATCTCGCCACGCGGCTGAACGACTACATCTTCGCCTTGGCGGAATTTGCCGTCTTGGACACTTCGTTGACGAACGTCGCACGTGGCGCCGAAGCGTCATGTTTGGATTCCGTCGACGGAGGCGGCGAACGATGGCGACTCGCTAATGCCTTCGACGGGAAAGCGTATTGCCTAAATGTTAGCCAAGACGGGATTGCTCGATTATGGCCGCTCGCCCTGTTGCGTCAGCAGTTGGAGCGAGACTTTGCGCACACCGATCTTGGCCAACAATTGGACGCAAGCAAGCAGCAATTGGCGGATTTACAACAACAACTGGCCAAGCTTCCCGCTCCGTCCCAGGCCTATGTTGGAACAATCCATCATGGTTCCGGCAAATTCATTGGAACGGGGCACGGCGGTGGCCAACCCCGTCCGATTCACGTGTTGGTCCGCGGGGAAATCACACAACCGGCACAGCAAGTCGGTCCCGGCACCATTCCGATATTGGCTGGTGAGGACTGGCGATTCCCGCTCGCTACCGGACATCACGAAGGCGAACGACGTCGAGCCTTGGCTCAATGGATTGTCCGTTCCGACAATCCCCTCACTTGGCGATCGATTGTCAATCGACTGTGGCAATACCATTTTGGTACCGGCATTGTTGGATCGGCCAACGATTTTGGTCGGATGGGCGAACTCCCCACTCACCCCGAGTTACTTGACTGGCTCGCCTGCGAACTGCAAGACCATGGTCAATCGTGGAAGCATCTGCATCGTTTGATCGTGACAAGTCGTACCTATCAACAAAGTTCTGCCAACGATCCGGAGTGCCAATCAATTGATGCGTCAAATCAATACTATTGGCGGATGAACCGCCGTGCATTGGATGCCGAATCAATTCGTGACGCGATGCTGACTGCGGCCGATACGTTGAACCCCGAAATGTACGGCCCCAGTTTCCAAGACTTCACCGTGGAAAAGCCGGAACATTCGCCGCACTATGAATATGACCTCTATGATCCATTTGATCATAAGATGCACCGACGAGCCGTCTATCGATTTCTGGTCCGCTCGCAGCCTCAGCCCTTCATGGACACGCTGGACTGCGCCGACCCTTCGCTGTCGGTACCCAAACGTCAAACCACGATCACAGCATTGCAAGCCCTCGCACTGATGAACAATCGATTCGTGCTCTCCATGGCAGAACTATTCGCTCAACGCCTCGAACGACTATCAGCCGAACCGACAGAACAGATTGACCATGGTTTTGAGTTTGCAATCGGCCGCCCGCCAAGCCAAGCAGAACGCGAACAAATCTCGCGATACCATCGTGACCACGGCCTTATCAATACGTGCCGTGTTCTGCTTAATCTAAACGAGTTCGTCTTTATTGACTGATCCTCCTCTAAAGTAGGCCTGCGGATGTCCCCTCCACTCTTTCCATCGTGCAACCGACGCGAACTACTCAGTTCCGTGGGCCAGGGGTTTGCTGGATTAGCCCTTACGCACCTCTTGGCGCGGGACCCACTCGTCGCCGCCGTCTCGGCCAGCAGCAGCGCACAAGCAACAATGGAGGGGACGTCAATTGGTGTCGGTGCGCAACTTGCTGGGCTACATCATCCCGCACGTGCCAAGCGGGTCATTCAACTGTTCATGGGCGGAGCCGCCAGCCACCTCGATACGTTCGACTACAAGCCGATGCTGGAACGGCACCACGGAGAGCCCTCCAATTTCGGTGAGCCTATCGAAGCATTTCAAGACGGGTTGGGACCATGGATGAAGAGCCCTTGGAAGTTCCAGCCCTACGGCCAATGCGGTAAATACCTCAGCGAGACTGTCGCACCCCTGGGCGATTGTGTGGACGACATGGCTTTTATCCATTCCATGGCGGGAAAGTCGGGAGTCCATAGCCAAGCGACTTATTTGCAGGCGACAGGCTTTCAGCGCCCTGGATTCCCGGGGGCAGGTTGCTGGATCAGCTACGGATTGGGGAGCATGAACGAAAACCTCCCCACGTTTGTGGTACTGCCCGACCATCGCGGTTATGCTTCGAACGGCCCGAAGAATTGGGGCTGCGCATTTTTACCATCCCATCATCAAGGGACAGTCATTCGGTCGGGAGCAGCTCAACCAGTACAGGACCTCTTCCCCGAGGCCCGACCCTACCTCACCACGCAGGGTCAGACGGACGCGCGTCGACTGCTATCGGAGTTGAACGAACAGCACCAAGAATCTCGCAGTGGTGACACACGTCTTGAAGCTCGTATCCGCAGCTACGAACTCGCCGCACGTATGCAACTTGCGGCGCCGGAGGCACTCGACATGAGCCAAGAACCGGCGCATATACTCAAGTTGTATGGACTCGACCATGGCAAGACTTCGTTCCCTGCAGAGATCAATGAGACAGAGGAAACTGAGTACTTCGGCCGAAAATGCTTGGTAGCCCGACGCCTACTGGAGCGCGGCGTGCGTTTCGTGCAAATCTGGTCCGGAAACGACAATGGGTTCCCGCGACGAAATTGGGATTCCCATGAAGATATCCGACGCGACCACGGACCATTGGCGCTCGGAATGGCGCGTGGCACAGCCGGTTTGATCCAAGACCTCAAACAGCGCGGCATGCTGGAAGACACCATCGTCCTTTGGACCACCGAATTTGGGCGATTGCCGAGCACTCAAGGGTCGGTCGGACGCGACCATAACCCGTTTGTCTTCACAAACTGGTTGGCCGGCGGCGGAATTCGTGGCGGTACAACGCATGGACTCAGCGATGATTGGGGATACAAGCCACTCGACCGCAACAATCCCACGCAGGTTTACGACGTCCACGCCACCATTCTGCACCTCTTGGGAATCAATCACGAACGACTCACCGTGCGTCACGACGGCATCGACCGTCGCCTAACCGATGTGCACGGCCAGGTCATCCGCGAAATCGTGGCATGATATCGGCCACGACGGGGCAATGATCGGAAAGCAGCGAATCGACAACTTCGTAATTGACAAGCCGTGCCTCTTGCGGGATGAAGATCCAATCGATCACACTGCGACGCTTCATCGACGGAAACGTAAGTTGATGCTCGGCGACGGGGGTATCATCCTGTAAAGTTCTTTGCCACAAGCCAGCCGCATCCATGATTGAGATCGCATTGTGGCCATGCTCGTCGCTGGCCGAGTAGGGAAAATTCGGCGGTGTGGAATTGAGATCTCCTAAAACAAACACCGGCACATCACCTGCCGCGACCTGTTGGATCATGTTCCTTGCGGACCGCACACGGACAGATTCGCTGCGAGCTTCCAGGTGAGTGCCTATCAGTCGCAGCGTACGCTCCCCGACACGCAGTTGGCACATCACGCCACGTTTTTTGCCGGCGAGCCACGTCTCCCAAGGGGTATACTCAGGCAGGTCCACAACCTGCACTTTTTCCACCGGATGCTTGGATAAAATCGCATTGCCGAAGCGGAACTTCCAAAGCAGTACGCGAAAGTCAATATTGCGCTGCTCCACCCAGTACGGAAACCCCGCAGCCTTCGCTAGGTATTCGGCCTGATTCACGCAACCACTCCAGCTGGTATCAAAATCGACCTCATTGAGTACAACAACATCCGCATTGGAGCTCCGTAGCAACTCAGCGATTTGATCAAGTCGCGTAGTGCGTTCTACGGGATCTCCTCCTCGCCAGTTGGAGTTGGCTGTACCGCGCCCGTGGGCGATGTTATACGTAGCCAAACGAACTTTCCCATTATCAATCGGCAGGTGCGTCGGCGTCGTGTGCTCCAGTGCGTGCTGCGAAATGCACCGGAATGAACTGCCTACGCGACTCTCCCAATACGGCAGGAAGATAACACCGAGCAATATCCCGATAACGTAATGTCGTCGTTTTCGCGGGAAGGAAAACGGTTTCATCATCAATCGTGTTGGGTGCATGGAGAACTGCTGTTGTTTGCGTCGTGATTTTCGGGCACAATTGCCGGAGTTCTAGGTAAAATCCTGGAGACATCTACGCAGCAAACGGGCGTCGGTTCGCACTGTTGCGGACAAGAAAGGTGGCAAACCGACTTACATCGGTGGCTGCTTTTTGAGGAAGGCGATTTGAATGGCAATTGTTCAAGAAAAATTCGTTGCCCCGGGTGAAGGCCTGAGCTTCGGCGTGCTGGGTGGCGACTGTGTCACGATCAAGGCCTCGGCGTCGGACACGAACGGCGCTTTTACCTTGTTAGAAACACTGGCTCCCGCCCACGCTGGCCCACCGCTGCACGTACACTCACGTGAAAGCGAGACGTTTTACGTCGTGGAAGGTGCATTTGAGTTTCAAATCGGTGAGCGCCGTTTCCGGGCTGACGTTGGCTCAACCGTGATTGCCCCCGTGGGAATCCCACATCGTTTCGAGAACCTATGCGATACGCCCAGTAGAATGCTGGTCATCTGTCAGCCAGGGGGATTCGAGGCATTTCTCGAGGAACTGGCAGCGATTCCATTTGCCGGAGTGACCGATATGGCAGCCATTGCGACGCTCGGCGTCAAATACGGGATTCGCTTTTTAGGCTGAAAAAGGGTCGATCCGTGCGAGCCACGGACACAAAAATACCGATTGCAAGCTCCATGAATCGCCGCAATCGGGACCGGCCCCGCCATCGAGATTTTCGCTGGTGATTCACGTCTACAGGAGATACCCGAGAAAACTCCTGAGACAAGACAACAGCAGATGGGGTGCAATTCCAGAAAAACCGCTAATTTCAGCACTGTTTTCGTTGCCATTCCACCGAATTCGCCTAATCCGAGAAAGTAAATCTTGCGTCGTCGCGATGTCGACGTACGTTTTCCGTTGGGCAATGGCTTGTTTTCCACGGATAAGCTTGTCCTTCACTCCTCTCGGATTGTCTCTTCGCGCCGTGACACTCGTCATCGAAAGGTCCTGCTATGCACCGACACCTCGCAACAGCACTGTCATTGCTCACCCTCGCTTGCATGTCACACCCATTGCGTGGCGATTCTCCATCTAATAGCAATTCAGCCATTTGGAAAGTTGAAGAAAACTGGGAAGCTCGCATTGCCGAGCCGGATGATGGACTTGCGGCGCCACACATTACAACCACGCTCTGCCCTCAAGGTAGTGGTGATGGTCAACACGCGATCATCAATATCAACCACGTTACTTTGGACTATTTTCAACCGGGTGGAGTCCAAATCCAGGTCTGGAATGGTGAAGATCCAGTTACACACGACCGTGTCCCGTGGCAAGACGTGCTCGCAACGCCCAACGAAATTGTCACTTGGACTCAAAGCATGACGCATACGGGTAATCAAATCGTATACCGAATTACCGACGGGCATTCGACGACCTGGGGCGATTTTGGCGGCCAAGGTTTCCTCACCTCCCAGGTTGATACCACGACGCCGAATCTCAATCAATACGACCCTGCCTATTCATTATCGAACTCGGGTGTCGTCTACGCTTCCAATCGTGTGGACTCGCTGATACTCAAGTCCATTCGACTGCATGCAGTTGATGGTGAAGTCTATGATATACCTGTCAACGTTGACGTCATGATTCAACAATAAGACGGCTGCCATTTTCGACAATTCCTCTTCACATATCGCCGCCTGTAATCTTTTCTCATAAGGACCGTATCATGCGCACCTACAGACACCATTCAAGACGAGGGTCTGTCCTCGTACTTGGAGTCATACTGATGATGGCCGCCATGGCAGTCGTCGCGCTCAGCGTCGACATTGGATACGTTCAGTCGGTTCGCACGCAAATGCAGCGATCCGCCGACGCAGCTGCGCTGGCAGGTGCGAATGTACTTTTAGATGACCTCGTAATGGAGGCGGAACAACAATCACGTGCTGCGGTTGTGAATGAATCCGCGACATTTTCGTACGCGAATGAAGTTGGGTCGATGCATCCTCAATTGGCGGAGGACGATGTTATCGTGGGTCGGCTGCAGAATCTGGCCAATCCAAATGAGGCAATTTCGACTGCCCCGGGACAGACGTGGAATGCCGCGCGGGTTGCCGTCAGGCGAACGGACGACCTCAATGGTGAGATTCCGTTGTTCTTCGCGAAAGTACTCACTCGAACAAGCCTGCCAGAGTCAGTGGAAGCAACGGGAGCGTTTTGGACAAGCGTCGGAGGATTTACGACACCGCCGAATGGAGGGAATTTGGGGATTCTACCCTTCGCGCTGGATCAGACGACCTGGGACGGACTGCTCGCGGGTTCCGGGACGGACAATTGGAGGTACGACCCAGAAACGGGCGTCGTATCCGCCGGACAGGATGGCAAGTTAGAAGTCAATTTATTCCCGCAGGGTACCGGCTCACCCGGCAACCGCGGCACCGTCGATATTGGTTCCCCTGGTAACAGTACGAACGACATCAAACGACAGATACTGGATGGCATCAACGCAAGTGACTTGGCGTTTCACAATGGAAAACTCGAATTCGACGATTCCGGAATTCTCACGCTCAATGGCGATACCGGCATCAGCGCGGCAGTCAAGGCTGAATTAACAGAAATCAAAGGACAACCCCGAGCGATACCCATTTTCCAATCCGTGGCTGGCAATGGAAATAATGCCATGTATTCCATAGTGGAGTTCGTGGGAGTACGCGTGATGGAGGTCAATTTAACTGGGAAGATGACAAGTAAACGGGTAATGGTACAGATGGCGCCGATGATCATCCCCGGTGCGATACCCAGCACCAACTCCGGCACAAGTCACTTCATTTATACGCCGGTGAGTCTGATTCGATAAAGCCACGAGGAAAGATCCACCACGTGACTTGTAACGACACGTGCGTGGTAGGAAACCGGGACTCCGCGACTCAGAATCTAGACCTAGACAAACATGGCGTTCAATGTCTCGCGTGAACAACTTAGGAGGTCGTGATAGTCCCAATCTTCCACCTCTTCGCCCATGAGTTCCACATCCCAGTAACCTTCGTATCCGGCATCGCGAAGTGCGGTCACAACCCGTTTGAGTGGTAGATTGCCCTCTCCCAGAAAACACCGGTTCTGTTCGCCCAGCGGCGGATGTTTGGCATCGGCCAACTGCACCAGGGCAATGCGGTCGACAATCTCCGGAATACGCGCCAACACAGCTGGATCTTGCGCTAGGTGATAGGTATCAAAGACCAATTTCACTTGCGGACTCCCCAGCGAATCGAGCAGAGCAATTGCCTCATCGAGACACGTCAAGAACGTCCAATTGTCGGCACAACCGACGTGCATCGGTTCCACGCCAAGCGTGACATCCAAGTCATGCGCGAGAGGCAACATGGCCTGAATCGCCAACCACAACAGTCGACGTGCATGTTTGTGCGTATGTCCAGCTCGGGCCCCACTATAAACGATCAAGCAGTCGGCCTGCATAGCGGCTGCCAATCGCACTGCCTCCAGGCCATCACAGATACTGTCCTTATGAGATCGACCATCGCTACCCGTGAAACCGCCTGCCCATAACAGGCACGAGACGTTCACGCCACGCTCCAACAATAATTGAATCCCCTTCTCTTCTCCAAAATCAGAAAGCTTCTGGCGCCAAACGCCCATCGCTTGAATTCCTGCCGCGACATAGTTATTGACGTCTTGTTCGAATGACCATCTCAATGTGGTCAGTTCATTCATTGACAGCTTGACCGGCTTGGCCCTTCCCTGATTCATCGTTCACCTCTTGCAGGTTCCATGCTTCGATCCATTCCACGACCCCTCGACGCAGTTGAAAATCTTCCTCAAGACGTTTCTGAATATCGGGCATGTGCGCAGCACCATAAAAAATGGCGACCCGCTTTTTCCCTAAAGCCATTTGTTCGCGCAATCCATCAAGCGCTTTCTTATTCCGCTCGGTAACCAGTGTCGATCCGTCGGGACCGTCTAAAGCACGGAGCGATCCCCCAAATCGACAGAGTTGTTCCGCCATTGCCAGTTTGAGCTGGCGCTCCCGATCGGGCTTGAGCAGTGCGGCCATAATTTGAAGGTCGCCCGCGCCAGCGTCTTCACTTTGCGCAGCCAACGCATTGCCAGCCATGCGAAAAAACATCTTGGCAAAACTCTCATCACGTTTTTGCATGGAATCCAAAAATTCTTGTGGCGTCATATCGGCTCGGACAAAATTGCCACGCAAGTAATCGATGGATGCTAATTGATGCGCTAAACCCAAGGCATCTTGCATGCCGCCTTGCATGAGGTTCACGGGATTGTCCCGTCGCTCCGCTTGTTGAGGTGTCAATCGAGTTTCAGGTTCTGCCACCAATTCATACAACACAACATCGTAATCGGCAAAACGTCGATTGAGCACATCGTAGTAGCTGCGTTCGCCCACATGGACGGCTGCCACTAAATCGACGCGCACACCCGCTCCCTGCGGCTTCGAACCGTCTACCACCGCCGGCTCAAACGAGACAATGGCCGTATCCAGCGCGATGGGATCGAGCACAAGGTTCCCATCCGACGCGCTCTTATCGGACGCGACACCCTCCGTTGGTGGATACCGCAGACGCAAGTAGCCATTCTCTGGCGAATCAGCTTCCAGTACGGACGGGTCATTAACCGGTGAGTCTAGAACCGGTGATTCTACGCCCTCGGTAGCAAACAGGTTCACCGATAATATCGACACGAAAAACGTGACGAACAAGCGTAGAGACAGTACAGGGCGCAGGGAGAAATCAGGACAGCGCATCGAAGAAGTCTCCTCACGACAGACAAGCTTAGATTCTTGTAGATGCGCCCGCATCGTAGATAAGCAATGATGACAGGTGCGTGTCAAAATATACGCCGAACCTAGCATGACGGCAATCAGTCGACGGGAAAAGTTCGCAACAAATTTTTGGGCGTGACGAGTCACCCTTCCAGATTACATCGCCAGCCCACCTGCCCCCAACTGCCCTATTTATCCCAAGCTGACAAGTCGTGTGAGGTGACTACGATGCGTTGGATTGACGACGCGTGTCCTGTCACTGGGTCGACATCAACGTACGTCCCGCATAACTGCACGTCTTGGGAGGCGACGTCAAAGAAAGTTGGGCGAAAGGAGAGTGTCGTTTCGAGGACACTGTCAATTTTGCGACCCAAGATACTTAAGCTCGAGCCGCACATTCCGACATCACACTGAAAGGCCGTCCCACCAGGAAAAATTTGTTCATCGGCCGTTTGCACGTGGGTATGCGTGCCCAAGACTGCTGAGACCCGGCCATCCAGGTAGCGACCCATCAATTGTTTGTCGCTGGTCGCTTCCGCGTGAAAGTCAACGAGAATCACCCTCACATCGGGGGGCACCTCAAGGAGCACACGATCGATGGCGGCCCACGGGCAGTCGACGGGGCGCATAAAGACACGCCCCAACAGACTGACAACTACCACACGGACGCCCGAAGTCGATTTGAGCAGCATCCAATCACGTCCGGGAGCCGTTCGGGGAAAATTCGCGGGCTTAACGATATTAGGTTCGCGTTCCAAGACCGAAATGATCTCGCTACGGCGATAGATATGATCTCCGAGTGTAATGCCATCGACTCCCGCGGCGAGTAGTTCCTGGTAAATGGCGGGGGTCACTCCGGAACCACCGGCCGAATTCTCGGCGTTGGCCACCACAAGATCAAGATTCAATCGCTTTCGCAACTTTGGCACCGCCTGTGCCACAAGTTGGCGGCCAGGCTTACCCACGATATCGCCGAGCAACAGAATACGCAAATCTATCGATCTCCCCCTAACGACTTCCCTGCTTAGCGGGCCACTTCCGTAAATCGTGCCTCGCGCACCACAGTCACCTTGATTTCACCTGGGTACGTTAATTGCTCTTCGAATGCCTTGGCGATATCGCGAGAAATTTTTGCGGCCGACGCGTCATCGGTCTCTTTGGAATTAGCGATCACTCGAAGTTCCCGTCCCGCTTGAATCGCATAGGCTTGTTCGACTCCGGGGAATCGGCTGGCGATATTCTCGAGTTCTTCCATGCGTTTGATATATCTTTCCAAGGTTTCGCGTCGCGCGCCTGGCCGCGACGCGCTGCAGGCATCCGCCGTTGCTACCAGCATCGTATAGGGTTTATCCGTAACCAAATCGTCGTGATGACCGAACGCCGCATGGACTACTTCGGCCGGTTCTCCGTTGCGTTTCAACAGATCCGCTCCAACCTTGGGATGGCCTCCCTCAACTTCGTGATCAGCGGCTTTGCCAATGTCATGTAACAGACCACAACGTCTTCCCAACGCACCTTGAAGTCCCACCATTTCTGCCAGCATCCCTGTGAGGAAGGACACCTCCACGGAATGTCGGAGCACATTCTGGCTGTAACTGGTGCGAAAATGAAGTCGCCCCAGCATTTGAATCACGCGTGGATTGAGCCCCGGTACATCGGCTTCCTCCGCAGCCTCTTCTCCCTTCCGATACAAGAAATCCTCGATTTCCTTTTTCGTCTCGGCAACGACTTCCTCGATGCGTGTCGGGTGAATTCGACCGTCGGCGATCAGCTTATTCAGCGCCATGCGGGCCATTTCACGACGGACCGGATCAAACCCACTGACAATCACAACACCGGGCGTGTCGTCGATAATCACGTCGACCCCCGTTTCCTTCTCAAATGCACGAATATTGCGTCCTTCTCGGCCGATGATCCTCCCCTTCATCTCATCGCTGGGGATATCAACGGTACTAGTGGTTGACTCAGCCGTATGTGCCGAAGCATACCGCTGCATGGTCGTCACCAGCAACTCGCGTGCTTCTGCCTGACAGGTGCTTTCCATCTTACGACGGTGCTTCAGAATGAGACTTCCCGCCTCTTGGGTTAGCTCACGGTCCAGTGTGGACATTAAACGCTGTGTGGCTTCGTCTTGGCTTAATCCACTGAGCTGATGTAGCGTTTGGCGTTGGATATCAAGTAATTTTGTCAGTTCTTCATTGCGCCGTCCGGCTTCCTCTAAGCGTTCCGCCAGACGTCGCTGAGTCGTCTCGACCATTCGTTCTTGCTTGCGCAGATCGTCCGCTTGTTGCTCCACCGCCTGTTGACGCTTGTCCAACACCCGTTCCCGTTCAAGCAGTTGCTCACGCTGGGTACCAAGTTCCTTCTCGACACGGGCACGTTCGTGCATCGCCCGTTCCTTGACCTCAAGCTCCGCTTCTTTGACGTGATTCGCTGCATCACGCTGAGCCCGCTCGACGATGTCACGAGCCTCGGTCTCGGCGTCCTTCCGCCGCAGTCGATCCAGGAATTTTACGGCAATAAAAGAGAGGGTCGCGCCAACGACCACGCAAAAAATTACTAAGAAAACTGACTCGGGATCTTTCATGCTATCGCACCTCGCCAACCGACCGTGACGAACTGCAAACAGCATCCGGCCAACAATCGAAATACGACTGTCGACTGTCGCGACCTAGCGCTGACATGCCCTCGATCGAGGAGTCTTGACTTCCCTGTAACTATTCGATTCTACGAGCGACACCCAACATTGGACGATCCGGCGCAATCCCTGCCAAACGAATATGACAAATTGTCGACTGGGGAGGAACAAGCGTCTTGGGGAGAGCCGTTCGTTGAACATACGCTCCACAAAAATCGTCCGACGAATCCACCCGTGCGCGAGCACTTCGAATCGAAGCACTGGCAGCCATGAGGGACCCAAAGTTCGAGGACACGCTTGGGAGGGGAGAAAATTGATCGCTCCCCTGGGGAACCAACCTACCGCACGGGTGAGCAGGACTCGACCACAAGGCCGCGATCCAGCGCAGTAGTAGCTCGATTACTTGAATTCGTAAAGCGAACATGGGTTCAACCAACAACGTGCCACTCAAACGGTGTAACAAAGTCTCTTGCAGTTCAAATAGTTGCGTAAATCAAGACATTCGCCATCGATGGCATCCCACGCGATTGCAGGGGGCCACGGCCGGTGAAAAAATATTGCGTTCACCCCGAAACGGGGCCTCACCAACCTAGTTGCTCATATTAACAAATCAACCGGTAACCGCAATGTACCTCCGGAGGGCGATCATCGATTATTATGAACCTTCGACGGTTCCTCTGCCCGCGGGGGTTCCTCTGCCCTCCGGCACTCACGATCGATCTCCGCCCAAGAGCCGCCACCATGGCACACCAACTCGAAGAATCGCTGCAAACGCACTGGTCTGCGGACCGTTGGCGCGACACGACGGTCCTCGTTGGCGTTTCCGGAGGACCTGATAGCATGGCGTTGCTGTATGCCCTGCACGTCCTCGCGGATCCGGCCAGACTGCAAGTCGGACACTTCAACCACGGATGGCGTGGCAAGGAATCGGATGCCGACCAAGAATTTGTCGCCGACTGGTGTTCCAGTCGGCGCATCCCGTACCATTGTGAAAATTTACCACGCGTGCCGGGAGCCTCACCAACAGACGAAGCCTTCGCGCGAGAACAGCGGTATCGCTTCTTGGGGTCCACCGCCGAACGGATCGGTGCTCGGTACTTGGCACTGGGACATACACGCGACGATCACGTGGAGACGATCCTCCATCGCATTCTACGGGGGACCGGACTGCGGGGACTCGCCGGAATCCCTCGCCATCGCGTTTATAGCGAGGCCCTAACGATCGTCCGCCCGCTATTGCACGTGGCCCGAAGTTGTGTGCTCGACTATCTGGCATCGGTCCAGCAACCCTATCGCACCGATGCAAGTAATCTCGAAATCGCCTATACCCGCAACCAAATCCGCCATGAGCTCCTACCAAGACTTACCCAAGATTATAATCCGCGTGTCGCAGATGCCTTGCTGCGACTGTCCGACCAAGCGTCCGAGACACAGACATGGATCACGCAATATGCCGACGCGTGGCTCGCACCCAACGTGACACCTGTCAATAGCGATCAATTCGAGTTGAACCTGCTACGAGTCGACCCGGTACCCTGGAATGGCACCGAGTTGATATTGCGTGAGGCACTTATCTCTCTATGGCGAACACATCGGTGGCCGCTGCAGTTAATGACCGCCGAACACTGGATAGGATTGACGTCATGGCTGCTCCACACCAACCCGCCAATCCGACGCGAACTACCGGGCAGCATCAGCGTGCAGCGTTTTGCTGACTGGGGTTACACGTTCCAGCGGACGCCATTGCCATAAACAACCACTCCACAATTACCGCCGCGGCCAGGACAATGAGCAGCAGCAGCGGAGGTTGTCGGTAACGGAGCGACCCGACGAAAATCATGTGCAGCCCCGAAAAATAGAACGCCGGAAATAGACACAGGGCATAGTCCCAACCGCGATTCCCATAACGAAGTGCGCCGCACAGTCCGCAACCGATCAGTGGAAGGTAGCTCAGCGCAATCCCCCATCGAAGCCATCCACTCTGAAGCTCTTCCGCATGGGGCCACGGGCTCCAGGTGCGGAGGAACTTTACACCCATCAGTCTCAGCACTTTGCCAGGATTTTGGCCGGCCCATTCGAGTGCCGCCCGTTGCATCGACTTGTCCAATCGGTCCTCGAAAAGCCCTGCGGCCGGCGGCGTGTGACTATCGCTACGACGCTGTTCTTCGACAAATTGGGGCACAAACTCCATATCACTGGCACCGTTCGCCTCCGGGTTCCAGCCGTCGTAAAGACTCGCGCCCACTTGCAGGGTCGTCGCTACAAACCTCCCTGCGACGTTGTAGTTACGAACCCACCAGGGTGCCATGACCAAGATCATCCCCGTGAACATAAACACATTGGAAGCCCACCGCACGCGGCGGTCGTTCCCACAAATGAACATGACAATTCCCACACACGGAGTAAACAGAAGCCAACTCGGTCGCGTGAGGGTCGCCAGACCCGATAGGACCCCCGAGATGAACGACCAAGTGCATCGTGTGCGTGACGTTGTGGCACGGAGCGACTTCACCCAGGCCAAAATGCAGGCCAACATGAACGGGCAGAAGAGGGACTCACTGAGCACCAGAATGCTCATCGCAATGCTCCCTGGCTCCAATGCGACGATCCATCCCGCGACGAGGGACACGCGCCATGAGAACAACATCCTCGCAAGGACCATCACCAGTCCAACGACGATCGTCCCTTGAACGGCTCCCACGAGTCGTGCCGGCATCGGACTGGCAGTCTCGCCGAATGCCGCAATGACCGCCGCTAACTGAAGTGGATAGCCGGGCGTCCGAAAAATCTGGGCGTCGCCGTAAGCATAGCGGCTCCCTTCGGCGATCGTCCGTGCCAGGTACCAGTACGTTTCGCTGTCGTCGAACGCGAAGGTTTTTCCCTGCGGAATTCGCGTTTGCCATACGACGGCCGCCCCACAGCGCAAACCCAGGGCGACCGCAAGAATTACCGAAATACTGGCCAAAGCCCGCGCGTTTTTCACTGTTTTTCCGCCCACGAGATCCAAGGCGGTATTAGCTCAGACTCACCGGCTTATAGCCTCCGATCGTCTTAAAATACAGCAGCAGCCCCAGATAAATCACCGCCATCGTAGCTGGAATCGCAGAATCGGCCACCAGCGTACGGCGGTTACTTTGTATACTCGCCGCATTCACTTTCTGTTGAGCCTCGCTCGCCGTGTCAGCCTTCACTGCCGTAGCAACATCGCCAAGCTTCGTTCCGTCCAGTGACTTCACACTGGGCAGAAACAAAAACTTGGAATCCTTCTCAGAAACATAGTCTGCGTAGACGGCCGCGTCGGCCTTTTGCAGTTCCTCGGCCGCGAAACGATCCTTGAGGTAGCCCAGTCCGGGCGATCCCAACATCCCGCCACTGATCATACCGATCCCTCCCATGATCGAAATCGCGACTGCACCGGTACGCGGAAATCGATCGGAGGCCACAGCCAACATCGTGGGCCAAAAAAAGGTCTTGCCAATTCCATACACGGTAAGTGCCACTAACGCTGCGGAAAACGTGGTGACGCGACTTGTCATATTTAATCCCACACACGCTAAGACGGCACAGACGAGCAAGATCCCGATGGGCGACAGGCCCAAGTTCTTTTCGATAAAATGCGCACAGAATCGCAACGCGAACATGACGATCGACGTGAACACAAACAAAAACTTACCCTCAGACGAGGTGAGAATGTTGCCCGTAATATTTTGGATCCAACCATCGGTTCCCAGTTCAACCGCTCCAACCATCGCGTGAGCCAGGAACAATATGAATAGCAAAATCGAACCGAAGGAGAATTTTGTGATGAGCCCAATTGCGACCAGCAAGCCACCACCGATGGCATATCCAACATACGTCGCATTGGGTCCCACCATGGATTGCAGGAAGTCACCGGCGAACAACGAGATAAGGAAACAGATCACCAGGCCGCCTAGCAGTCCGACATCGCCAAACATCTCTCCCAAACTCAGCCCTTGCTTCGACGCCTCGGATTTGGGCATTGCCTGCCCGAAGAACATGAGTCCGTAAATGACGGTAGGAATCAAATAGAGGGCCAACTGATACTTCCAGGAAATTCCCCATACGTCGTCCAGAACCCAACACAGGGCGCTCCCCAACACCAGTCCGGCCGGCCAACTGGCGTGCAAGATATTCAAATAGTGGGTACGGTTGTTCGGAAATGCTGCCGCGACTAACGGATTTGCGACAGCCTCCATCAGTCCATTGGCAATGGCAAACAGGAACGTCCCTTGGTAAAGATACCCATACGCGATGGCGACACTCTCGGGAGTCCCAGACCCTTTTGTCGCCACGAAAGTCACCACGGCCGATAAGATGTGCAAGAAAAAAGCGGCAAACACCAAGACCCCATAGCCGACCTTGTCGGCTATGACTCCACCAATAATGACGCCAAAACAGGCACCCGTTAATCCAGCACCTGCGATGTTTCCCAGTTCCTTACCGGAGAAACCAAATTCGGTCGCCCAATTATCGAGAATTCCTCCCCGGATGCCAAAGGCTACCCCGGCCGCCAGGATGGCCATAAAGCCAGCCCACAGAAGCCGATGGGCATTAGAAACGGCGGCGTCGGACGTTGAGTTCATGCGGGGGCACTCCCGTGCAGGTAGGAAAACTGGCATTTAAAGCGTGTCAATATACCCCTTTACCCAACCAATGCAATGGATTCGGCTCCCTTTACCCGTCAGAATCAATGTTCCGCGTGTTCACTGATATAACCCGACGCGTGAGCGAGTGAATCAACGCTCGGACAGGACCGTAGGGCATGTAACCCGACGCGTAAGCGAGGGATCCTGCCGGCCCCTCCGACCGTACCGATTCGCTTGCTATTGTCGCCAAGAACCGGTACGCTGAACACCCAGAGAAGCAGACAAGACGTTCGGACCCGGGAGGACTGCGGAACAGCCTCCTACGTACGGCGTTGTGGTGGCACTTTGGCTTTTAGCGGAGTGATTTGTCATGCTGCGTTTAACGACTTCTCTCGTGTCGCGCTCAGACAAAGCGGCGCCAGGTTGCCACCTTAGTTCCACCGCAGCCATCGACCGATCGATGGTCGCGACGTCCGAGTTCCCAGCTCCGGTTGGAGCGCGGCCCGGACGGATCCGAAGGGCATTTACGCTCGTCGAACTGCTCGTGGTGATCGCCATCATTGGTGTGTTGGTCGCTTTGCTCCTGCCGGCCGTTCAAGCTGCTCGGGAAGCGGCACGCCGGATGCAATGTACGAACCATCTCAAACAGCTCGGTTTGGCCTCACACTTATTCCACGACAGTTACGGCTTCTTTCCTCCGGGGCGGGGCGCTGGCGCCGCCAGTTGGTTCGCCTTGATCCTGCCCCATTTGGAAGGTGGAGCAGAGTTTGCCCAGTGGGACATGAAGTTATCGTACTACAACAAAGAGAACTTTACGGCCCGCGTCCGTTTCATACCGGTGTACTCCTGCCCGTCGCAGCAGCGCCCCTCGGGTATGCTGTCGGGCGAGCGATCCGGGATGCCTGCAGCGATTTCCGGTGTACCAGGAGACACCGGCAAGGGAGCGACAGGGGACTATGCCGGCAATTATGGAAGTATCGCTTCCTATCAGGCGACCGGCATCATTGTGGGGGTGAATGATGGAAAATACCAAGGCGAACGCAACGTCGTTACTGACCCCGAAACGTACTATCCAAGCATTACCATCGAGATGGTCACCGACGGATTGAGCAAGACCTTCTTGGCGGGCGAAAAACACTTACGACACAATATGTTGGGAAAATATCCCGACGATTCCTCCATTTACAACGATGACCACGCTCACAACTGGGGTCGCCTCGCTGGACGTGACACCCGCCCGACGCCAAAAGGCCAACGCCCCTCGGCTCCCACGCTGCTGGCGAAAAGCCCCATGGACGTCAGTATGGATTGCACCTACGGGTGCATCAATTTCGGCAGCCCGCACCCAGGGATCACGAATTTCGTCTATGGGGACGGTCGTGTGGCACCCATGACCGTAGCCGCCGAGGTGACATTGCTGACGAACTTAGCACACCGAGAGGACGGCGAGGCGGTCGGTAACATCCAGTAGGACCCGCGACCGCGCATGAACGCAACGGCGAACCAGCGCCCGGTACGTTCGCCCCTCAAGCCCCGTCCGCTAGCAGTCAAAATTCACAAAACTAATCAAAACTGATCTAGACAGACAATTGGTAGTCGGTATTATCCGCGGCACTACTCTCTATTGGAACTCTTGTTCGAGGTCCAATAAATACCAATGACAAGTCGAAGCCGGCGCAATCGCGTGGATAGCGTCGTGCGTTGATATGCGGATCGAAAGGAGTCACATCATGGGGCGACGATGGATCGCGGCCCTGGCTGCGGCATTTGTAACTACAATCATCATCGCGAAAAGCGAAGCCGATTCTAAGTGGCATTTGCCGAAACCACGGCTCTGGCCGAGCAAGGAAAAGTCCGACCCGCGAACAACCTTCTCGCAGAAGAGCACGCGTATTAAATCGAAAGAAGGCGTTGAACCCGCGTCGGCGTGGGAGACCTTCACTGCCAAGCCGGCTCAAGCCGCAAGAACGGTGACGAAAGCTCCCGTCGATTTAGCAAAACGGGCTGGTACAGGCACCAAACAATTCTTCGGCCAAACGCGCGAGCTAGTGACTGCCCCGTTTCAAGGGGACGATACGCCCAAGCGTAAATCGACCAAGTCAAAGAACAAGGGATCATCCAAGTCGCTGCTTTCGAACCCCTTTGCGTCTAAGAGTTCTACCAAGAAAAAGTCCAGCGGTTCCAAAAAGAAAACGTCGTCCAAGGAACAACAGACCGTCACAGAATTCCTACAGCAAGACCGTCCTGGATTTGATGACTAGCGTGCTCTCGCCAAGTCACAGTTGGTGGTCGATGGGCAGCACATGGCGGCGATGTCCCCCGAAAGCGAATTTCGTCGGCTCAAAACTCCCGACAAAATCGATGTTTGCCTGTGGGTCGATCCTGTCTCCTAGTTGCACCGCCCAGTAGCAAGCATTGACAAGCAACCGTCGAAAGCCAGCGTTGACAAAATCCTGCGGGGCACCCATGGTGGTTGTAAAGGCCCGACCCGGCAAACCCTCCGGCAGCTGATATTCTTGAGTCCACGCAACCGGCATCGCCGGGTTGTTCCTCGCCCCCGCGACGGGTAAGTCGCTCGGGTCCATCCCCTGCAACACCTGCCCCAACAACAGAGGTGTGCAGCGATCCGGCAACGGCAAGCGAACGCCATAGACATCAGTCGCAGCCCACACGTCGTGTACACCACGCAGGATCGGATGATTCTCCTGAGCTACCACGGGCACGCCACGAGTACTCTCTTGCCCATGTTTCCCATGATGGGTAACCCAAGTCTCACCCAACACCAGTCGGCCAAAGCCTGATTCAAATCCTTTTTTTTCTGGCGAACTAAAACGCCAGCTCCAATGTGCATAGGGACCGTCCGGAATCTCAAACGCATGCGTCGCGGTCCGTATACCGACTACCGGCTTACCGGCCATCACGTGCTTCTCAATCCGACGCATTTGGTCGACGGGCAGATTGCGGAAGCGAGTAAAAATCACCATGAGGTCCGCCTCTTCGAGTGCCTCCAACCCTGGGATGTTGTCGCGCTGCTCAGGATTGATTTCGCCCGTTTTCGGATCGATCGAAAAGACAACACGGCAGGAAAATCCATGCCGTTGCGACAAAATCTTGCCGAGTTGAGGCAACATCTCCTCGGATCGATACTCTTCGTCGCCCGCTATGAGCACCACGCGTCTTCCGTCGCCAGCCCCCGCCCCCTCGCGGGCCGGGGATTCAATCCACGATTGACTTGCACCGGTCGGACGCAAACTCTTGAGGCGGATGTTCCGGAATTGGACTTTCATCGGCGGACCTGTGTGCGCTTGCAAGGCCAGCAGTCCGGCGGCACGTCGCATCTTTTCGTCCTCGTCTGTGACATCGACCGTCACGACACCATTGATTTTTTGTACAAAGTGAAAACCACTGGCCGTGATGTGATATTCATTCCAGTCCTCTTTGCGAATCGATTTCCCAATCTCCGCGGAATCACCAACGCTCCCCACCACTTCCGGTTTATGATCCGCACGAATGATCGTTTTTTGTCCACGTTCGCCCAAGATCCCGCGAAAGTTTTCACCATAAAGAATTCCGCTGTACTTATCGCCAGCCTCCAAGTCGGCTTGATAGCCACCGATCCCCCACTTTCTGTCGGGCAATTCGAAGCTGCGGTATTGAATGCCCGAATTGCCGGTGCTGCCGCCAACAATTTTATATTCGCATTTGAGTTCAAAATCCCGCAACTCACCCCCGCGCCAAATAATGAAGCTGTTTGCCTTGAGCGGGTTTGCTGCGGTTGTTTCACCGGTAATGCAGCCATCTTCCACCCGCCAAATCGCTGGATCTCCGTCCCATCCCTTCAGCGTTGTGCCATCAAAAATGGCTTCAAACCCCGCTTCATCTGCGCCATAGCTACAAGAATCGGTGACTCCGACCAGCAACCATGCCGCGATGACGAATCCGTATCTGGAAACTGTTTTGTTCATGATTTTCGCCCCTACTAAAGGTCTTAACATCATCCGCCACGTTGCTCTAACTTACTACAGCAAGCGCCACCCAACAACGTGGCGACGACTACGCGAGTCATTCGAGACTCGATACAAATTCGGGTCGAGATTCAGGTGGAATCTCCGCCCGGACGAGTTCCGACAATCGCTGAAGTTGTTCGACGCTAAGTTGCTCGGCACGCGCCTGGTCGGACACGTCCATCGCCCCAAGTATGCGATCGATCGTCGGCTTGGCCAGGCAATGCTTGTACGCCGCCAGCAACACCCCTCGCAAAAGTTTTCTGCGATGCAAAAACAGCGACCGTACGAACGATTGAAACCAGTTCAAATCGGGCATCGCATCCCGGCGATCACGACGCGTCACGAGATTGATAATCGCGGATTGAACTTTAGGACGGGGCCAAAAAACACTAGGCGCCAGGTTCCGCTCGATCCGCACATCACAGAGGCTCTGCACCCACACGCTGAGTGCACTGTAGTCCCGGGTGTGGGGTGGAGCCACCATTCGCTCCGCCAATTCCTTCTGCACAGTAGCCGTTATCTGGCAGGGCCACGGTTCGGTATTCAGTAGATTTGCAATGATCGACGTGGCCACGTTATAGGGAAGATTGGCCACTAACTTGAAGCGATCGCACCCAGCATCTTGCATCGCCTGGCGCACCGACCGCATGACTTGTTCATCAAGGTGATTTTTGTTTCGTAACGCATCTTGCTGCAGCAACGTAACGTTGGAGTACCCTGCCAATTGCTCCTGGGCCAACGCGTACAGATGTCGATCGATTTCCACCGAGACGACATGCCCCGCCTGTTCGGCAATCCGCGTCGTCAGCGACGCCGTGCCGGTCCCTACCTCCAACACGACATCCCGACCACTCAGATCCGCAGTCTTGATGACGAAGTCCAAGAGGTTCAGGTCGACCAAAAAGTTCTGGCCGTGCCGCGCATTGGGCTCCAATCCGACTTCGGCAAATTTGCGTTGTAAGTAGGAGATGGTCTGACGCGACATTGAAATGGATCTCCCGAGCGACACCGTGCGGGACCGCCTGCTTCAGCGACGAGCCATCGGCATAAAAGTTGCATTGTACTATAATCTGACGGTGGATGACTGCCAGGCTGGCCCGCATCGCGGCCGATCCGGTTCTTCGTTCGCAACAAACTTCAGGGAGGCTTTTCGCCCATGTACGACCTTACCTATATTTTAGTGGTCATGTTGCCCAGCTTAGCCATCACTGGCCTCGCCAGTTGGATGGTTCAGGCCGCGTTTCGCAAGTATTCGCAAGTAGGGACGAGGCGGGGTTACACCGGCGCCCAAGCGGCACAAAAACTACTCGATCGAGCAGGAATCCACGACGTACGGATAGTCGCTCATCAGGGGTTCCTTAGCGACCACTACAATCCTGTCACGAAGCAATTGGCACTGTCGTCTGATGTTTTTCGCGGCAATTCGATAGCCGCTATTGGAGTCGCCACACATGAAGCGGGACATGCGATCCAACATGCGCAGGCATACGCCCCCTTGTGGCTGCGGTCGGCGCTCGTCCCCACGGTTGGCATCGGATCGCAGTTTGGACTGCTGGGAATAATGTTGGGCATCATGATGGGATTTAAGGCTCTCGTATTGATCGGTGCGGTACTCTTCGGCGCGGTACTGCTGTTCCAGATCGTCACGTTGCCGGTCGAATTCGACGCCACCGCTCGTGCAAAACGTCTGGTCGTGGAGGCCGGAATCGTCGATGCCGACGAGCGTCGTGGAATGGACCGCGTGCTCAACGCAGCCGCACTGACCTATGTGGCAGCCGTACTGACGTCACTCCTGACACTATTCTATTACCTGATGCGGGCTGGACTGTTCAACAACAGTCGCGACGACTAACGCGACAGACGGCCCCATAGCCTTATACTGGTCTGATAAAAAGTTGACGAAAACTAGCGTCCTTTACCAGCCCGTTTGATTGCGCAACTCTGACTCGCTGCGACCTCTCTTCGCGGGAGATTGACCCAGGAGGGAGCGCTACGTTAAGACATCAGGCATTGCAAGTCCGAATCGGTTCGCAGCTCGGCACACATGGACAACGGAATCACCTGCGGAGGTACGGACGCACGTGGGTTTGCCCCCGTCGACAATCGCTACGCTCACGAAACCTTGGTTTAGACTGCCTATACCAAGTTGGGAATCGACCCTGGAAAAATCCTCTATACGAGTTCCGGTCGCCCCACGCACCTTGTCAGTGATCCGCGGCCAATTCCGGAATTGTACTAGGCGACGATGCACGGCGACGATGCACGCCCAAGAGCGTGGTGATTTTGTGATGGTTTCTCCGCCAAACAACAAAATCCCCGTGCGAAAGTCCGCCCGCACCGATTATTTCGTTTGAACCAGCAAAAACGGCCCGCCATTACCTTTTTTGTTTGGAATCGTCCGGCTGGCAGTATAAGATTTCAACAGCGGCCGTTTTTCGTTTTCCCTCGTTGGCATCTTATCTCTCATAGGTCTGCAATGGTATGGCGAATTGCGAACTGCATTCTGGCATGCCTCCCGGTGGTACTCGTCTCAGGCTTTTTCGGTTCGGGAACGTGTTCTAGATGCGTCCGAGCCGATTCCTGGCAATTGACGGTCCAAAAAGGGGAACAGACCAACCAGTGGCTCGTCGACGAGAAGCTCGGGGTGCGAATGCAAGCCGGGAACACCCCGGATGTGGAAGTCATCCTGCGTGTTGACTTAAAACAAACTGTTTGGATCAATCATCGTTCCGGCTCGTATGCTCTACAGCCTTGGGACGCCGGTCGGCTCCCACAGGGAGGAACACCGATCGTTGATCCACGCGCCGCCAAAGCGCTCGCCAAATCTCGAGCGGCATTGGAGAAGATGACGCCAGCAGCGCGAGCGGCGGCAGAACGCAACCTCGCCAAAAGGTACGGACGCACCACCGACGTGCGGCCCAATCAATTGAATTTTCAGTATCAACGTACTGGACAGAGCAAACGCAGCGGACCCTTTAACACCAAACAATTGGTCGAAATGGTAAATCGACAGCCGACCGGACGCGCGTTCTGGGTGGGCGAATACCCTGGCTGGGAAAAGCTCGCCACGGCCCTGCAGCAGTCTTTGGATCAGTTCGATGCGATCCCCGCCGACGAGCGAATCCCGTTTAAGGAACTCGGAGGAATAGCCATCGAGATGATCGATCGAAACGGTACCACTTCCGTCATTAGCGACATCAAGCCGCTCAAGCTCGCAGCACCCCAAATGGCACCCGATCCGCAGTACCAACAGGTGCAACCGGTCATTTTTATGCAACAAATGAACGACGTATCCCAGAAAAACCGCAACGTGAACAAGCAACCCGCCGCGGGCCAACCGGGTAGAGCAGAAAAAAAATGACCTGGTTGGTGGCGTCAATACAATCGCTCACCCTACCCGATTCGTCCGCACCCCATTCCTATCACCCCATCCTCACCTCTATGGGATGTTGCCGACGCGGCTACGCTGGATTTGCAATTCCCGGTTGACGTTCGCCACATACTGCCGGCGACTGGCATGCCATCTGGCGATCAAATTGTAATAGAAGATGTACCCGATCGCGGATATCCCATCCTGCAGCAAGATCTTCTTCCCTTCGGCATAAGAACGACCGCGATAGGCAATGGGAATTTCGACCGTTCTTGCATTTGTCTGGCAGATCATAGCGGTGATCTCAACTTCGAGCCCAAACCCGTGACTCGTGAGCTCAAGCGGTTTAATCACTGCGGCTCGAAACGCCTTGTAGCACGTCTCTATGTCAGTCAAACGCCGCCAAGTGAGCAGATTCGAGAGGCAGGTTAGTGCTCGGTTTGCCAGATAGTGGTACGAAGTTAATGTGCCATTGACACCGGAATGCAAGAATCGACTGCCGTACACCACGTCGGCCGACTCCGATTGGATCGGCGCGATCAAAGCGGGCAAGTCGCTCGGATCGTATTCCAAATCTGCATCTTGAATCACAAGAATATCGCTCGTCGCCAACTGAATGGCGTGTGCGATTGCCGCTGTTTTCCCACCGTTCTGCGTTAACTGAACCAATATCACACGCAAATCGTCGCCTGCCGCTCGGCGAACTTGCTCGGCCGTGGCATCGGTCGATCCATCATCGACCACGATGACCTCCAAAATCTGCAGATCCAACGCCAGTAGCCGTTGGAGAACGTGCCCAATCGTCTCTTGCTCGTTGTAGGCGGGTACCAAGACCGACACGGAATATCGAGGCTGCATGCGAAAGCTTTGCAAGAGTCACATCGACGGTCAAATCACACGCGTGGCGTGCCGAGTGTCCGAGTGAGGCGTCGGTACCGAGCGTTCTTGCACTTGGAGCGTCGCGTCGGGAAAAATGGAGGTAGTAGTGCGATCTGGGCGGAACACTCTTCCCAATGGCCCTGCCAGCAATGCCGGGAACATAATCAGCTCAGCAAACACGCCGGCCACTAAAATCGTCAACATGAGCCAGCCGAATTTTTGCGTTGGAGTAAACGTGCTGAACGCAAAAACCGACAGCCCGAGACCGCTGATTAATGCCGCCTGCATGGTTGGAGTCGCGCAATGCCGGTACGTAGCTAGGATCGCCCGTTTCCGATCCTTTAAACGATTCAGGTCAGCGCGAAACCAAGTCAAGAAGTGAATGGTATCGTCTACCGCCACACCTAATGCAATACTGGCCGACATCATCGAACCAATGTCTACCGGAATTCCGAGCCAACCCATTCCTCCAAAGACAACGAGTACCGGCAGTGCGTTGGGTAACATGACAACGGAGCCTGCAGCAACACTCCGTGCCACAAACATCATGAGCGGAGTTATCGTCGCAAACGACCAAAAAGTGCTTTCGATAAGACTCGACAATAGCGCTCGCTGAGCCTTATAGACGATCGGTACCACGCCCGTGTAGACAGCAGAGATAGCGGGGGTTGGGTTCGCCGAAGCCATTAGTCCCCGCACTGATGTTGCATCTTGAGCACCAGCGGCGACCGGTTCGCGGGAATTACCTCCCGCTTCGTAGCGGCCGTCAATAACTGAAATGCCCGCTTCACGCCATTCGTCGAACTGCTCATCGGTCAGGCCGCCCAATACCACGACACAGTCATATTTTTTTAAGCCCTTGATCTGCTTGTCGGTAAGTGCCTGCGATGCCTCCTCAGCACGACGTTGCCCGCTCTCAACACGCAGTCGGCGTGCCGACAAAAGTTCCTGTAAAATGCGCTGGCGGGAAATGTCCTCAGGACTGGCCATTGCCAAGTCATGATGTTTTGTGCTCGCTTTGTCGTGCGATTCGGCGGGATGCACGGCCGCGAGCGGACCGACGAACGATCCTAATGCCGACAAAACTGTTGTCGATGCGAGATCGTTTGGTTTGGTTCCGGCGTTGACTGCTGCCACCGTGGCTTGCGGCGACTGAGCCGCGTTCCAAATAAGCACCTTGGCCACCGACCCCCTGCCCGTGGTATCATCGTGTTTCGACTGAACCGCGCGCAAGACGTCCCCACGCAGAGAGATCACGTCGAGCATCGGCTCTACGCACGCGTGGAGATCGCCCGTGAATTGTCCGTAGTCCAGATTCTTAAAAGCAGCCACGCCAAGACTAATACGCCATAATTCGGCACCCTCCGGCCCTTCCGATTGCAAATATCCGGACGCTTTAAACGCGTCGATACTGTCCTCAAGTTGTCGATTGGTTGCCGAGCGACGAGCATATTGAACCGCAGACCCTTTGGAATCGGGAAGGATCGGTGCAAAGGTCGCCGCAGACATCGCGCGACCGAGAACGTCTTGCCCTTGGGCCCCAAACCGAACTTCAATTTCTCGCTTGATATGCTGGATGGCCTCCATCCGCTCCAAGAAGGTGTACTTCTGAGCCCCCGCTACTTGGGATCCGGGAACTTCTGCCGTCGCTCGGTCCGCCATCACTTCCGAGGGAAAACGTACCACCAGTTCCATGGGGACTAGGCGTCCCAAGTGCGATTCCATCCAGGCATAGTCGGACAAGATCCTCGCCCGGCGATCAAATAGCTTTAACAGGTCAATCGACGTTCGCACATAAGTAACGCCGTAGCCCGTAAAGGCAATTAACAAAACGCAGCTGATCGCGACAAACGCATGATGACGGACAATCCAACCTCCCACGAGTTGCCAAACGCGGTCCAGCATACCGTGCGCAAGTTCACCCGCGTCGGATCCTGAATCCGAGGAAGGGTCTGATTCATCGATCGGCCGGCGCCGTGGGTATTCGGGAAATCGCTGTAGTGCAGCCGGTAAAAAAATGAACAAGATCGCTAAGGTCCCCATCACCCCGATCGCTGAGAAAACCCCAAACTTGCGGATCGGAGCTAAATCACTAGCGTACAACGATCCCAGCCCGACCGCCGTCGTAATCGAACACAATAATGCGGGCTTCCATCCGAGAAGAATGGCCTTCATCGGTGCACGATGCGGGCCTTCTTCGACCATCGCCTCACGGTAATAATTTACGAGGTGGACCGCGCCGGAAATAGCCAACACATAGACGAGCGCAGGCATCGACATCAGAACCGCGTCCGCCTCCTGCCCAAAAATCGAGACGAGCGCAAGGCCCAGCATGGCGCTGAGCACACCACACGTGAACACGATGAGCGTCAGTCGCACGTTTCGCAGCGACCAATAGGAGAGACCAAGACCAAGGGCACCTGCAAGGCTGGCCAGGCGAACCAACGTCCGCTCGCCCTCTTCATCGATCGATACGTTATCAACGGTTGGCCCGACAAGTCGAACTTCGCTCACATCCAATTCTGCAGACGCCATCGCACGGTAAAGAATGCCCGGCTTCCGACGGACGCGAAAGACACCTTTGTCACCACGGCCGATCGTACCTCGCAAATCGGCCTGACCATCTTCGGTTAACGAAATCACCAAACAGGTCTGACGCCCATCCGGTCCAACCAGCGAGCCCTTGAGGCGATTCACCGCCTCCTCGTAGGGAAGCTCGGTGGGAGGAGAAGTCATCTTCGCCAAAACGTCGCGAGCCGTCGTCACCTCCTTGAAGTAGTGCGAATATCCATGCCCGTCGTCGGTCCCTGCCGATTCGTTACCGCGCAGGAGTGCCGCTAACTTTTCGATACGTGGATCATCTGCCGGAGCGTCCGCAACGCTCGGGTCCCCACCCAGCTGACACCCTTCCCAGCTCAGAACGAGAAACTGGTCCGTGGGAAAATGCTCACGAAACCACTTGAGTTCCGTCGTTTCCCGAAAGCTTGACGGCAGCCAGTCTTCGACGCGATTCTTGTTACTGTTCACCGTCGCGGCGGCCGCCACGAGAAAAAACGGAGTCAGGATCACCACGATCCGTAAGATCGTGTCTGCGTGCCGCCTGAAAAAGTAACCTCGCCGGAGATCGGCGAGCAAGTTCGTCAGCATCGATCGTTTTCCCTAAATCCTTGGGTATACGTGCAATTAAGCACGCAGGTAGCCCGGAATCCCTTCCCGCAATTCTGCGGAATCCCTTCTACCTAGGCTCGCCGTCTAGCAAGACAGCATGACACCCCAAGTCGTTATCGTCACGCACTAGGCCTTCGCGACAACTAACCGCCGCTCAGCTGCCTCAATCCTCCTCGTGGCATTGTCTGCCACGCCCCATGATAACCGGTCTCCCGGCCCAAGGGGAGCACCAATTAGGCGCGTCTCCCCCCAACACCCCCTGAATTAAGGGGCACCCGATCGCTTTGATCAGGCCAAATACCGGCAAAAACTTCCCATTCGCCCTACTTTATTGCCACAACTCTCCTGTTAGACACTCTATTTAAAAAGAGCCGTCACGGGTGGTTCACAACGGAAGCGCATGGGAATCGAACCCACCGACGAAACGCATCACGCTCCGTCCAACGATTTTGAAGACCGTGCCCGAACACCAGTTGGGTCGCACTTCCGACTCTATAAAACACGTGTTTCGTTATGAATTACAATCTATTTTACAACTTTCTTACAACCCGGCCGTTGTACAACACGTAAAAACATGGTAAAACCCGTGAATTGAAATAGGCCGAAACGGGGTCACATCCCGCTCGGCCTGACGAGTTCCCCAACACAAGGACAACCCGCCATCGCAAAGTCTACCAAATTGCCGACTCCTGGGCAAAAGCCGACCCCCGATTATCCGTTGACCTGGCACAAACGTGCTGAACGGTGGTGCAAGCGGGTAGGGTCGAAATTTTACTACTTCGACAAATGCCCCATCAAATCGCTGGAAGCATGGAACGCAAGTAAGGAGATGCTCCTCCGGGGCTACGATCCCCGAAAAATCCAGACTGACCGGCTGGGGGTCCGCGAAGCGTGCAACATGTACCTCACGGAACTTAAGGCCAAGGAAGGACGTGGTGAAGTCGGCCCTCGCCGATTCATCGATATGCGAGTTTGCTGTCGCGGACTTGTCGATTCCTTGGGGGCCGATACCCCTATCACCGCCTTGCATCCCGATCTATTTAGTCGCCTCCGTAGCGATCTCGCCAAACGGAAGCGTAGTCCCATCACCCTCAAGAACGAATTGACTCGGGTCAAGACGATTTTCAATTGGCTCGCGAAGCAGGGAAAGATCCAGTCGGTACCGCGTTACGGGGCAGATTTCAACGCACCTTCGGCCCGCCAACTGCGAGCACATCTATCTGGTAAATCAGACCCCACCTACACCAAGAGCGAGCTACTGGCCTTGCTGGGGGAATGTTCCGCGACGATGACGCCCATGGTACTCCTGGGCCTATCTGCCGGATTTGGTCCCACGGATTGTGTGATGCTCAGGGTAGATACAGACTTCACACAAGACATATTGACGGTACCCCGTAGCAAGACAGTCATCGATCGTCGATTTTGGGTGTGGCCAGAACTTCGCGAAGCAATCGCTTGGTACCGTCGTATTCGTCCCCAACCCGCAAACGACGAAGCGGCTCAACGCCTTTTCCTGACGAGCCGAGGGCTTCCGTGGGGTGACCCTAAGGACGCCGGCGACATATCTGTAGCCTTCACTCGGGCCGCCAAGCGAGCAGGTTGCTATTTGGAAGGGCGATCGTTCTACGGCCTGCGACACACAATGCTGAGTGCCTGCACCGACGTTGGAGATCCACTAGCCGAGAAATACCTGATGGGGCACGTGCGTTCCGACATTACGGAGACGTATCGCCATAAATTCCCCGATGCACGAATCACAAAACTATCTCAGCATATCCGAGATTGTCTGATTGGGTCGGCGGAGGTGTTGCCGTGACTGACAGACGAACAGGAAAGATCTGGGATCGCACGACGGAAACCGAAGCACTGAGTGTCGCAAACGAAACTGAAGCTCTTGCGTTTTTCCGCCAAGTCTTGGCGACCGCCTTTACCGACTTGGAAGTATGGCCGCCTCCCATCGACGCGTTCGACGAAGGCGATCCGCGACGGCTAGATACGTTTCCACGGATTGTATCGCATACCCGTGACCGTGACGGAATCGTAGTTGAGTTCGAATTCAGTTCTGGTCGATTGCATACAGTAGACTACGTGGGCAGACCGGAAGTTGTTCTCGATTATTTGAATTCTATCGCCGGGGTTCAGGACTTGCTTTGCGATACGCCGACCAGCGTCCTTGCGGCGGCCGCTACAGGCTATCGGATTGGTTGCCTATTCCAGCGTGCAAAATTAGAGTTCGAGTTGGGCGTCGAAAAACATGTCTCGCATTCCATCCGAATGAATGCCGGCGAGAAGCCTGCCAGTTTTCGGGAGAGGTACTCGTGGGAAATGGCCGCAGCGGGGCATCCCAAGGCTAGAAGTCGCAAGGTGGGGAAAATGAAAGACAAACTGGCAGTCGAATTCGATGTCGATCGCCGAACGATCGATCGTTGGTGCAAAGAGGACCGCGAATCCAAGTAGCGACAACGCAATGTCGCTGCTCAGGGAAATTTCTCGCCTTTTCTAGGCAAACCAGCCGCATTAGTCCGCTGGAAACTACCGCAAGTCTTGGTGGAATCCGTAAAATTAAAGCGTACCTTGTGCTTTGATTCAGTTTCCTGCCGAAAGGATGTCCCATGACTACATTTACTGTCAAGTCACTCGCGAGTCGCTGGCTGTGCTCGGAAAATTGTATTTACGAATTGATCAACCGGGGACATCTAAAGGCGATGACATTGACACCTTCGCGAAGACGTCCGACCTACCGCATACTCTCGGAGGTTGTCGAGGCATACGAAGTCCGCATGAGAGCTGCGATATCGGCTCCAGTCAGATCCGAAGGCGTCGTTCGCGAATTTGTTTGACATAAAAAAACCCCGATCTCTCGGGGTCCTGCCGCAAGCGGCTGAATGTATTTTCGCAAAAGCATTTTAGCACGATCGCGGCAGACTTTCAACTCACTTATTTTGAGAAGGAGTCGCCGTTATGCACGAAGAAGTCGAATCGCAAATCGCAGTGACGGACCTTTCGATCAAGAGACTCAATCAATGGATTTGTTGGGACTTGATCGACGGCAAGAAAATACCCAAAAACGTCCATGGCCGGACAAGCGGCTCAAATCGAATCGCTGACTACGTCGATTATCGAACCGCGTACAAGGCAGCCGAAGACCTCTCGATGATGGGGCCGGGCTGGTGCTTCATGCCCAACGGCGGGTACTGTGGCCTCGACCTCGACGATTGCTTGCTAGACGTCTTCGATGAGGACTCATTCGCACCGTGGGCCGTGCCTATTATCGAACGGCTGAACGCCACGGGAACGTACTACGAACGCTCACCATCGTTTACGGGCATCAAGGCTTGGTTTATCGGTGAACTGCCAACGCGACTTCGTAAGGTTAAAGCTCGCGTCGAGGATGGCATGATCGAACTATATGGTCGGTCGCATCACTTCTTTACATGGACTGGCTGCCAGTGCCCGAACGCAGGAAATGAGGTCGCCGACGGCACTGCGTTCCTGGATTGGATTACTGATACTTATTTCCCGGAGCCCGTCAGCGTACCCATCACGAAGTCGATCGGGGCATCCCTGATGGGCCAGGACCGGCTCGCCGCGTACGCGGCTAAGTTCGATTTGCCGTCACCAGGTGAACGGAACAATTGTGCGTTCCGATATTCTGGCCACCTGTTTTCGATTTTGGATGACCATGGCATGGCTCCCAGCGAAGAGCGGGTATTGACTGTGATGCGTCAGTGGAACGCGCGGTTACCGGAACCGCTCGACGATTTGGAACTAAGCTCTGTGGTTGCGTCGGGTGGTAAAAATGGCACGCCAAGGGCAGCGAAGACGTCAAAGTTGAGGAATGGCAATGCTTCGGAGCTGAGTTATTCGGCGTTGCTAGGTGGGCCGAATGGGACACAATGCGAGACGCAACGCACAGGAGCGGAAGACGAGGAAGACGAGCAAGCGGAGGAAGCGGAGCAAGTCGACGTTGGGTCCTTGCTTGGTGCCGACGAGGTTCGTGAATCGTTGCGGATCGAGTACGAAAGATACACACTTCCGGAACTGATGTCGCTCGATCTCAGGCAAGAATTTCTGATTAACAATTATCTGGTCAGTAAAGAGCCGTGCATTATTTGCGGCCCTTCCAAGAGCCTGAAAACAACAGTGATGCTTGACCTCGCCGTGGCTCTTTCATCCGGCCGAAAGCATTTGAATTCTGAAGAACTGCAAGTGAATCGCCAAGTGCGAGTTGGTGTTATGTCCGGCGAGAGCGGGTTGCCGACAATTCAAGAAACCTTAGGTCGCATCTGCCTATCAATGCCCGTCGAATACGATCAGATTGGAAGCAACTTGATTTTGAGTTCCGACCTGCCAAAGTTTGGCGACCTCATGCACATGGATGCCGTCAAGAGATTCATCGAGCGAGACCGGCTAGAAATTTTGATGATCGATCCCGCCTATCTGGCGATTCCGGTCGGCGAGGGGGCGTCGAACATGTTTCTCGTGGGCGAGATGATTCGAAGTATCAGCGAAATTTGCGCGAAGATGGAATGTATGATGACGCTTGTCCATCACGCCCGGAAGAACCGCCAAAACGAATTTGAGCCAATGGATCTAGGCGACATCGCATGGTCGGGGTTCGACCAATTCGCTCGACAATGGCTGATGGTATCCAGGCGGGTTGCCTACAAGCGTGGGACGGGCCAGCACAAGCTCTGGCTGACTTCAGGAGGGTCGGCGGGCCACTCGGGAGTCTGGGGGGTGGATGTAGAAGAGGGCGTTAGAAGCGAGTCCGTTGGCCGCACATGGGACGTTCAAGTTTTGTCGGAGGACGAGGCACGGGAGTCGCGAGAAGGTGACCGGAGCCAATACGCCGTTTCGGTCGCCCTAGATCGACGGGCCAAATTGAACGACGCCCGGTTCGCCGAGGACCAACGGTTGATTCTGAAGTTTTTGAAAAAGCACCAGCCTTGCACGATGACGAAAATACGCTCGGGGTCCACTGCCCGGCAAGCACAAGTGCCCCATCTGCTTGAAATTCTCGCCGAGGAGGAGGAGGTCTCGCAACGGGCAAGTCGTGTCAACGGCAAAACGGTTATGAAATATTGGCTTTTCGCTGACGCCCCAGACGAGGAATCTGCCGTGGCGACTGCGTGCCAGACAGAAACAGAGGAGTCACCTGCCCCCTTTTGAGCCGTTCGCTCAGAGGTAAAAGCGGTGCGTTTGGTCCGTTTGCAAACTTTACCGAACGGACCGCAGGCAGCTTTGAGGAGATAAGTGCGTTTGCCCTATGTATATAGGCAAACGCACCTCCCTGCCTGCACGTCGTTCGTCAGTGGTCGAAAATCTTCAAAAAAGGAAAACGAAAAATGGAACGACAATTATGGTGACTTGTCACAATGTTTATGCGGTACGAGATAACTGAAAGATCATGAAGGACATGCGGTATGCACTGCGGTGAAAGAGCACGATGTATATGGGGTATCGGGGGTCATTTGGGTCCTTTCCGGGGGGGGCCCGAACGGGCTTCGCCAGGGACATCGAGAGGGGGAAACTTGCACAAGATACCCCATTTTAACATCATATGGGGGGGGTAGATTGGGTGGGTGGGATGGCAGACAAAGCTAGAAATTCCAAGGGGTGAAGAGTGCCATCAGGTGGAGCGAAGGGGACGCCGGCCGGCAAACCGAAAGCGACCGGGCCTAAGCCGGTTACCGCGGCCGAGTCGATTGTGATCATGTCCAACTTGAAGTCGCAGGCCGTGGCGTGGTTCTTGGGCTACAGGACACTTCAGGTGTCGTGGAACTTACCGCAGCAGGCCGACAGTACGTACAACGCGGCCGAGGCAGTCCGATGGCTGGAGAACTCGTACAAAGAAAAAGCACAAAGCCAAGATGCGAACAACGCCGACGACGCCCTCGAATACAAGCGGCGCCTCGAAGCCAAGAAGCTGGAGATACAGTTGCTCGAACTAGAAAAGTTGGTCGTACCGACGGCCATGGTCCAGAAC
>JAQCHP010000183.1 GCA_027619595.1 Planctomycetota bacterium
GAGTTCGACTGAATTCTCGAACGGCACCACATCGTCGGCTCTGGAATGCAGGATGATCGTGTTTGCTTTGACGGTCGTCACTGATCCCCATTTCTTCCACGCCGGGCACAGAAGTACGAGCGGTGTTGTGCCGGATTCGATATTCATGGCGACGGCACCGCCACGAGATGAGCCAACCACGACATCAGGATTACCCCAGACGGATTTCAGTTTCAAATGGCATTTGAACGACCGGATCAGCCAACGATGCAAGACCTAACATCCATCACGCACGAAACCCTTCTGCTCGAAGTACGAAAGCAGCTTCCACATCCCGTCGACACGGAATCGCAACTTGACGGAACCATCGTTTTGACCGGTGGGAAACCGGGCGAAGTCATCGTGCGAGTCAACGATGATGAGGTTTCGATCGCAGTGTTCGCGATTCGATGGGATGGTCCTCACACGCCAGTCGTCAATCCCAGAGAACTCGCCAAGTTTAACTGGAAATTGTTGCCTGCATCACAGACGATCGAAGCAGTTCAGGGATTCATCAGCTCCGCTGTCCAACTCCGCAGAGCGGAATACCGTCAATGTGAGAAGTGTGGCGAGACAAAACCGCCAGAATGGATGCTCGACAAGTGGGTTTGCCATTCGTGTGCCGAACAGCACCTTGGAGTCACCTACTGACGATCTGGGGTCTGACAACGAGCCGACATCCGGCAGCAACGACGCTGATTGTTTTTTGAACAGGACAGCAAATGTGGTTTGAATCCCTTTTTGGATTTCGCGAACAGAACGGCGATCAGATCCAACATTTCGGTCGACGATGGGACGATGGTTTCTTCTGTGAACGGTCGTCGTATGAGCTGCGGAACCGTGGAAACTCCCAGCCTGAAGGGACTTCGTTCTCAGGTGCAGTCGATCTCAGCAACCACTGGAACTTTACACCTTTCGGAAGTCATTGCCGACGTTCAGAAACTGCACTCTGATCCAGAAAACGCAGGGGCACTGTTCCAGGTGGCATCGCAGTTTAACCTTCTCGAAATGGTCGCTCCTTCGGTCACGCCAGAAGATGGAGTCGATATCTACGAGGGAGACCATACTCAGGGGCCTGCGTGTGCGATCGCCTGTGGAGCAGGAACCATTTATCGAAATTATTTCGTTCCGGTAAACGGTCGGATCGGGCAGACGGCGGACAATCAGATTGATTGTCTTAATGATCTGGGCGTGATGCTGGGCAACTCAGGCAACAAACTGTGGAAGATGCAGAATGGATACGCCGTTCCAGGTGCATCAGGGCTGAAAGCGATTTCCCAGCGATTGTCAGTTGCCGATGAAACCGAGCGGGACGAACTAAGGCAAGCACTTCGAATTGGGCTTCATTGGGATCCGCAAGTGACAATTGGCGGTCAGTCGCACCTGGTTTCGCAGGCTTACTGCTCCGCTCTGCCAGTGGCGTACACATCACATCCCGACACTCTCTGGGCAGCTTTCGCTCAGCTCGTGCTGGAAGCGTCGTACGAGGCAACGATGTGTGCCGCAGTCCTGAATGCGGAAAGGATTGGAAGTAACAAGGTTTACCTGACGTTGCTTGGCGGCGGTGCTTTCGGCAACCGAAACGAATGGATCGTTTCCGCAATCCGTCGTGCCGTGAGTTTGTTTACGGATTTCGACCTCGACGTTTCCATCGTCAGCTATGGAGCGTCGAAGCAGCATGTCCAGGAACTGGTCAATGAGCTTGCGTGAAGCTGACTCAGTGAAGAGTCGGACCGACAGAGACAACATCACTGCTTCCGCCTTCTCCCATCCGGAACGCCAAGTTCGCAACGTCGCGACTGAACCGCCGAAAGTGTCCTGCCCGTACCAGATGCACGGGAATGTTTCCGAATGGTGCTCAGACTGGTTCTCGCCCGATTCCTACGCATCCTCTGGCAACGTTGACCCCAAGGGACCTGCCGATGGTTCTCGCAAGGTCATCCGCGGCGGCGGCTATTCCAACCCGCCATTTTCTGCGACATCCTATTGGCGGCAGAGTTACGAGCCTGGCACCCGCAGCGGCAACATCGGCTTACGACCGGTCCTTGAGTTGCCTGCCCGGTAGACCTCTGTCTTCGGCGAACCCCGTTTTTCACGCCGTATCTGGGCGTTCGCCATTTCTTTTGGCAGCCGTGTTACGCGTTCCCGAGAGGTATGGGTGTCGAGGCGAGACGGCTCCCTGCGACTCGCCATCCACTTGCCGTGCGGGGTGTGTCGGGTGTGCTGGGTTCATCTATGAATCACAAAAATTCCAATCAACTGCTTCGGTGTTACGCCCTTGGTTCATGATTGCCAATAGCTAAAAAAAGGCCTGCGGTTCCCGACGGGACGGCAGGCCTTTGGCTTTCGCCGCTATCCCCGCCACGCAGCACACTGGTTGCGACAACCGCAACCGGGGCACTGCATCGGGGAATAAGACCGGTAGAAGTTGCCAAAAACTGCTGCAGAAGCGGAGTGAGTCATACTTCGATCGGCTCACCGTCCTTCAACTGCCGTACATTCTCAAAGTGTTGCTGGTATGCCTCGGGCTCAAAGGTGTGAATTGGGATCACTTGCTTCGGGTTGATTGATTGCACGAAGTTGATCAGATCATCCATGAAGATATGACCGCTGGTGTGGGCGGGGACAAAGTCTCCGTTCACATCCGCCAAATGCCGTTTCAATTCGGTCCAATCCGGTCGATCCAGGTACCCCTGCCAGAACGAATACAAACAACGAGATCCGGTCGGCAAATCGCCGTCGAAATCCAACTTCAGCATGCTGGGCCGAAAGACCATCGCGTGTTCTTTCGGGCGGCTCAGAATCTCGTCCCGGTCAATGCGGTTGGGTGCGAACATCTCTTGAAGCTTCGTGATGCCTTTCCGCTGGAAGGCCTCGTTGAAGTAGACTCGCACCGGGGCTTTCGGGTCAGTCGGGTCGGGGACGCCAATTTCCGATTTCACCAAGTGCAGTACGTAGGCGGCGTAAGCGTCGACGACGAATGTGCGGTCGTTTCGCATGGTCGCCTTCAGGTAGCTGACCAGCCGATCAACATCAATCGGCGAAAAGGAACCGAGCACCAAACCCGGAGCCGAGCGGATCAGGTCAGTTAACTCAAATTCCAGTTCGTATTCGGTCTTCTTCTGCCGACCAATGCTGCCAAAGTGTGTCCCTTCCATGATCAGGGCATCCACTCGCAACGGACCAACGTCCGCGATCAGTGACTTGATCATGCCCGGCTTGCGGCCATGCATTCGCAAGTCACCGGAGTACAGCAGTCGCTTGCCCTCCGCTTCGACCAGGAATGCCATGCTGCCGTAACACGAATGGTCGACCACATAGGGCGTCACGGTGAAGTTTCCGATCGCCTCCGGAGTTCCACTCGCAAGCTTAACATGCCGTTCTCTCGGAAGACGCTGTTGGCCGCTAAACATCGCCCCCGCGTTCATCATCTTGCTGGTGCCTGTGGACGCATAAACGGGGATTGTCTCCGGCGTCAGATGCAGTAGCCCTACATGGTCGAGGTGCGAATGCGAAAGCAGGATGGCGTCGGGTGGCTCGCCGGGAGTAAACAAGCCTGCAACACGAGGCACGATCCCTTCTTCGACAAGTTCCGGCAGCTCTTTGCCTCGAAGTGCGTTTCGGTTAAACGGCTCCCGGTCCTGGTCGACCAACGGAAGGCCGACGTCGATGATCAGCCGCGTGTTCCCTGACTGCAGTTCGACACAGGATCCGCCAATCTCGCGAGTTCCGCGGTGGATGGTGAGCTGCATCAGGTTTCCTTTTCGATTGGGTTGGTGTTTTGATTCGGAAGCAGTTTACGTCCTGCCCATGGCCACTCAACAGGCTCGATTCGCGGTCCACCAAACATGTTTCCGCTGATGAATCGGCGTTGCAATTCGACGCAGCCAGAAAACTCTCGAGCGAGAACTCCCTCCGTGACCTGATGCTCCTTCGCCAAGGTGTGAGCAGGACCATTCATCTCCAAATGGACGGTCTCCCACCAATAGGCGAGCAAGAACTGCTTTTCATTTTCAGTCAGCGGTGGTCGCATTCAATATCCCTTGAGGATCCCGATCAAAAACAAAGCGACGACCAGGATGCCAAACATGATGGCACCCCAGGCATAACCGTTCAGGAATGTCTGCATGTCCTTGCCGCCGCGATAGAGACAGCCGCGAGCAATCTCTTCAAAAAGATCAAAATGGTCATTCTCGTCGTAACTCATCAATATCTCCATCGGTGGTGAGACGAAACTCTTAAATGGAACTCGCTGGGCGAATCCAGTTTGTAGACCCGATTCATGGTCCGAAGTTGATCGCCCAAAAGCCCCAGGACCATTGACGTCCGCAACCAAGTGCCGTCCGGGAAATGGGGATGACCCTGCACTTTGCCATAAGCACGGCCACGGTCGATGTGCCAACAGGTTAGGCGTGGCTTGGGGCGATCAACAAATACCGGACTCGACTCAACCAGCGTTTCATGGCACTGCCCGAGGCTCGTGTTAGCCAGCGAGTCTGACTGTTTTGCGAATCCCGCCCAGGTTAGTTGATCAATCATCGAAGGAGTTCTCCTCGACCGCTTGCCGATGCCGTTCGACGACCTGCTGACGAAGTTCGACCGGCTTTACGATTTTCACGTCACCGGCCCATCCCAGTATCCAGCGAACGATTTCATTGAGGCCGTCGATCTTGAAGCACATCGTGACGGAGCCATCGGGTTTGCGAGCAACCTCCTGAGTGTGATGCCATCGAGTCTCCACGACCACGCCCGCAACTCGTGGTGAGAAAACAAGTTCGATGTCGTAGGAACGATCTCCGCGGTAAACTGCCCACGCATTGCCAAAGTAATCGGCTAGATCGAATTCCTCCGGCACCTCCGCAGGGGCGTCGATCATCCTCAGAGATTGGAACCGTGTTGGGCGAAGTGTAATCGCTGCCTCGGCATCAACTGGCTTGGCGACCAGGTACCAAGATGACTTCACCAGGCAGAGCCGATACGGATGCAGCGTTAGCGTAGTGGGTTCGGGCTCATGCGGACTGACGTATTTTCCAGTCAGTTGCTTTTGCTCAACCAGTGCCCATTGAATGGTTCGCAGGAACTCTCCGTGCATGCTGTGGTCAACCAGCTTCAAATCAAGCACCTGCGTCAGGCTAACCGCTTCCCTGAATAGTTCCGTCGCATCGGGCCGGGCGGCAAGAAACTTCTCGCTGGCCGGACCGCCACCGAGATTGATGGCGAGCCCAGGTGCTGAGGATGTCGCAGTTGCCGTGGCCAACCCTAACACTTCGTCATCAGACAACCCCAACGTAGGAAACGTATAATCTGGACGCAGCCGGTAGCATTGCTGATCTTTGTCGTACGACCACGGGACACCCGCCAGCTCCAGCACTGTCAGGTCCCGGTGGATGGTGCGTTCCGAGCATTCGAGCTCTTGGGCAATCGACGCTGCGTTCCAACGACCGCGGCTCTGCAGCAACTGCAACACACGCATGACGCGAGCCAAGCGGTCAGCTTGTCGCAACCGTCGTTCCGCATCGGGTTTACTGCTCGGGATGTGTTTTGACTTCTTCGTCATCATTGATCCTGGGAAAAAGAGCTGTCGGCGGTCACCAGGTTCTCAAGCCATGGACGCTTCGGCCATTGCCTAGTACAATGTTGGTCTGTCGACTCGGGAGATGGTAGTCTCGCGGAAGCCAGCCAACGAAGCGGTACCGAATTTGACGCCCGGATCAGGGGCAACGGTGCCGCCGACTGCTCGTTTGTTTATTTTACCAACCCGCTTTGACACACTTGGGTCAGAGCAAACTTTCACAGGAACCAGACCGTGATTGTGGTTCGTGGGGGCTTACTTTATTCGTTTAACCACAGGAGCTGCTGGAACGCTCGCTCCTAAAACGGGGTAGATCATGGGACTGTTTGACAAACTCGACGTAATCGTGGATGGCTGGTTAGGAATTGATGAAACATGGAAGGGATCTGCACCTAGGTATGCAAACAGAACAAGTCTCAATCGTCTATGCGAGAAAGATGGAAATATTGGTGATGGAAAAGAGCTTGTTCAAGGCTTATATAATCAACTGGAATCCAACTGGGACGGCCAGCCATCCAGGGGAATGGTTAATTGGCGGCACACCCAGAGATTAAACCTTGGGGACAATCCAAGCCCAGAGGTTACTCTTCAAAGAACTTTTATGAATGTCGTTGAAGGCGAGGATTGGGCGAACGAAGTCCCGATTGCGTCGGGAGTCGCAGGCACAGGTCCTGACTCCGTGGATTTTGTCTTGAGGTCCAGCAGTGAGTATTCAATGATCGAGCTGAAATGGCCCAGAGAAGGCGTGTTCAATGAAACGCCACTTAAGGCTGCAATCCAAGTTCTCCGGTATGGTCTTGCGTACGTCTTTTCGCGAGCGAATGCGGAAGAGCTCGGTTACAATCCGACTGAACAACCCATTTTGAATGCCTCACAAGTCCATTTGCGAGTGCTCGCCCCGGAACATTGTTATTCACCTTTTGTCTCCGAAAGTCGTTGGCTAGAGAAATTGGAGAGTGTGTTCGACAAAGGCGTCAAGGATTTAGCAACGACCAAATGTGATGGTTTGAAAATGAGTTTTGCTTTTGAGAAGTTCCCTGAAGGATTTACCTGGGATCCTGCTGATCGTCTCGAGGAAGCAAAAAGAAATACGGTAGGGGACGCATTTGAAAACCGAATTAGAACGTTTTGATTGTTTGATTCGGACATTACATCGTCCATTGTCTTGATAATGGCAATTCTTCAAACGCAATTGCCAACACCTAAAAAAAGGCCTGCGGTCCCCAACGGGACAGCAGGCCTTGGCTTCACCCCTACCCCAACCACGCAGCACACTGGTTTCGGTAGCCGCAACCAGGGCACTGCATCGGGGACGGGGACGGATAGAAGTGACCGGACTGGATCGCCGACCAAACGTTTTCAAAAACTCGCTTCGTGCGGTCCAGTTTGCTTTCATCGAAACTCGCTTCGAGCAATTGAACCTTCGGAGTCTTCGCCTTGGTGATTACGGCGAACTGAAGCCGAACCTGTTTACCGGGAACCAAGCGTCGAGCCAGTTCCCCATACAGCAAGAGCTGTTCAGATTGGTCCTCAGCCTGATAGTCATTCCAAGCCGATCGCGATGTTTTGAAGTCCTGAACAATCACTGAGTCATCGGTCTCCAACAGCAGGTCAACGCGTCCCAGCAGATCGGGCAACTCCGGCGACAGTTCACCACGTAGCTCTTCCTCGACGCCAATGATCCGGCCTTCCTGTTTTGTCAGGTCACTAGCAAGGAAAGCCGTCAGCATCCTATCCGCCAATTGATGCAGCGAATCGGCGGTCTCCGTCTTGCCAAACCGAACCTCCTGCTCAGACCGATCCCGCCAGCTTTGCTGATAAACATCGAGCAGCTCATCAAGGCTCGGCTCTTCTTCTCCGGCCAACTGTTGACTGAAGAAGAATTCAACCGCAGCGTGAATCGCACTGCCGAAAACCAAGCTCGATGAAACACAGTCTTCCGGCAATCCGTCGATATATCGAAACCGATACTTCAGCGGACAGCCTTGAAACGCACGGACCGCAGAGTAGCTGAGATAGTCCCGCGTCGGTGGCGGTGCGACTGTGATCATGATCGCACCTCGATCGCTCCACGCTTCAGGTCGTCGATCAAAGTGCTGGCCTCACGAATCGACAGATCTTCGGGACGTTCGACGTTGAACCGTTCGCGGACCAGAATTGCGGGATCGGCTCGTTGTCGCCTGGCAATTGCGAAGATCGCCCGGACCTGGCTCTGAGTTGCCGAAGCAACTTCCTGCCTGGCTCCTTGGCCATTGCCGCTGTGTCGGGTGTGTCCGTTGTGATGGGGTACACCGTTAGAAGCATTGTTGCCCGGTGTGAGCGACGATTTGTCCGATTGCTGAGCCAGTTGGTCGTTGACCGCCTGGCGACACGCGGCGAAGGCACCAGCCACCTTGTGATGAAACCCGTCCAGATCTTGGTCGATCAAACAGCGATCGATCTCGAACTCAACGTAACAGCTCGCACCGAGCGAGCCGTAGTCGGGAAG
>JAQCHP010000184.1 GCA_027619595.1 Planctomycetota bacterium
CCTCAGGATCTCCCCCTGTACTTCTCGATCTAAGCCATCCCATTGAGATACCAATTGGGACAACTCATCAGATAGTGCAGCGCATTTTGCAGCAGCACTTTCGTTTGATTGACGTAACCTACTGATGGTATTGGCACTTACGTCAAACGGTTCGAGTCCAGTACCGCCCACTGACGTAAAGCCTTGCCGATTCAAGAGTTGTAACCCGCCGACGTTCGGCGGAGCGGCAAATTCAACGAAAGCCAAGAGGGTAGCCTACCCCCTTGGGTGCCGTGATTTGCAAGGAACTCTGAAATGCCACGACTCACGACGTCAGTTCCCAAGTACCGTAAACACCACACCGGCCAAGCATTCGTCCGGCTAAGCGGCCGCTACGTTTACCTAGGAAAATTTGGTTCCCACGAATCGAAGGAAGCGTACAACCGGGTCATTAGCGAGTGGACCGCGAACCATCGTAATCCCATCCAGCGACCCGTTTTGCACGACCACGCGGGGTACACCGTGGCAGAACTGGCCCTCGCCTATTATCAACACGCCCAAGTAGCGTATCCGAAGCTACAGCCACGAGTCGTCATAGCGATTCGTATCTTGACGGAATCCTACGGTGAAGCCGACGTTGCTGCGTTTGGTGCGTTGGCGCTACAAGCCTGCCGCAAGGTGTTGATTGATCAGCACAAGAGTCGGACCTACTGCAACGACATTACCGCTCAGATCCAGCGAATCTTTCAGTGGGGTGCCAGCCAAGAATTGGTACCCGTCCGCGTCCACCATCTGCTTCGCACGGTTAAGGCACTCTCGAAGGGGCGTAGTGAAGCCCGCGAAACGGATGGTGTGAAACTCGTCGATGGCGAGGTAGTTGCGAACACGCTCCCATGTTGCCCCCATATCGTCGCCGACATGGTGCGGTTCCAGCTACTCACCGGATGTCGTCCCCAGGACGTTTGCAACCTGCGAGCTAAAGACATCGACAGATCTGGTGACGTATGGGTCTACTCACCAACGCAACACAAGAACGAATGGCGGGGAAAAGACCGGATCATTGCTGTTGGGCCTCAAGCCCAAACGATATTAAAGCCCTATCTCCGTCGCGATGCTGCCGCCTATTGTTTTTCGCCGAAGGAGTCGTTGGAGTTGCATCGACGATGCCTTCGGAAGGCTCGAAAAACACCGGTTCAGCCATCGCAGCAAATGCGGACGCGCAAACTCAATCCGGCGGTTGCCCCAGGGGACCGTTACACACCGACGAGTTACCGAAAGGCTGTACAACGCGCAGCCGAAAACGCTGGCGTTGAGAAATGGGCACCAAACCAACTACGGCACAGCGTCGGCACAAAAGTGCGTAAGCACTTCGGGCTTGAGGCAGCACAGGTTGTCCTGGGACACGCACGAGCCGACGCGACACAAATTTACGCCGCAAAAAACCTCGAACTAGCCCGTGAAGTGGCAAGGAGAATTGGATGACGAGCGATGAAAAAAAGACCAAGCAGGAACTCTATCTCGAGTCCATCGAGCCGTTCGTCCGCCAGTTCACTGTAGACGAACTTCCCTTACCCAACTGCAATTCGGACTCCGGTACCGACTGGTCCCAGGTTCTTCGCGATGAAGAAAACATGAGCAAGTCTGATTTGGATATCAGGGAAAAATCGAGGAATGCAAGACGTAGCGAGGAAGTTCAATCTTACCTTTTGGCGATGGAATTCCTTGAGAAACAAACCCTTACAGTTCCGTATTCTTACAAATCGTTACAGTGGTGGTTATACCGATGCCTACAGGACGTGAATACACGGATGGAGGAAGTCGCACGTCCCGTTAGCATGAGCGGTTCAGGGGGGAAACATGAGGTCGTCTATAACTACGACGAAGTTGAGTCGTACGACCTGTCTCAGATTGCAACCATATGCAGCTTGGTCACCGAACTGCTGTTGCGTGACGAATCCGATAGGCCAGAATTTTGGGAAATTCTCAGAATAGACTCACTTTGGCGGAATTTGTTAAGGGAGTCCAAGGATATGGATCCAGAAATTACGCACTATTTCGAATTGGGTAAAGACAAGGACGCGTTGGATCGAAACGCAAGTCGAAGTGCCGCAAAAAAAAGCGCACGGTTGCGTGTCGGCATCGACGCGGACAAAGTGGCCGAGATGCGTTCGCAAAATATACCATGGAAGCAAATCGAAGCCTTTTGTCTGAGGCAATATGGCAAAAAAGTGTGCGGTGTCGCCTATCTATGCAATTTCGCACCGTGACCGACCTGCGAAAGAACCACGGCTTCGTGGATGAATACTTTAGTTACATCCGAATTGAGTGACGCATTTCTCGCGTCATCACCTCCAAAAAAACGACCCGATGCTACTCAAGCGCGATGGGGGGTGTGGTGTGCCACGAGCGGATATTCGTCAAGCTGTCACGCACTTCGAGTTCAAACCATGCACTTGCATCGCGTCAACCGCACTAGAACCCTCGCTCTATCGTATACGTTCGCAACGCATCCCGCGATTGTTGATCGTGTGTCGAGCCCTCATCGTCGGTCGGCAGTAGTCACGGTCGATCAGCATTCTTAACTACATCATGAGCTTTCGTAATCGTCACGCAACCTCGTGAATCCTGCTGCAAGAGTTCGCAGTGACGCTCGCATCGCCTGCTTTCCTTCCTGCACAGCCGCGTTGACAGAACAAAACCTGTGTTGGCTGACATTCGATCTGCGAACAGTGATGCGAGGATCAGCGCCTTGCTTTCGTCACGTGAAACGACGTTGCGTTGTGCTCACGTTGTGTTGCAATTACACGTAACAATGTCGCACGATTTATCGATTGTCTTACGTTCTACGTCGCCCACAATTTGCTCGCACTTCGTGTGGTACACGCGTTCAATGTGAATGCATGTACGTTTCAACACAGCATAAAGAAAGGGTGTGTTATGGTTCAGCAAACAGTTTTACGTAAGACAAGTGGCGTGCGTGGATTGATTATCTATCGTGGTCCGTCCATGCTTGGGAATGGCAACGTGGTGTGTGTAGCAACGTTGCGTACGTCCAATCGCAAGACGGGCGACATGGTGCAAACTTGGATCTTGCCCGATGATGGATTGTCGCCACTTCGCGCCGTGCAAGCAGAACTGAACGCTCAAGCGTGTGGATCTTGCCCGCTGCAGGGCTATTGGAACGGCCGCAAACTGGTTGACCGCGTTTGCTACGTCAACCTAGGGCAGGCGCCCGATGCAGTCTGGCGCGGCCTGCAACGTGGTATCTATCCGGTTTACAATCGGCAAACGCACGAGCACTTGCTACTTGGTCGAAAGATCCGCCTTGGCGCCTATGGTGACCCTGCAGCGCTGCCCTACAACCTGTTGCGATACCTATGCGACATCTCAAGCGGATGGACGGGGTACACGCACCAGGCGTTCTGGATCGATCCGCAACGTGCGGAATTTCTAGCATCAATATTGATGGTGTCATGCCACAATTCAGCGCAGCGCATCGAAGCGTTGCGGCGCGGCTGGCGACCGTTCACTACGATCCGCGCCGATGAGGAACGGCCAACAGAATCCGTAGAATGTCCAGCCTACACGCACGGGGTATCGTGCGCACGTTGCGGATTGTGCAAGGGCTTGGCCAGCAACGCGCGGCCAGTGTATGTTATCGCGCACGGTAAACCAGGACTTAACTTAGGGTCCGTTCAACGAAAGGGTGAGTAACATGCTAGAACTGATTGCAATTGTCACTCTACTGATTGTGATGTCATTCCTGCAATTGTTGGACACAACGAAGCACTAAGCGCCAGTCAATAAGATCGACTAGGTAACGAGCCTAGTGGATTTTTTTATGCACTTGCGCGTTGCTGCGCATTCTCTTGCACGCAAACACCAAGTGTCCAGGTCGTTCACACCGGCGCGTTTGTCATTCGCCAACCATTGAACACAAGAGCGATACAGGCCCCCCATGAAGGTACTACAAAGCGCATGCGTCACCCGGGCATGCCCACGAAGGTGGTAAGAAACTACACACAGTTTGCTCTGTCACATGCTTTGTTACGCGGGCGTCAACAGACTCGATCGAAAATCAGTATTCTCCAATCTGGCCACCGCTTCGCTTCCTGCCTCCGTCAATCGGACATGCGTTGTGCGACCATGCGGTCGATCGCAGTTGATCAATCCACCGTCTTCCAGGCGACGGATCGCCTGAGAAGCCGCGTTACGGCCGTATCGTGTGACATTAGGGAACCACACCGACGGGGCATACGCTACCCAACCCTTATCGTGGGTCTCACGCAGGTGAGCCATGGGGGACCAAACCTGTTTCCATTTAGGCAGCGCCAAAAACTCGGCCGATAGTTCGCGTCGGGTCGCAGCAATTGCCAATAATATGCGTTGGTCCGCATTGTGTGCGGTAAGCGGTTCAAGTTTTAGCGTCATATCGTTTCTCCCATTTGGAGGTATCAGTAGGGATGGACCGGTGCGGTAGGCGATCCCGCGTGATCATGCAGGATGGCCACCGATCGTACTTCCATTTTAAGACGGAATCGGGGTTCGTATAAGGCGCGCCGTCCGTCAGAAACGGCTGTGTAACGGTGTAAACGGTCAGTCATGGACGAACCAATCTCTTGAATTTAAGGATTCGCGTACGTTATGCGCCGCGGTGAAATAAGGGTTAGACTGGTACGTCGGCTGGTAGATTCGAGCCAAGAAAAGGCGATAGTTCGTGTGAGCAAGATCCCCCCGCTCACTTCGCTGCGAGGTTTCATTGGCAAGTCAGGTCAACCGCAAAACCAGGGGACACTTGTCTCCGCTATTCGCCCTTTTCGGGGCGTTGTGCCAAAAACCCCAGTATGGGGTCCGGACTAGATAGTCCCCAAGAATGCAACACGGCCGTCGAGTAGCACTGTTGCGGTCGTGGCATGCGAGCACAGGGGCTCGACCGCTCATAATCGGCAATTATCGGACGTTGGACGTAACGACCAAGTTCACGCGGCGGGCGCGTGTGACGTTGATTTCAGAACCGACGTTGCCGCCCGCTCACGTGCAACGTTTTGATATCGACTTTTCACATGCGCCCATGTCTGAATGCGTGCACGCGCGCGGAAACGACCCGCTTCAGGTCAACAATACTGGTAAATTGATCGAACCAATTTGAGATACCCTTCTTGTCCGGGAGCGAAGCGAACTCTGACACAAAGTCCGCCCAGAGTCTTCGTCGTTTTTCGTCTTTTGGCTCAACCCATGATGTGCGACTGGATGGATCACGTTTCAGCATCGACCATTCAGTAAACGCATCTGACCGAATAAAAAAGAAGACTGGTATACTCTTAGACCGAGCAAAACGGACTTCAGCATGCGTTGCAGAGATACCGGCAAATTCTCCATCGGGGAGTGGCGGCCCGTATCGCTGATCAATTATGCAAAGGACAACATCGGAACGAGCAACGTTTAGCAGGCAACTTTGAATTGAATCATCAGTTGGGCTCACTTCGAATTGCAACGGGTCGTCGGATGCTCGAACAAGGCAGGCGAGATTTTGCAAATGCTGTGACAGCTCGAACCGACAATCACGCAAGTCAAAGCATGTGGAACTCAGAAAGACCGCCAATTCTGGTAGCAGTTCCGAATCGGTAACAGCGTCAAACCCCGACGCGGTGACATTAAGGCGGGTGCCATCAGAGTCGCGGCGGACATCCTTAATAAAACCACGTTCTTCTAGGAATGCAATGTACGGGAAAAACGCTTCGGGCGACGCCACGAAGGCCAGCGGGTAGTCGTTGCCAGTAACGGATATAACTTGGCCGAAAAAGTCAGTTCGCTTTACTAACGTATCGAGCAGTCGATGGGCTCGCTCAGAGATAGTCGACGGAAAGCGATTCACTTGGTGTTCGATTCCATCTTCGTTATGGCAGCTAACGGTGCCGTCAAATCGAATTGATGGAGGCCATGAATAGTGCTCTCGCAACTCGCGCGCCGCACCGAGCAAGTCCGGCCAATTGTCCAATGTCGTCGGCGCTCGGACGAGTCTGCTGTCGATATAGACGCCGCGACACACACCACATTCAAAGTGATCAAAGCAGTCTTTTGACGACTTGCGTGCGTGCGTCTGGCAAATCGGACACTTGCCATCAGGCATAAAAGGCGAGCCCTATCGGTGAGCGTGCGTACGTAATGGCTATATCGTTTGAAGTTCAGCGGCATGGCACGATGCCATGTCCGCTGTGACGAATAGTTCGTCGGCTTTATACGTGGCGATGTCAATGTCGCCCAAAAACATCACTGGCGGCGAAGCTATTCCCTTCGCTTCAAGGGAAAGACAATGCAAGTATTCCCTCGATTCAAGAACTAACGAAGTCGCGCGGAGACATTGAACGGGGTAAGTCCGTATTCGCCGAAGCCGGGACGTGTGCAAAATGTCATATCGTCAACGGAGAAGGAAAGGAAGTCGGTCCCGAACTGAGCAAGATCGGTAGTAAACTCAGCCGTGAAGCGATGTTCGAGTCGATCCTCTATCCGAATGCTGGAATAAGCCACAATTATGAATCGTATATCGCCGTTTTGCACGATGGAAACATTGTGACCGGGCTGCTGGTGAGCAAGACCGACGATTTGGTCGTCATCAAAAACCAGGAAGGCGTTGTCCGGAACATTCAGCAAAGCGAAATTGAAGAATTGTCGAAAAGCCCCATTTCATTGATGCCTTCCGATTTGTACAAAACGATGACACAACAACAAATGGTTGATGTTATCGAATACCTGACCACGTTAAAAAATTAAAGACTGAACTGATAGTGATTTTAAACCCCATCCGGCGACTTTAATAGCCCTAGCAGGGACATGATCGCCACTCTCCCATCCGTATCATCCGTGAAATCAGTGGTTCCCCATCCCGCCTAGGCCACTCCCCCGCTCTTCGACCCCACCGGCTGGACGCGCCCGGCGTTTGGGGCGTTTGCGGAGAGCATCAGGGCGCGGGCGGATGATGGTCGAGCGGCCGAGCCTGAGCAACTCGCCGCCGATCGGCGTTCGGAGGAAAAGGCACGGAGCAAAGGGACAGGTCATCTATCACAAGTCCGCATTCCACCCGGTCGGCCAGTTCGCCGAGCTTTTCATCGCACGCCGCGATGGCTTCGCGCAACTGCCGGTAGGTTCCCTGGCTTTGCCCGAGCGCGAACAGGTATTCCTCACGGTAGTCGCCGCACAGAGCTTCGATGATCTCCTCGGCACAGCTGCGGCAGCGCTTGTCCCGCCACACGCCTAAATTTCAAATCTTTTTGAATAGGAATTTGCTTTCGCGCCCGGCGCCCCTGGGATGGTCAGAACGGGAATCGGCGTCGGGGTGTGAGGGGGTCTGCCTGATTAACTTCTCATCAGAATCTTGAAAATATCAGATGAAGAAGATCTGCCCCCTTGGCCACCGACCTCATGCTCAAAGCCTGCGACTGGATGCTTCGGGAAATAGGAAAGAAGGACAAGGCCGTGCTGCTGCGCTTGTTAGACGAGCATTCAGGGAAGATGGCGCGCACCATGTTCCGCTATGCGATTGAGTGCTTCCCAAAAGATGAGCGGCAGGCTTATTTGCGCCGTTAGCAGCCGGCGGCCAAATGGTAAGTTCAAACGCTGCGCCGTCTCATCAGAAACGCACACATTCCACTCAGGATGAGCAGGGCACTGGAGGGTTCGGGGACTGTCTGGCCTTCCGTCAGAACAAAATCGGAAGTTTCCGCCTTCGTGTATTGGGTCGTGATATCTACCCAGTTGACACCAGACCAATTCATGGTCTTCACGCCCGAATCATCGAAGGGAAGCTGATCATCCGGAATCTCCTTCAGAGCAAACTCGGAAGTTTGCGCCTTCGTGTATTGGGTCGTGAACTCCACCCAGTTGACACCAGACCAATTCATGGTCTTCACGCCCGAATCATTGAAGGAAAACATACCAAAACCTGAAAAAAATTCCTCGTAGGTTGACGACCACGTCTGCGTGGCGCCGGTGCTTGAGGTGATCGTCAGACTCGGGATTTCATTCGAATTAGAGCTACCATTTTGCTCAAGATTCTGCAGATTGAACGAATTGAAATCAAAA
>JAQCHP010000185.1 GCA_027619595.1 Planctomycetota bacterium
AGCAATTTCTCCCAGGGAATCATGTTTTCTCCTCTGTTTCGGTGATCGAAAGAGAATAGACGGAAATTTTCCGCCGGCCCCGGTCACGAGAGTCGAGCTTGCCCGAGATACCATCTGGGACACGCAACGTCGGAACATACATTGAAATGTGACATGCAATGAGAGAGAATAGTATGACCCAATCGGAAGTGAAACCGTTACACCCGGTTAATCGGCGCATGATTAAGCGTCGATCCGCGGCGGCTCTTACGCCTGCGGCGCTCCGAGCGTTGGTTCCCTCGCCTACGCAGCGGGTTACATCGGTTTGTTCAGGGAACTTCGATCCCCATCACGGAAATGTGCTGTCCCCGTTTCACTGGCGCACACCAAGCTTGGGCTACCACGATTCCATCGACTTGCGCCACAGCTGGCCACGGTTCGGCATCGACGTAGTCGAAATCGTGCAAAAGGCCAATCGTGTCTCCCTTCTTTAGACGCGTGCCGCATTCGACCAGCGGTTCGAAATGCCCTTCGAACGGAGCCACAGTAAAGCATTCACGTTCAACCATCGCAACCTTGCGTTGCGTACCAGCTTGATGATGACCGATCGGCTCGATTTTTCCGCGCAGCAACCCATGATGGATGGCCGCAGCCATAATCCCCTGCCGAGCATAACGGACTCCGTCCACGTTGACGCTCCGTCCCCAACCCAGTTCGGTCCCCACGGTAATCTTGCCCAATCGCTCGGCCTCGCTCGGCAATAGCCCGACTGTGGCGTTTTGATAGATGATCACCAGCGGCGTGCCGAACCAACGTGCCGTCTGTTCGATCGTTTGGGATACGACTGGATCTTCCACCTCATGGAAACTTGTGCACTGGGAGAAACGCGCGACGTCCCCGCCCGAATGAATGTCAAGCACCACATGAACCCGTGGCCAAATGTATTGCCGAACAAAGGCCGCAATTCGATGCGTGATGCCCGACAGTGCCGACGTGACCCCCGCGCCGTCTACGAAGGCCCGGTTGAGATTGACGCCGTCGTCCAACGTGCTCTCCCGCGTCCCAGCGTGGAAGGCGGAAACATTGAGCACCGGGACAAATATGATTCGCCCACGAACATTTTCCAAACGAACCTCACCCAACAAATGCTTGATGGCCACCGGCCCCTCGTATTCGTTGCCGTGATTGGAACCGAACGCCACAAGACCCTGATCCGGTTTGACTTCTGGACCTACCCAGACAGTCAATGGAATCAGATGGTCCCCCCAAACACTGTCATGCTCCAAAGCAACCCAATAGTCGCGACGCCCGGGGGAGTCGAGGTCCAGCAAACGCGGTTGAACAATCTTTCGATTCATGATCGATCACATTGATAAATTAAGGAGAATAAACGACAAGGGCTTGATATTAATGAAACCAAGGCAAAAACGGGAGGAGGCACAAACAATGGTACGGAGTGTTCCCTGGCGATGGCGTATTGAGCGACAACCCTGGTATAAGAAACGTCCTGTCAGCGCCGGTTTCCTGTCAGCGCCGGTTTCCTGTCAGCGCCGGTTTCCTGTCAGCGCCGGTTTCTTGTCAGCGGTGGTCTCCTGTCGGCGGTGGTTTGGCCTGAAATCAAGGACAGGCTAGGCCACTTGATCAGCCTCCGCCATACAGCATTCATTGGGGTACAATGACGGTCCCATCGCAGCCTGACAACGCAATTCCATTATCCGCTGACCCCTTAACCGTTGGGGAGTCGTAGCGCGATTCCAGGCCGGCGTTCGACGCTGCCATAACACCATCCCATCGAACCAATGTCCCAATTTCCCGCAGTCCTGACAGACACAGTCCCGCGAACCCAACCACTCCCCCTGCCAGTGCCGACAAATCTGTATTGGTAACATGACTCTTTCCCTTCCCACAAACCTCGGACCTCGTTGAGCACAGGCCATTTCCAGCAGTGCGTCGCCCCAACGCGAGGGCCCATGCCAATCTCCGATTCTCTGGAGGTAAAGTGACACGTTTGGTCCAGCACAACATCTTGTGATTACGCCCGTGCCCGTGGCACAACTCATCCAAACCGGTCACGATACGCCAAACTCAGCAAATCGGGTGAAACGAGAAGCGAGGGCCGGTCCAGTTTCCGGCATGACGCCCATTGATGTTACGCTTGAGCCAGGAGGTGAGCTGGCAGTTTGGTCGCGTAACGTCGAAGACCCAAATCGCCAAAAGCTCCTATCGTTTACAGGCACACTTTCCTCCCCCGTCCCAACCTCCGCGGAGCTTAGCTTCGACTGGAGAGACGCAACCGGGGCTGTCCATACGAGCACTCCCGTTTCGGTCGCCGTTTCGCCCAACGGTACGCCTGTCATGATAAGACACTTGGTCGACTTCTGCCCTCGGAGAGTAAGTTTCCACGCAGAAGCAGGGGACGTCGCGCTCCAGGTCCGTGGTGAATTCAAGCACGAATGCTTGATTCCTGAACCGGGAACCGGCCTGTTGGCAACTGCTGGACTTGGTGCATTGACGTTGCTGCGACGCAAGCAATTGGCGTAACTAATCGCCGTCGGACTTTCAAATCGTACTTAGAAACGCGGCCAAGGGATGACACCCTTGGCCGCGTTTATTGCTAGACGCAGCAACCGGTCGGCCAGCTGTCAGTCGGCCAACTGAGCCAATAGTTGCAGTTGGTTCCGTGCACGGACCAAGTTCCGTCCGGGATACTTCGTATGATAATACGTGTCTCCGCGTAGGAAGTCGGCCGGGAATCTGAGGGACATGACGTAGACCATCATCGGTCCAGCAAATGGAATTAGCTCCCTTTCCTGCGGCGAACGCGAATCGCGCATCTGGCTCAAATAGCCCTCAACCAGTGCATCATAAAACTCTCACGGGACAAACGACTCGACTCAGATCCGACTCCTCTTCACTCACGAGCCTCACCCCCGTTCGTACCAAATCTCCCAAGTCGAAGATAAAATATCCCAGCATGAACGTATCAAGATCAATCGTGGCCAGACATGGACGTTCTGGCCACGATGAAGAAATTTTTTGTCAAAAGACTCGGATTATGCTTGCAGTTCCGGCTAGCATGGCTACGATCGGAGTTACCCGTAAGTGGGGGTCGGCGGACGGTGGGTACCGTCTCGGCACGACTGGCATTTTGGCCGCGATAGTTTGTAACACATTTGAGGGGGAGATCTCATGAGAATGGCAAAATTTATGCAGCCTTGACGGCTGTGTGCCTGTCGGCCCTGTGTCTGACAGCCACCGATTCGTATGGTCAGGCCGGCCCGGTTGCCGGCACAACGCCCATCGACGTAACACTTGAACCTGATGGTGAGCTGGCCGTTTGGGCCCGCAACGTAGAAGACCCCCGGTACCCCAAGGTCGTGTCGTTTCGTGGTTTGGTCTCGCTGGCACCGAACCAGACTGCTCCAGTGGGGCTCAGACTTGCCTTCGACTGGCGCAATCCTAACGGTGGCGTAGAATTCAGCCAACCGTTTCCCGTTGACTTTGTGCCTGGAACACACCAGACCGAAGTAAACATCGCTTACACGATCCCCTACTGCCCACCACGCGTCAGCTTTCACGCCCAAGCAGATGGCGGACCGATCCGCATCCATGGCGAATTCAAGCACGAATGCTTGATTCCTGAACCGGGAACCGGCCTGCTGGCAACCGCTGGACTCGGTGCACTGGCGTTACTGCGACGCAAGCAATTGGCGTAACTAATCGCCGTAAGAATTTCAAATCGTAATTACAAGCGCGGCCAAGGGATGATCACCCTTGGCCGCGTTTATTGCTAGACGCATCATCTGGTCGGTCCACTGTTAGTCGGTCAACTGTGCCAATAGTTGCAGTTGGTTGCGTGCACGGACCAAGTTCTGTCCGGGATACTTCGTGTGATAATACGTGTCTCCGCGTAGGAAGTCGGCCAGGAACCTGAGGGACATGATGTAGACCATCATCGGGCCGGCAAACGGAATTTGCTCCCTTTCTTGCGGTGACAGCGAATCGCGCATCTGGCTCAAATACCCCTCAACCAGTGCATTATAAAACTCTCGCCGGACAACGACTCGACTCAGATCCGACTCCTCTTCACTCACGGGACTCACCACCGTTCGCACCAGATCTCCCAAGTCGAAGATAAAATATCCCGGCATCAGCGTATCAAGATCAATGGCCGCGACGGTCTTGCATCGCGATTGATCAAATAGCACGTTATTGATCTTCGTATCGTTGTGATAAACTCCCAGCCGCAACACACGATCGTTAATCAGTCGCGTGAAACGCTCCACCAGTGGATAGTACCTCTGGCATGCTTCGATCTCGCTCGTGGCTTGTTGCCTCCTGTCTTCCGTGACACCGCGCAGTGCCTCCTCAAACTGCTCATACCTCCACGGCAGATCGTGAAAACGAGGTATTGTGGGGTGAAACCGCGTCACGTCCACTTTTTCTAAATAGCGCGCCAACCGTCCGAATTCCGCCGCTACATTGTACGCCTGTTCGGTCGTCTCTGCCTCATCGATCGTCGTTGTCTGTTCTAGGCACCGGAACAACCGCCACGGCCGCCCGCTCGCATCGTACGCCATTCCGGTACCCAACGTGGTAGGTAGCGGAGCCACAAAAAGATAGTCCGCGTGATGCGTCTGCAAATGCTCCGATGCCAATCGAAGATTCGACTCAATCAGTTCGGGCTGCGTAAACACATTCGTGTTGATACGTTGCAACACAAATTCAATGGGACCCGAGACCCGATAGGTCCAATTGATATGACCACTGCCGATCGGCGTAATCGGCAAATCGGGGCGCAGGTCATACTGTGGCAAAATCTCGTGAACTGCCGAATCCATAGGAAAATTCTCTAACTGAGTCGCTCTGGATAGATCCCCTGCCCTACCATCTCGCGTAACCGGTCGGCAACGGTCTGTTTGTCTTCCTTGTAGGTTACGCCAAACCAGGTTTGACCTGCCGACAAAACTTTGACGCGTCCCCTGCCGCTGCTCAACATATGGTCCACAATCACCGGAATGTAAAACTCGGCATCGGGGCTCGTGTGGCTCCGTTGTAAGAACTCTGTAAAAGCGTGATCGGCTTCCTGGAATACGTTCGGCCGGAACCCCCAGCAATTCATGGAGGTGGGAGTTTCTGGATCGAGAAGCTGGTCGCCCGTCGACAGTCGAGAAATGATCTTATCCCCTTCTTGCACTATGGTCCGCTGTTCGGTCAGTGACTTGAGATACCCAGCAGCGTCGACATCGCCACATCCGCGTGAAACACTTCCGTGCGCGGAGAGAACATGCTTGAGCTTGAAGCCGACCATGGCATGATCCTCTTGCTTATCCTGGGCAAAGTGATTGGCGAGCGATTGAAACGCCTCTTGCCCGTAAAAATCATCCGCATTGATCACAGCGAACGGGGTGTGAATCGCGTCTCTTGCACACAACAACGCGTGCCCCGTGCCCCACGGTTTTGTGCGGGTCGGATTCTGTAAATGCAACGGAATACAGCTCTCCATCGACTGAACCACGAAATCAATCGCAATTTTCTCTGACCAACGGGGCAGGAATTTTTCCTTGACGAGTTCCAGGATGTCTTGCCGTACGATGAAGACGGCTCGATCGAACCCGCAGCGCAACGCGTCGTAGATCGAGTAGTCGGTGATGGTTTCGCCCGATGGACCGAGCCCTTCGATCTGTTTGGCGCCGCCACTGCGACTGCCAAGCCCGGCTGCGAGTACAAGTAACGTCAGTGAATTATTCGGCGTCACAATAATTCCTTTACGAAGTACGAGGTATAACTTGCGGGTTTACGATCCAAAGGGGAGGGCCTCCGGCCGCTACCGCTTTGATGGTCTTCACGGAATGCTCCCAAAAATTGCGGCGGAACTCGTCCGAATAACCGGCGATATGCGGTGTCAGTACGACGTTGTCCAATTTCATGAGCGGATCGTCCACCGCAAGGGGCTCCGACTCGGTCACGTCCAAACCGGCACCGCCGATTCGACGCTGTTCGAGTGCTTCCGTCAGCGCGACTTGATCGATGAGCGGGCCACGGGCCGTATTGACCAAAATCGCCTGGGGCTTCATTAACCGGAGTTGAGGCTCGCCAATCAGATGATATGTGGCGGGGAGATGCGGCGCGTGAATCGAAATGTAATCCGACCGTATCATAAGTTGTTCCAGCGAGACCTTTTCTGCTCCATGGTCTCGCATCACTTCAGCCGACACAGCAGGGTCGGACGCAACGACTTGTAGATTGAATCCTCGCAGTTTGGCCACGACGGCCTGTGCGATACGGCCAAATCCTACAAGTCCCAGCGTCCGCCCCTCAAAACTCCAATTAGGCCAGGCTCGATCCCGATCCCAAATTCCTTGTCGAACCAAACGATCCTGAGCGACGATCTGTCGCGCCACAGCAAAGATGAGCCCAATCGCATGTTCGGCCACCGCGTGCGTGGTCGCCTCGGGCGTATTTGCCACGTACATGCCCAGTCGCGTCGCGCCGGAAACGGGCATGTTGTCGGTGCCGGTCCCGGTCCGCAAGAGGACTCGGCAGCGCGGCAGGTCGGGTAGCGTCTCGGCCGTAACGATACGTGACCCGCCCATAACCCACACCAAATCGGCGTCACGGCAGGCGGAAGGTACATCGGACGACGTTTGACAAATCCGCTCCCGAAAGTCGACCCCCGCAGCTGACAACTCTTGAGGAACACTCGCTGGCATCTCCAAGTCAGAAGCCACTAAGACAACGGTCAACTTTTTCATATCACTGCCAATCTTCCCAGCTGAAATTTCATCATGGCGGACCCAATATCCATCTATGGCCGCCGATTGTTATCGAAATGTGTAGTAGGCGACAACCCCACTGATCCCGAGAAAGAACATCGATCCTAAAAACATGCCCACTTCCACAAACCAGTATGGCCGCAACGCGCGCGGCAGAAGCGTGCGGTTGACATAGATGGTATGGAGCATGGCAAACCCAATCGCAAGGTTGCCCAATGCACCCGAGATCTTGACCAACATGAGCGGCCTGAAAATTGTCAGCACAAAAATGCCCCAAATGGCGTATCCGATGAGGATGCCGTAATAAATATACTTGACGTAGCGGCCGGGTAGCGATTGCAAGCGCCCGCTCACGGTCCACAGAATGTCAGTCCAACGTCGAGCCACACCGTCGCCGGCGACTACTTGACCAGGGAACAGGATTAAGAATCCGATGAGCAACGTGAGGTACCACCAACCTTGTCCAAACATCGGGTACTGATTCTTCATGCCGTCCGCCATCATGGCAGATACTCGATCTTGGGAAACAGGCGCATTGCGGACGAATTCCAAGGAGAGCAGGCACGGGAGGGCGACACCGAGCGTTGCGCAGATCATCCACACGCATAACTGATCGCGCAGGACCCAGCGCATCCAACCTCGCCAGCGACCCATCGATTCCGGCGTTGGATCAAATTTCATCCCTACGTGCGACAGTGAAATGGTTGTCCCACCCACGGCGCTGGGAATCGCTCCCACTTTGGACCCCATCCCCCATCCCTTATCGCGTGCAAAATTAGAGAACAGGGTATTCGCGAATCCGCCCGCCCCCGCATACGACGCAAAAGCAGCGAGGATCATCCAGTCGAGCGGTGGGATACGTTTGTGTTCCATAAAATAGGAAACAAGATGTACGTCCTCATTACCGACGTGCTTGAGGATATTCTCACATCTCCGGCGTTTCTTCTCTGGCATCGATTGCAAGTCACCAAACTCTTCAACATCACCGTTGTCGCCCGACATGAGAGCCCGCGTTAAATGCCACGCCCCGTCGGGCCGAATGTCCCCCTGCAAACTCAGGGTGCCCAACTGTTGGGGGTTGGTCTGCACATAGAATCCCCCCGAAGTCCCCAACTCTCTCGCACGGTCGATCAACGTCTGGCGAATTACCAAATGTTCCGGATTCTTGATCTCGCTCTTCGCATCGACGTCGAACACGATGCGTCCGTCCTCAATCATAGCGAAGCCGACGACCTCCGGCTCTCCGTCGACGAAACTACCGCGAATGCGGTACAAAATGTCTTGATCGCGCTGCGTCACGAGA
>JAQCHP010000186.1 GCA_027619595.1 Planctomycetota bacterium
ACCGCAGGAACGGCATCTTGCTCCTGAAAAAAACCAGGGATTCTCAGGGGGATTTCAGTGCTTATTGGCAACACACTCGCTGCATCTTGAAAAACCCGACATGGTCGTCCGTATGGTAACGGGCACACAAAGAGCAATCGCTGGCCGTGCCGTTCATCCAATAGCAGCCCCAGATGGGGAGCTTGGTATTGCACTTGAAGTGCACCTTGCCAGTGACCGGATCTTCGGTGGCCGTCAACATGGCGTCGTATTTGTACGGCATGATCTTGAAGGCTCGTCCGGAGAATTTTGCATGGTAACAATTTGGTCCACATTTCGTGATGCAGGCCTTCACAGTACCCTTAAGGCCGTCGGTGCAACCGTGCCATGTTCCTTCCCAGTAACCCGATAAATCGGCCGCTTGTAAGGCCCCATTGCCGCAAAACAACAGCATTAACGCCACGAACCAAGCTGCTAAAGGTGAGGATTGGCGCGGGCTCATGAAATTATTGTCGTGAGAGTACATGTTCGTTCCCCCTCCGTATGGGTTCGAAATGGTGCTGGCCAAACCTCCTGCGGCCCACTGTGCGATGGTCCTTGCCGACGATCATCGGCGTTTTGGCTTGCCAAAATTCGCAAACACCCGGTGGACTGGGAAAACTGCGACAATCGACATGATTTGATTGTTCCACGAGCGAATCTCGGGAACCGGGAATCGGACCCTGTTATGGCCGATCAACGGGATTGGTATTATGGGGCGGTAAGTGCAGCGACGAAACGTGGCGATTCCTGCTGATTTTCCAGTAGGTTGAATGATTTTTGAAGTGGATCGCTGCCCGGTCAGGAAGCTTATATGTCAGATATTCTTCAGTTGCCAGAACTACGGGGCCTGCACGCGTTGGGTGGTCAAATCCGGATTCCCGATCAATTGGACGTGCCGGTCACTTCGCGGGTCCGACAGATTTTGGATACACCGGAGTTCCACCGCCTCAGGCACGTGAGTCAATTGGGACTGGTATCCCATGTTTACCCCGCGGCGAATCACTCACGATTTGAACACTCGCTAGGTGTTTACCGCATGGCGTTGCTTTACCTGCGGCAATTGGCGAATGACCCGCGGTTTTCCGCAGTAATTCGCCCGGACGATGCGGAACTGTTCCTAGTGGCCGCGCTCCTGCATGACCTTGGCCATTGGCCTTTTTGTCATCCGATTGAGGACTTGCAACTGCCGTCGGTTCCGCAGCACGAAATGTTTGCGAATAGCTTCTTGTTGGAAGGTGAGTTGGCGGATGTATTGCGTGCCGACTGGAATATACAGCCGCGCGACGTTGTGGCGCTTCTGTCTGACAAACCGCGAGATATTCGGAGCGAGATTCTACAAAGCCTGCTTTCCGGACCGATCGATGTGGACAAGATGGACTATCTCTATCGAGATAGTTTGCATGCCGGGGTTCCTTATGGCCGAAATTTCGATCAGGCGCGGCTGATCGGTAGCCTTTGTGTGAATCAAGCGGGCACCGGAATCGCTATTACGGATAAAGGCCGTACAGCGGCAGAGATGATGGTTTTTGCGCGTTATGTTATGTTCAGCGAGGTCTATTGGCACCACGCCGTCCGATCTGCCACGGCAATGTTGCAGCGTGCTTTTTTTCTGTTGTATTTGCAGCTGGATCTTGACCGGTTGTTTCGAATGACCGAATCTCAGTTGGTGGTCCAGCTGCGCGAGTCGGCTGGCGCGAGTCCGGCGGGAGATCTTCTCGACGGAATTTTTGGAACCTCGCGACGACTCTACAAGCGAGTCTCGGAGTACAACTACCGGGAGAACCGAGAACTCTACGATCGTATGGCCAGGCAGCCATATGCTACTTTGGTGGCCTGGAGCGAAGAACTAGCGAGACGACTCAGCCATCACCTCTGTCGACGCGTGGCACCGCACGAAATTCTCCTAGACGCGCCACCGATGCAGTTGGAGGTCCAGTTCCAAGTCGAAGTCTTTTTCGCGCGAGAAGGCTGCTATCGACAACTCAAGGATGTTTCACCGGTAGTTGAAACGCTCGCACAGCAGCAATTCGACGACTATGTCAAACGAGTGCGCGTGTTCGCACACCCCACCATCGCAAAAGAGATTGATGCGAAGGGAAATTTTAATGAGATACTTCAAGCCTCTACGGTTCTATAAATCATCTTGCATGTAACCCGAATGCGTTAGCGTTGGGACATGTTGCGTGGTTCTCCGTCACACTACCCGTCGGGTAACATGAAAGGATCATCGGGACAAGGATTTGAAGCGAGATGGCCGCCGAAGTAGGTTACTTGGTAGGGAACTCAAAAATCTGGCCATCTTTGCCTTCCTTAATCTCGGCAGACCAAACGACTTGCTTGTTGGCGTCGAGGATCTCCACCACACTTCCAATGACGGTACCTACAGCGTCTCCGCGGGAGTGAATCTTGATTTGCGCAATCGGTTTGGGCGCCGTGAGGTCGAGCAACCACCAGGGGTAGTTCTGGCTTTCGGTTTGCGTGACCGAACCCTTCGTAAAGTCGGGTTCGACGTTTCCATCAATTGCACGCTCGGCGGCAGCCCCTTCCGCTGTCGTGGATTGAGACGCTTTGCCTTCTTTCTGCAGGGGTTTGAGTTCATCGGTCGCCAGAACCTCCACCTCTGCCAGCGAAAGCACTTGTGCGGTCCCTGTGCGGCGAACTCGAATAAATTGTCCTTCCGCCAATGTTTCAATGGCCGGCTTGAATTCGACCGGCTTGAGTTCCGCGCCTAGGTTAACTTGCAGGCCCGGAATCTTGGCGATCAATTGCTGTGATCCAGCATCTGTGACTTTGGACTGCCAGAGGTAAACTTTCTTGAGTTTCGCAAGTCCCTCCAGATGTGCGAGCCCTTCATCCGTCACGCCTGTCCCGTACAAGTTAAGGTATTCAAGTTCCGCGAGACCCTTTAATGCGGCTAAACCTGCATCGGTGATTCCTGTCTTTTCGAGGTGCAGTCGGCGCAATTTGGAAAGCTTGCCTAAGTGTAGAAGTCCTTGGTCAGTGACTTTTGTGCCACGCAAATTGACTGCGATGATTTCTGGAAGTTGAGCGAGTGGTTCCAAGGCGCTATCGCCGATTTCCTTGTCGGAGAGATGGAAAGACACTTCTCGTTCACTGGAATTAGCGGCGATCTGACTGACGGTGCCCCCTAACTCCTTAATCTTCGCGATGGCTGCTTCCGCTTCAGCAGACGGAACTGCCTTCGCTGCATCATCGGGCTTGGCCGTTTCGTTGGCCTTCGCAGCGTCATCAGCGCAACAAAGTGGATTGGTTGCGATCGCAATAAAAAACAACGCGACCACAAAGGCGATTTTTTGGATTATCCGTGATGCTGGTGAGATTGGCATGGTTCTGTTTCTCGGGTGGTTCGTCATTGCATACATCCACAGTTCGGAAGGTAACGGATTTGGTGGGAATTACATTCGGGGAACGAATTGGAATCGATTCTCCGGAAGGTCCCTTGATGGAGGCTCCTTACCATTGTAGTTCAAAGGTCCGGTCGAAGCCTACACTACTGGCGAGTCGACGGCGACCGAGGATCAGGCGGTTTCAGTGGGTAGAAAGGGGCGGAGGTGGCCCAAACAGGCAGATTTTTGGTCGGATCCAATCGTCATCCGTGGTCACCACCGCGATCAGCCGTCCCTGCGGATCGAGGGCTGCCAGTTCCTCGGCGTCAGATTCCGGAAATTCGTCACGAAGCAACGGCCGGCCCTGCAAGATTCGCCGGCATTGATCGTCAGTAAGGCGAATTGACGCCAGACTCGCGGCGGCAAAGCTCAGCGGAAGCATCGTGGAGAGAAGGTCCTCTTGCGTCAACAGTTGATCAAAATCGCGGGAATTCTCTAAGCGAAACGGACCGACCGCCGCACGGACCAAAGACGTCATCACGGCGGAAGTGCCGAGCGAGCCGGCAATGTCTCGTCCCAAAGCCCGAATATAGGTGCCCGATCCACAATGGATCGATAATTTCAGATGGGGGTAGTCAAATTTCAGCAGTTCAATTTTGTGAACAACAACGGGGCGGGGCTCCAATTGAAGATTTTTGCGGGTCCGGGCTAATGTGTACGCCCGACGCCCGTTGATTTTGACCGCCGAATAGTCGGGAGGAACTTGCAATTGTGGTCCCAAGAAACCTGGCAAGGCGGCCTCGATTTCACGCCTCTCGGGGACCCTCGTCGGTCCGGCTGCGGGGGACAATTCCCCTTCAATGTCGTCGGTTGGGCTACAAACTCCGAGTTGAAATTCAGCGAGATACTCCTTGGGAAGCCGCTGCACGTACTGTACCAGCCGTGTTCCCGTGCCGATGCACAAGACAAGCACCCCGGACGCTAACGGGTCAAGAGTCCCAGCGTGGCCAACTTTCTTGGGCAATATCAGTCGCTCGATCCGGTCGACGATATCTCGGGATGTGGGACCACGGGGCTTGGCCACACTAATTACGCCGCCCAAATGTGTGTCCGGAATTGACATGTGATTTATCCTGCGGGCGGCCGAATGCTACAATCGAGTATGACGGTGGCTCAGAGGCGATTGCTTTTTTTGCACCTCTGCTGAGCCTTCTACAATTACTACACCAATTTACTATTTGGCAAGTCTACCGGACGCATTCCTTGGTCGGAACGGCCGCTGTAAAGAAGAAGGCTCTTGGAAATCGACAACACCCTACTATTGCGGATCCTTGCCTGTTTTTTGCCGATCGTGGCGGTCAGTTTGGGCGTTGGCATTTGGATCGGGCGAAGTGTTGCTCAGTCGATCGAAACTCGTCGAATCCGATCGGAGCGTGATCGTACGGTGCGAACGTTGCAAGCCATGCTGCAAAGTACCGATGCCTTGACTCAGCAGGTTGATGTGCGAAACTCCGAACTTCGTCATGTGGAGCAAACCGTAGGACACCTGCGATCCGTAAACGATCTGGAGCAAGTGCAAGATCAGCTCTTGCAACAGATTAACAATGTGATCGTCTCCAATCGGAAGCTTGAAGATGATCTTTCGGCTACTCGCTTCGAATTGCAGCAGCAGGCGATGCAACTGGACGAAACTAGACGCGAAGCCCGTACCGATGCATTATCCGGCATTGCCAATCGCAAAGGGTTTGACGAGCATTTAACGTATGTGATGGGGAGGTGGCAAGCGAAACGAGCCCCGTTTGGATTGGTGTTGGCCGATGTCGACCACTTCAAAAGGATCAATGACTCGCTCGGCCATGTTGCCGGCGATCATGTGGTTGCGGGTATCGGAGAATTGCTGCGGAAAAGCGTGCGTCCCGGCGGTCTAGTGGCGCGATTGGGTGGAGATGAATTTGCGATCATCTTAAAAGTTGAGGATTTGGAAACTGCCCGGCGAGCCTGTGAACGTCTAAAAAAGGCGGTGGAAAATGCCAATCTTGCTGCCAGCGATCGAGACGCAGGCCTTTCGGTAACTTTGAGTATGGGATTAACCGTGCCATCGTCGGACGATACGGTGGATTCCCTCTTGCGGCGCGCCGATCAAGCGCTATACCAGTCGAAGAAGCAGGGGCGAAACCAGCTGAATCAACTGAACGCGTGTCCCGCCGATTCATCGGCAGACTCTTCCTGCTAGAATCGCGCCAACGATTTGCCATCGCCATTTCACCCTGGGAGAAGTCAGTCATGAATCACAGCCGAAGCGCTGAGATATTCGCCAAAGCTTGCGATTTGATGCCGGGGGGTGTCAACAGTCCGGCTCGCGCGTTTGGCGGTGTTGGCGGTCAACCAATCGTCATGGATCGTGGTGATGGTCCGTTTCTGTTCGACGTCGACGGGAATCGATATGTCGACTATATCGGTTCCTGGGGACCACTCATCTTGGGTCATTGTCACCCACAAGTGGTGGATGCCATTCAGGCTGCGTTAGCACGCGGCACAACGTTTGGTGCTCCAACCGAGGCGGAGAATCAGCTGGCTGAATTGATCATTGCGGCTGTACCATCGGTTGAGCGTGTGCGACTTGTCAGCAGCGGTACGGAAGCCACGATGAGCGCCATTCGTTTGGCCCGCGGCTTCACGAATCGCAAAAAGTTCATCAAGTTTTCCGGAAACTATCATGGTCATGCCGATGCTTTGCTGGTTGCGGCGGGGAGTTCGGCCGCCACCTTATCGGTGCCAAATTCGCTGGGGGTGACCCCCGGTGCGGTGGAAGATACCCTGGTTCTTGAGTACAACGACGTGGAAGCGATTTCCGCGGTCTTCGCGCGGCACGGCGGCGAAATCGCTGCAGTCATCATGGAACCAATCGTCGGGAACATGGGACTTGTCATCCCGACATCTCCCTTCTTAACTGCCGTGAGGAAACTTACTTCCGAGTTCGGCGCGGTCCTGATTTACGATGAAGTTATGACTGGATTTCGAGTGGCCTACGGTGGCGCTCAGACGCTGCAGGGAGTCACTCCCGATCTCACGACCTTTGGGAAAGTGGTCGGCGGAGGACTACCGCTAGGTGCCTACGGTGGCCGTGCTGAAATTATGGATTGCCTCTTGCCAGTGGGACAAGTCTTTCAGGCGGGAACATTGAGCGGTAACCCATTGGCGACGGCTGCCGGAATTGCGACTCTGACGGTCCTGCGAGATTCTTCCCCTTATGGCCAACTAGAGCATTTGAGTCAGCAACTAGCAGACGGGTTTCGCCACATTGCTGCAGACCTTGAAATCGAACATGTTGTACAACGTGTAGGGAGCATGTTGACGTTCTTTTTTCACAACGGGCCGGTCCACTGCTGGAGCGATGCGGCGAAGTGCGATACTGGGCGTTACTCGAAATTCTTTTGGGGCATGTTGGAACGGGGACACTATTTGCCTTGCAGTCAATTCGAAGCGATGTTTGTCTCGGCCAAGCACACTCCCGACTTGGTGCAGCAGACGCTCAATGCCGCACGCCAAAGCCTGGTTGGTTTGACGTAAGTTCGGGGGAGACACGTCAACCGAAATTTGCTACGCGTGTTCAGTGTGCCACTTCGCACGTCTGCCATTCTGAAATAGAGCGATGTGTGCCATTAGGGCACTCTAGTGAACTGTTGGTATCGGACAGGGCACTCTGTTCGCGAGATAAAGACCCATGGCACGTCTTTTGCACCCTGGCTCCCCGGCCCTAAGGCAGTGCCGGCGGGATGGATGAGACTCTAGGAGGAACTATGAACTACTACGGAAATTTACTTCGTCGTGTCGTATCCCGTACCATAATCACCCGTGCATTGCTGGTACTGGTTGTCAGCGTCGGTGTGTCACGGTTACTGACAACCGGCTGGACAGCAGACGTGGAACCCACGGGTCGGTTGGAAGCATTAATGGAACGCAAACTTGTGAGTGCTCAACGAGTTTTGGAGGGACTGGCGACCGAAGATTTTGACCTCATGCGGATCGAGGCTTCGCGACTTCATCTCTATAGCGAAGAGGCGGGTTGGCAGGTACTGCAAACCGAAGAGTACAGGCGGCTTAGCAACGATTTTCGGAACGCCGCACAGCGTATTCAGACCTCCGCCAAGGAAGGTAACTTGGACGGTGCTTCCTTGGGGTACATCAAGTTGACTATGACTTGCCTTGAGTGCCACCGTCATGTGAGGCAGTCGCGTGGCGAAAAGGGTGACGAAAGTCAGGCGAAACCCTAAGACAGGCAAGCGGTAACGCTACCGCCCAGGGGCCTGGAGAGTCTTTTGGCGGAGAGGAGACGAACGTCAGGCCGGGGCAATCTTGCGATCCGACTTGCCACCGACGTTCGGGGCGACACGCACTACAACCCTGCCGCGGACTTGTCCGGCCAAGATTGCTTGAATGTGCGGCTCGAGCTGTTCGAGTGTCGTTTCTTGCGCGAGCTGGTTCAAGCACGCGGGCTTCCACTCGTTCGCCAACAGCCGCCAAATCTCGAGTCGCGGTCGAATCGGGCAGACGGACGACGTGATACCGTCCAAGGCCACACCACGGATGATGAACGGATAAACGGTCAAATTGACGTCGTGTCCGCCGACCAAGCCGCAAGACGCCACGC
>JAQCHP010000028.1 GCA_027619595.1 Planctomycetota bacterium
CTTCGTCGCGAACTCCGATCTGCCGCATCTCTACCCGCGTTTGAAACTCCGCAGCGACGAGCTTTACAAGTTCACGAAAATCGACACGTTGTTCCGACAGATAATAGATAACAACGCGCTCGCCACCGAACATGTGTTCAATGTCGACAAGTTGCATCGGAAGCCCGAGTTGGTCAATAAATTTATTGCATAATTCAAATCCGCGTCGGTCCTCGAGTAGGACGTGCGAAAGTTCATGTTCGTCCTGTGACGTCATTTCGCGCACGACTTGGCCAAAGGCCGGATTCGGTAGCTGAGCCACAACGGCATCGGTCGCTTCGCAGAGGATCTCACCTACTTCCATACCGCGCGGAGTTCGTGCCAGAACTCGCGTTCCGCGCAACATTCGTTCGCTTCCGCGAACTGTGACAACCGCCAGCCCACGCATGATTCCATAACGTACAACGTAGCGTGCCATCGGTCGGTCACCAACAATGGAAGGTAAAGAAGCAGGTCATCTCGCTGAGCAACCGCTCCTGGGGAGCGATGTAGTATACTGGAGCCTCCCGGAGGTCGAAAGTCGTGTGCACAATGGATAATAATTTGTTTGGTTGGCTGACTCCAGCAGGGAGAGGAGGGATTGCGACCATGGTTTGTTCCGGTCCGCAGGCGGAAGCTGCTTTGTCTGATTTTTTTCGACCCATTGCCGGCCGCCACCCGACAGCCAATCCGAAACGTCCTCGGTTCGGGCTCTGGGCGTTTTCTAACAATCCTTCCGTGGTCGAAGAAGTTGTCGTCGTGAATGATTTCGGTGACCAATTTGAGCTACATCACCATGGAGGAGTGGCAATCCAGGCGTTATTACGCGAGCAGCTTGGCCGGTTGGGGTTTCGCGAAAGGACTTGGGGGGAGTGGATTGTAGCTGGTGAGCCAGATCCGATTCGCCAGGCCGCGTTGGTTTCGCTCGCAAGTGTCCTGACACGACGTGGTGCGGTCCTATTGCTTGATCAATACCATGGCGCGTTGCGTTGCGCGATTCAACGAATTCGGCAAATGCTGCAAGTTGGGCAGCTGGAGTCGGCGCGGCAGGAGATGCTGGCATTGTCCGAACGGAGTCCCTTTGGATTGCGGACTAGCGTTCCTTGGAAAGTCACATTTACGGGACCGCCGAATGTGGGAAAAAGCAGTTTGCTCAATGCAATGCTAGGTTTTCGTCGTGCCATTGTCACCGACGAACCGGGGACGACACGGGATGTTGTGACTGAACTTACGGCGTTGGACGGCTGGCCGGTCCGGTTGGCCGATACCGCGGGTGTTCGGTCAACACCCGAGAGTCGCGTCGAAGCCATCGGAATGGCTCAGGCAGAACAAGAAATCCTGCAGGCCGACGTTGTTGTCCAAGTCCGCGAATGTGGTGGACCCGAGTTTGCGCCGCTGAGCAGTGTCCGCGTCCCGATCTTGCGCGTTACCAACAAGTCAGATCTCCTACCAACGGAAAACCGCACAGATTCGGTCAACGATTTCGCCGTATCGGCAAGAACAGGTGATGGCATCGCGGCACTTGCAGTGCGAATTGGCAAGCTATTGGGGACCCATCCCCCGCAGCCAGGTGCTGCCGTACCTTTCCTGCTGGAACAGGTACAATCACTGCACAGTGCCGTATCGGCTACGGAGCAGCGTGACGCCGCAATCGCGCTTCAGGCCTTGGCGGTGTTTGGTTGAGCAAGATCTAGTTGCAGGCCTGGCGGGAGTGAGTCGCCCCATACATCAAGTTGTGTATCGCGGTTCATTTCGCCGATCGTTTCGACCAGCGCGGATAAAGCCGGCGAAACATTCCGTTGAGCGAACCAGTCGAGGACTCTCTGACGGGTCCCCTCGCCAATATCACGCTGCCGATCTCCCGTACACCGGGCTAGTTGCATCATGGCCAAGAAGATGGGTGTACCGTCCGGCGGGTCAATATCCATCAAACGTTGTATCCACTTCTCCGCATCCGCGGAAGCGACCACTGCATTCAGTGGGCCGTAAAGCGGAACACGACTTCCAAGTCGGCCGACCGACCAGATCCAAGGCGAGTGCACAGAGGTCCATTTCTTGCGTTCGATCAGATCGAAAAAGAGGTTCCCCAGTTCTCGCTTCGATTCCCTCGGCAGCAGTTCCAATGCGGCCAACATGCGGTAGAGCTCCCCAGCTTCGTGCAGTTGAAACCCTATGTCGACGCGCACGCCGCCCGAGCTCAACCAATGCTTGCGCGAGGAACGCAAAGCCGATAGGAACGGTTCAGCCAATGATTTTTGGTGTTTGGCGCTCAGTCCGCCAGCGACCCGACGCCACAGAACCCACATCTCATTTCTACACTCCGCGGTACTGTTGACAAGTTTTCCTTGCACAATTCGCCAAGTTTCCGCCACTCGCCAATCGTCGACTGCCATGCCGTAGCCTGGTCGCAGAGAAAATCCAACGAGGTTAAGCCATCGCGATTCATGTTGAGGGCTCATGCGGCAGCCATCTTTTAACGCGAGAAGCGTTTCCCAGATTCGTCGCAGCAGTGGCAAGGACCATTCGTTACGGTGTTGTCCAATGGCGGTAGAGAGCCGTCGAACAACTTGGGATGGCTTTTCCCCTGTCTTGGTTCCAAACGTGTCGACGAGAATCGATTCCAATTTGGACCAAGTTGATTCCTCCCATACTCCTGCGGCTTCTCCTGACGACTGCTGCGATACAATGTCGGTAGCGACGGCCGATCGTGCGTCGAATTGAAGCCGCCAGCGGCGTTCGTCTTGAGCGGATAGGCACCAAAGTTCCAGCGTCCCAATTTCTGTCAGATCGGCACGCAGTTGTACGGCCACTGTTTCGGATTTGCTTCTTCTCACTCCTGTTTGAAGCGCCGTCCTAATGGGAGGCAGGGGCTTCATGTGATCTCGATCCAGATCCAGAATCTGGCCGGGTCGGTCGGCCAATCGGGTACTCGAGACAAACAAAGGAAATTCAGCAGGTTGGGAGACCAACAGTTGGAAGTTCGGCTGCTCCAGCACTATCGAGTCCCCTGGTTCGGCGGTGCCTGGTACTAGGCACACGACTTGTGGCGGTGTGGCGTTGATACCCAAGTAGTACGTTCGCGCCAGTCCCGCCGCTATGCGTTCGCCTTGTCCGCGACGGACCATTCCATAGTAGGCAGCGCCATGTGCCACAGCCTGATCGAGCCGGGCATTGGGTAAGACTTGTGGCGACCAGGGCCGATTCGCCTCAGAAAACCACCGGCATAAAACGTCAACGACGCGTGCGCGAATCTCAGGAGATGCAAACGCGCCTCCGTTAAAAAGCACAATGTCAGGCCGTACAGCTCGGACGTCGTCTACCGTATGGGCAAGCTCGTCGGTTGCATGGTCCCGTAGAAATTGCGCCAGGTAGCGGGTCACCGCTGCGTCTTTGGCGTAGGGGAGACTGAATTCCTGAAAACCCGATTGTGCCGCTTGCGGGTCGTCCGTCAGTTTGGCATACGGAAAGAAACCGTCCACCAAAAGAGTGACAACTTGATCGCGCGTGATACGAATCTGGTGACCTTCGCTGATAATCCTCGATCCCGTACCTGCTAGGTGAATGGTCAACTCTTCCGGCGGAAGGTCTCCCAAGAGAATTTCCTTGGCGCGGCGACATTGTCGTAGCAGGTTTTCCCAATTGCGGCTGTCCAACTGTCCTTGAATCGATTGTTCAACATGGTGTGCAAGAGCAAGATCGAGATTGTCCCCGCCTAGGATCAGATGATTTCCGACGGCAACGCGATGAAATTGAATTTCTCCTTGGTCATTTGGTAGATTGCGGCGGCGAACGCGGATCAGCGTTAGGTCAGTCGTTCCGCCACCGACATCGATTACCAGAATATTTTGCCCTAATGCAACGTGATCATTCCAATTCGAACGATGCTGTTCGACCCATGCGTAAAATGCAGCTTGTGGTTCTTCAATCAGTGTAATCTTGGGCAGACCGGCGGCAGCCGCTGCTTGGATCGTTAGTTCCCTTGCAATTTCATCAAATGACGCAGGGAGGGTGACGACTACATCCTGTTCTGCGAGAGGAAATTCAGGAAAGGCGTGATTCCATGCATCGTGAAGGTGTTGAAGGTATCGCCCGCTGGCTTCCACTGGAGAAATCGGATGGGTACCTTCCAGTGCATTCCACGGCAGTATGTTTGCAGTACGATCTACGCCCGCGTGGCATAGCCACGACTTTGCCGACACGATCACGCGGCCGTGACTTGCTTGGCTATGGTCACGTGCCAAGACGCCGACAACATACGTAGCCGTGGCGCGCCAGGGCAACGCCAGAACTTGAGGGGCCATTTCGCCGACCGCTGGCTCGAAATGGAACGAGGGGAGTGTTTCACGCCGCTCAACTTCACCCGGTGCGATCACTTGGGGTATACGAAAAATCCGCACGCGCCAGGGAATTTCGTGCGTGTCGACAAAGTTCAGCGCCGAATTGGTGGTCCCTAAGTCAATTCCAACGACATAGCGCGGAGGTGTATCGGCTTCCAAAGATTTTTGCATGGTGACGTGAAAATCCGACACTCTAAGCCGGGTCTCGTACGCTAAATTCCAATTTCCAACGTTGCGTCGCGATGGTACTGACGCACCATAACTCCAACGTTCCGATTTCCGTAACACGAGCTTGAAAGCGTATTGGTACGATCTGCTCGGTGCATTCGGCCGGACGTGTCAGCATTGTCTCCAGCGAATCGGTTTCCTCAAGTTCGTTGGGCCCCCATCGGGTTAGTAGTTTTCCTGGTGCGTCTTGTTGACGTACCGAAGAACTAAAGAAACGAAATCGAGCAGATTCGCCAAGCAGAAGTCCGATTTCGCGGGAGGGCACGTCAATCGACGTCCCTTCTTCCATACCAAACGGGACGACACACAGAGCGTGTAGGGGGCGAGACGCTCCAGGCACGGCCAGTCCGGTACTCTCGAACCCGACGTAGTAGGATCTCGCAGTACCTCCACGTATGCGTACCCCTCCATGGGTTTGCGTCCAAGCGCAATACGCGGCGCCGCGTGCGACGGAGTGGTCGAGGTGGACACTGCTATCGAGAGTAACGGGGGGCTGCTCCGGAAACCATGCGGCAAGCGTTTCGAGTATTCGACGTTGAAATGCCGTAGACCGAAAGACGCCACCGTTGAATAGCACATGCGTAGGTGGCCGAGGCGGCGAAGTGGCATGATCCCCTAGGAATCGGGCCACGTGTTTCGTTATGGCAGTATCTAGCTCGTACGGCAGTCCCAACTCCAGGAAACCACTCTGGCGTTGAGCTTGCGGGCGGTCCAACAAGCTACAGGGCGGAAAAAAACCGTCCAAGATGGATCGCTGGACATCGTCTCGACGCATTTCCAGGGAAACCGTACCACCGATCAACTTGGTTCCTCGCCCTAAGATGGACAAGGAATAACTTTCGGGACCGCTAGGCTGTAGCAGGGTTTCTTTGGCCCGCCGGCAGGCGTGCCACAACGAGACCGATTGCCATGGATCCAACGAGACGCCCTGTTGTTCAAACCGTGCCGCTGCTTCATGGGCCAAAAGCAGATCCATATTATCACCGCCAACCAACAAGTGGTTTCCAACGGCGAGGCGCTCTAGGTGGAGTTCCCCCTCCCGCTCGACAACTTCGATCAACGATAAATCGGTAGTGCCGCCACCAACATCGCAAACAAGCAACCGATCTCCAACGCCCAGCGTCTTGCGCCAATGCGGTTCCTGGTCGGCGAGCCAGGCATAAACGGCGGCCTGCGGTTCTTCCAGAAGGGTTACCTGTTCCGGTAGCCCTGCGGCGATGGCGGCTTCTCGTGTCAGTTCTCGCGCACTTGCGTCGAACGATGCGGGAACGGTCAGTCCAACGATCTGTTCGCGAAGAGGGGCGTCAGGATGATCATGGTCCCACGCCTGTCGCAAGTGTTGCAGGTAGTGCGTCGACGCAGTCACTGGAGAGATTTTTTCTATTTCGTCGGGTGCATCCCACGGTAGCAGGGGTTGTTGGCGATCCACGTGATGAAATGCCAGCCAACTCTTGGCACTGCCGACTGTACGTTCCGGTGCGATCGCCGACTGCAACCGCGCGATTTCGCCGACGCAATATCCCATCTCGGATTCCCAGGGTAAAGCGTAGATCGAGCGATCCTCCGTTACCGCTGGCAAAAAGGCAAATGACGGAAGTTCAGTACGATTTTCGGTCGTCATTGCGGCGACCAGTTGCGGAATGGGTACGACTTGGCCAATTCCGGACTCAGAGTCGAGTGGTACAGCCGCCATCACAGAATTTGTCGTGCCTAAATCGATGCCTATCGCATAGCGAGCTGTCATGAGCTAGGGCACCTCAATTTCAGCCGGTGCTATGATCAACGAGCTTTCTTTGGCGCCAGACCACTGGGGGAGTTCCAGTCGACTGGCTTCCCAACCATGGTGAATCAACCGTCCTCGATAGGGCGGACTGCCGGTGACACGACCGCTTAATTGCCAGCGCGCTGCGTCAATGACCGTCGGTGTTTCAACTTCTGCTCCCTCTTCGAATGCGACGACCGGCTTGAGGTCCAACGTACGTCGTAAAACGTCTTGGCAGCCTCGCAAAACGGTTCTCGCAGCAGCTCCAACCTGTGCGTCGCTGTACGCGTCAAGATTTTCTTGGACTAGATCCAACCAGCGTGCTTCCCGTTGCAAGGCTGCCAAGAGCGAAATCGCATCGTTCCGCCGACTCGCCGGCTTCGTGGAAACCTTTTCCTGGTTCGGCGTGGTTGACGCCGGCGGATGATCTTCGGTTAGCGACGGGAGGCTTGGAATCGCTCCCTTCCCTGCGAGCGCACGTTTCGCCGCAACGCTTTCAATGAGCGTGCGTTCCATGGTGTCGATCGACACCGATCCGAATAAAGTGGCAAACATGGCTCGGATCGCCACAAAAAAACGCCGCATGCGCTGAGCCCCTTCGATGCAAACAATAAGGATGAGCACAAAATAGATGAGCAAACATCCTAGCGAGTTGCCACGTCCCGTGTCAGCCCCGTCGATGAATCACGCGATTCGACCAGGGTGATCCCTTGGAATTACTCGCAGTCGCCTTTGGCGTCCCGTGGCCGCGTCAGACTTCCGCCAATCGTTCGCGCGAATCACCAAACTCGGTCAGGTGAATGTCACACTTGTCGAGCATCGATAGGTAGAGGCTGCACATTTTGCGGTTGGACTGTTCGGTGTAGTCGAGTACACGACCACTCTGAAGCTTCCCACCACCGCCGCCCAATACCACCACTGGCAAACTGTTTGCCTCATGGTTGCCGGTCAACATGCTGGAGCAATACAGTAACATGGAGTTGTCCAAAGCGGTGCGTTCTCCTTCCTGGATCGTGTCGAGCTTACCAGCGATGTAGCCGAGTTGCTCCAAAAAGAATTGGTTTACCTTAAGCCAGTCTGCTGTGTCCGAATGGGACAAGAGATGGTGGATCATGTAATCGACCCCCAAATGTGGGAATCGCATGGCGCTGTGATCGTTGTTCAGTTTGAGCGTGCAAACACGAGTTGTATCGGTTTGGAAGGCCAGTACAAGAATGTCGCACATGAGACGCATATGATCGGCGATGTTCTGAGGGATTCCATCAGCGGGTCGAGCCATGTTGGGTTTGTCGAGCGTTGGACGCCATCCCTGAAGCTCACCTTTCTTGCCCGCCTGATCAATCCGTAGCTCGATCTCCCGGACGGAGTCCAAGTACTCGTCCAATTTGACCTGATCCGAATGGCTAATATGCTGCCGAAGGCTTGTGGCATCTTCCAGTACGGCGTCCAGGACACTCTTGTCGCCGCGCTGCACTTCGTCTTTGAAGAGTCGATCAAAGGCAAGCGAAGGGTACAATTCCAGGGGAGTGGGCGCGGTTGGTGACGTCCACGAAATATGGGAACTGTAAATCATGGAATAATTTTTATGAACGGACGGATTCGATTTTTCGCAGCCGAGCACCAAACTTGGCACTTTCGTCGAATGGCCATGCCGCTGAGCAATCAATTGATCCACACTCGTTCCGGAACGAATATCGCCGCCCGATGCGAGAGGTGCTCCGGATAAAAGATTGCCAGTTTGCGAGCTGTGGATGTTCCCCTTGAGTGCCTCCTCATTGAAGAGTCCGCGGATAAACAAGAGCCGATCGCGAAAGTCATTGAGCGGCGATAGTACTTTTCCGAGTTCCATCGCTTTGCCAGATCCCTTGGCCCACCATTCCTTGCTGTGAAACCCATTTCCGGAAAACAGCACTGCCATGCGCACCGGCGCCTCGCTGCCGGCGTGAGATTTCTGGTTGGTTTCGTCTCCCCATACCTTTAGGGATTCCATCCAAGGCAGTGCCATCGTTACGCCAACGCCACGCAAAAACGTCCGGCGGGCAAAATGATGCGACTTCATATTTGAGTCCTTGTGGTTATAGGGATGGTCGTCGTGTTTGGTTGAAAGACAATTGGATCGTCAACGGGGTCGCTACGGCGTAAAACCCTTTCCTCGAATCTTCAGAAATTGTTCACTCAGTATAATCGTTTCAATGGCAGCTGAGAATCGATAATCGTTGGCGGCAAGTTGCTGTTGGATTTCATCAAGGAGCGGTTCATCCGAAAGCTGGGTGGCTCGACCTAGCGAATATCCCAAGAGTTTGCGACAGAATTGCCGGAGGAATACCTCCTGACGGTCGGTCGCCAGATACTCACGCAAGCCCGCCAGGCCGTCGATCACTTGGCCATCGGGAAGTGTCGTCTGGGCGTCGATCGGGCGGTTGGCTAGGTCGGTCTGCCTTAGTCGTCCGATTGCGTCATATCCTTCCAATGCAAACCCAAACGGGTCGATCTTCTGGTGGCACGATTGGCATTTTTCGTCAGTTGTATGTCGAGCTACGAGTTCGCGGACGGTCAGGCCATCCGTTGCCTGTTCGTCGTCCGGGAGACGCGGTACGTCTTTGGGTGGACGCGGCAGCTTGTCGCCCAAGAGTACTTCGCAGACCCAGTTTCCACGCAAGATCGGACTTGTACGAGAAGCACCCGACTGTGTTGCCAGTGTCGTGGCGAACCCTAAGATGCCACCACGTCCCTGCGTCTGGACTTGGTTGACACGCCGCCACGCATCCCCTTGTACTTTGGGTATGCCATAAAACTTCGCCAGCCTTTCGTTCAGGAAAGTGTGGTCGGCATTCAGGAGATCTCGCAGCGACCCGTCACGTTGAAACAGATCGGAGAAGAAGAGGATCGATTCTTCGTACATGTCGTGACGAAGTTCAGTGAATTCGGGAAAGTACTTTTCGCTTTTTTCGTCCAATGTATCAAACTGATAGATGTGGAGCCATTGACAGGCAAATTCTGTGGCAAGTCGACGGGACTTGGGGTCTTGCAACATGCGTTTTGCCTGCTGCTTCAGCACGGCTGGCTCATGCAACTTGTTCATGGATGCCAATGCTCGGAGTTCGGCGTCAGGCGCCGATGACCAGAGGAAATAGCTCAATCGTGTCGCAAGTTCGTTACCGGAAATGTGCTGCGCGAGCGTTCCTTCGGGTGATCGCTCGAGTCGGTACAAGAAATCAGGGGCGACAAAGATCCGCGCCAATACGAATCGGAACGCCTCTTCATGAGGTAATTCTTGCTTTCGTAACGACTGATACAGTTCGAGCAACCTGCTACGGTTCGCCTCCGTCAGCGGACGTCGATAGGCGCGTGCCGCGAAATCGATGAGAGCATCAATTTGATGAGGTTCCGCTTCCACGAGCTTTTTGCGGAATTTTTCAGCTCGATCGAAGATCGGTTTTCGCATCGGTGCGAATGCAATTACTAAATCGGGACGATCCTGCGTTGCGTATTCCGTTAACTGTTCAAACGCGTCGACGAGTTGCAATGCGTCCTGGCTGACGAAGCGAAGTTCCGCCCACAAATCATCCAGCTTTTGTATTTCGGAGTCGCTCAACATCAACCGCTGCAGCGGTTCGTCTTCACGATGGAAAAGCGTCAAAGTGACTACTTCATCGACAGGGACAATTTTGGAGTAGCACAATGCGATGGGAAATACTTGGCGAAATTCTTCAAATGCCGTGTGGAAACGTTTCGATGCCACGCTGTTTTCTTGGACGACTACTGGCATGGATGGCTCAAGCTGAGCCGACGTGACGCTCGAAGTTGTCGCTTCGAGTTGTACGCTTCCGTCGCCGCCCGACTCGGTATGCAGCGAACCCTCGGTGACCAATTCGCTTTCCGCGACCAGGTCTGCCGGCAGTCGGAATTCGACGACGGATGGAGCTTGCACGCACAGGCTACCTGGTTCAACTTTAAGGCCGCGTGGGTGACGCCCAAAAAGAGCGGGATCGAGTCCGAAGTCCGTTGCTTGTCGCTCACCGGGAGTTGACGCGGAATCCAGCGGCTCCGTTGCGACACGCTGCCACGCCCGCATGAGAAATGGACCCCGGATCTCGGATAGTTGTTTATGTAGCACGGAATTAGGTTCCGACGTTTCTTTGTCGGGACCTGTGGCCAGCAAGTTCTGAATTGCTGTCGCAAGGGCCGTTTTCTCGGAGTCTGTTGTCGCAGTCTGCCACTGTGCCAAGAACGACCCAGGTGGTACGGAAGCGTCATTGCCGGAGGGCGTGATCGGTTCGGTATAAAAATGCCAGACGTGGTCGTTCCCGAATTGGTCGGCGTGTGGATTTCCGGCAAGGATACTTGGGGACACGTCCTGCACGAGGTTCCAACTTTGTGCCGCGTTGTTCGTTGACTTGATAGCAAACTCTACTTCGGTGTAGTCGCAGCCCTGGGCGTCCCGCGGACCAAAGACGAGCGACAAGAAGTCGCCAGGTCGAACCGTTACACTTGCCGTTTGACTTATCGAAACCGGCGTGTCTCCATTGGCGTCGCCACTGGCAAGCCTGAGTCGCGTCGCCCCGCGCCGCAACTCAAGTAACCATGAGACGCCATCCCCACACTCCGGGTTGACGTGCGTGATCTGGCCTTCAATTTGTACTGTTCCCGCGATCGGGCTCTGCCAGCCAATCGCCATCTGGAGCTTCGAGGACGGATGGACACAGATGCCATGTGGCTTGACAGTTCCCGGAATTCGCACCTCATGCTCCGACGCATTCGCCACGATAAACGGAGCCTCCGCGGTACCCCAACCGCTGACGGACGAATGGTCCAACACATTGGTGCGCTGGCTGGTGAGCAGATTGAGTTTTGGCGAAACGCGATCGCCAATGCCAAGGTAGTCGAGCCATGCGTTCAAGGATTCAAGACCGACGTTGTGTTGATGCGCAATCGACACACGGTCGAACTTCGTCGAAGTTTCGGTCCCGTCGATGGCTGCAGCTGCTGCCAGTGCCTTTGCCGTCGATGTGACGAGACGCTCGCGAAGAAGTTTCATGTCGCGATAGAACTTGCGCACCTCTAACAACGGGAGGTCGAGTCGTCCTGGAGCAACGAGACGCGGTTGTTGCCAAACGACGAAGTCGTTGGCGTTGCCGTCGCCAGCGTCACGTGCGACGAGCCTCATCGTCACTTCTTTCTGGTCCGTAGCCGTTAAGGGGAGACGAATCTCTTGTTGGTGAACGATCGGCGTAACCGGTTCTTGCCAAGATTTGGGGCCATTTTCTCGGCCAATATGGCCAATGGCAGAGAAACGCCAGAGGAATTTTTGCCACTGAATAATCCATTGGGCGATCGCCGGCGCGTCGTCGGATGTGGCCTTGCTCCATTGCTGGCCAAGCTTTTCCAGAAGCAGGGACGGGGTGCGTTGCGTAACGGCGTTCCGAAATATGTGCAAATACTTGGCGTTCAGGCCGTGTTGCTTTGCCAATGTGTTCACCGACTCTTGGCCATCCAGCAATCGGTGTTTCTCCGCAAGAGCGGTGGTCAGGTATCGTTCAAAGGGGAGTCGAATGCCTTGGTTGACGTCAAATTCGATTCCCTTGGCCGCCTCAGCGGTCATGTCGGTCGAGACAACTGGTGCCTGATACAGTGTCCGAATTTCCGCTATTGCAGCGTTGGTCCAGTCGCTGCGTGTGGTCGACTCGGTAAATCGAAACCCCTGGGGTAGTAGCTCAGCATGTGCCGCGATTTCTTTACCCGCAGCTAAGTACTTCGTAAGAAGCGATGGGGACATGACCAACGAATTGCCCGTGTTGGTGAATCCTTCCCCAGAAGCTCCGTCGGCGGGGAATTCGCGTGTGGGATCGAGTGGTACACCGGTGAGATCCCGGATCGAATAAGTGTACTCGGCATTATTGAGCCGCCGCAGGACTACCGGGCCGGGATCTCCGGCATGGGCCAACGCTTCTGCGTGTAGATACGCGCCGATCCATTCGCGGAGTTGCTTCCTTTGTGCGGGAGTTGGCTGTAGGGCGTCCTTGGGGGGCATTTCGCCATTTTCGAGCATCTCCACTACATGCAGCCACACAGGCACGTCGTTCCTGACTGACGCAAGGTCTGCAAATCGCTCCAGGTCAAGTTCTCCTTCTTGCTTCTCCGTGGAATGGCATTGAAGGCAAAACTGTTTCATCAGGGAATGAGCCACACTCGTGTACGAATCGGCCAACTTGTCAAACGAATCGTCGGATGGTTGCCCAGCAAACAACACTCGAGTTGTGCCACTAAGCAAAAATAGGATGAGTGTTACGTGCACCGTGGCAACTAGGATGCGACAGCCGCGAGTGACTCGACGCAGCCAAAAAAATGTTGAGAAGCGTCCCGCTACAGGGAGCGGAATCGTTTCTTCTGAATTGTGTAGCACGGCCATAGTTCAAGTTCCGAAAAATAGTGTGCCCGATACAGCGTCGGAGAGATTCGCTCATCGCGAAGCAGTAGCGTGACGGATCGGTACGGAAAGAGTAGGTGCGAATCGCGGTGGGGTTGGATCAAATCAACGGTACAGTATAGACAAAAGCGGCGGCCGAACAACTGAGCTATATGCTAGTGTACGTGTGGTAAATTACCTTTCGGCTAGCGAGGGCATAAGGGACGAATTGTCGCCGCTTTATCCGGACCGAGTTTTTTTGTTGCAGCGATTGTGGTATGTTGGCGGTGGTTACAGCCTTGACGAACTCCTAGTAGCGCTTGGGACGGATACTGTTTTGTGGTGTTTCGCCGAAAACTCTGCGCGATCGAGGATATGACAATGAAAGTTAGAGCACGTCACCGAGTTGGCTTTACGCTAGTGGAGTTGCTGGTAGTTATCGCCATCATTGGCATTTTGATTGGGTTGTTGTTGCCGGCGGTTCAAATGGCGCGTGAGGCGGCCAGCCGTACCGCGTGTACAAATAATCTCAAGCAAATTGGACTGGCGTTGCAGACATACAATACGGAGATGAATGCTTTTCCCGCGGGCGGGACCGGTTGCAGTAATGGTTACTACGGTAGTTCTTGGTGGATATCGGTCCTGCCGTGGCTGGAGGAGACGTCCATTTACGATCGGTATGACAAGACAGGTCGCGAGAGTGGCAGATCATATCAGTCAACGGGATGGATCATGACCGAGGACGGTGCTGCGAACCGCCATAATTTCAAGGTGCTCAACAAAGTGCCGTTACCGATTGCAAAATGTGCCTCCAGCCCGATACCGGCGTTGTACCATTACCGGAATGACTTTTGGCTGTTCAAAGCCGACTATGTCGCCATTTCGGGGAGTAGCGATCGTCCGCTCGCCGACCTGCAAAACGGCTACTATTCGGTTGGCATCATTTCGGGAAGTGGTATCTTGACTCCGAATGCCTGGATCCGCATGAAGAGCATCACAGACGGTACAACGAAAACAATGGTTGTGGGTGAGCAGTCCGACTACTGTTATTCGGCCGATGGAAGTCCCTCGTATTGTAGTAGCTCGTGCCTACATGGGTTTTCCATGAGCATTGCCAATTCCTTTCCGGGAGGTGACAACCGCGCTTTCAACATGGCAACGATTCGCTATCGAATCAGTAAAGACGCGTCTCTACTGAATTCCAATGGCTGCGGTGCCAACAGCCCACTCCAGTCCGCACATCCCGGGGGAGCGAATGTTCTGATGGCCGATGGCCATGTGCGGTTCTTGAACGAGAACACAAATATCCGAGCTCTCAAGGCAATGGCGGACCGGGATGATGGACAAGACTTTGATGCAGAAATCTGAGTGGACGGAGCAGGTTGGGCAATCGCTGATGTGGTCGTTGTGTCGTATCGCCGGTTGTCGGTTGCATGCTTTCCATTTGACCCCCGTCATTGCAGCAGTATCGGTGGTGCTGATGGTCATGGCGGGTTGTCAGCGGCACGTCCCCTTGGGGAAAGCGGTCGGCATCGTGACGTTTCGAGGGAAACCGGTCGAGGCGGGGGCGGTAATCTTTAGCAACGACGCGGAGGGAGTAGCGTACGTAGGCCATTTGGGGCCAGGGGGGAACTTTCGATTCGAAGTGGCCGCTGGGTATGGCTTGCCGCCCGGTACGTACCAAGTTGGCATTGGTCCGCCACAACCGAAGCCTTCCCTTGAGGTCGACCTTGCACGAAAGACGGACGTCCGATCACCTTTCCCCGAAATTCCCAAAAAATATTTCGATCCCGCGACAAGTGGATTCACGGCGACCGTGGCGGATGGTGAAAATGAGCCGTTCCGGTTTGAGGTTCCATAAACGGGTGCGCAGTCCACAGCACACTCCACTGTCCGCTTTTCTTTGTTTTTTTTATGCATCAACTGGCATGCTGAAGGTTGTGCCGGTGTGTGCCATCGCCCCACGGCAGTCGTGTGACAAGTGTGAGGAGATTGATTTCGGGTGGGCAGTTCAACCGTAACGGGATCCCCGACTCCCGCAACCCGCGAGATACAAAGACTTGAGACGCGGGACCACGTACCAGGCCGGCGCGGTACTTTTCTCCGTATCGTGAGGGAAGCCACCGCGCGCCCAAACGGGGGACGTAGATTTGTCCGCCATGCGTATGGCCGCTCAGCATCAAACCGACGCGCGGATCGGGTGATAATTCGGCAAAGTCGGGATTATGAGCCAATAAGATCACGGCTGACCGATTGGGTATCCCGTGGACCGCGGTATTCACATTGGGTTTTCCCCAATACAGGTCGTCGACCCCGGCAATCCACAGTTTTTCGGCACCACTTCCGAGGCAAATGGTGCGATTCGTAAGATCGGTGATGCTGGTTTGTGCGACAATGTCGCGATACACAGCGCCCCCGTGCATCATGTCGTGGTTTCCTGGAACCGCGTACACCCCTAGTGGTGCCTTCAGCCGTTCCATAACTTCGAGACACGGTGGCAATTCGACGTCGGTGTGCGTGCCACGGTGACCAAAGTCGCCCACCAGTGCGTAGGCGTCTGCCGACAGAGATTGAGCTAGTTCAGTCGCTTGTCGAATGAACGATAGGCTCACTAAAGGCCCATGGTGCAAATCAGCCAAGACTGCGATCGTCATACCATCGAATTCAGGAGGAAGATGGGGGAGATGTACTGTCCGACGAAGGATGCGTATTCTAGAGGCCTCCCAATAGCCGTAGCCGACTGTGGATACGGGCAACGCGGCCAAGCCAGCGCCGAGCTTCATCGCGCGTTTGAGCCACTTACGACGGTGGATTTTGCCGCTCGGTTGCGTCATTCTGGTACCCCTCCGGCCTTGAGAATCAGTAGGTCGAGAGTCGGTACGTGGCGGATCGGAGAGTGGTTCGCAACCCTCGGCTGCGGTTATGCAATAATGTCGTGAACAACATGGCCATGAACGTCGGTTAAACGATAGTCCCGACCGCTGTATCGGTACGTCAGCTTTTCATGGTCGAGTCCCATCAGATGCAGCATGGTCGCGTGTAGGTCGTGCACATGCATACGGTTCTCGATGGCCGAGAAGCCAAACTCATCAGTGGCCCCGTAAGCGAGCCCCCCTTTGACACCACCTCCTGCCATCCAGACGGTAAAGCCGTGATGGTTGTGGTCGCGGCCATTGTCCCCCTGTGAGGTTGGCGTACGTCCAAATTCGCCCCCCCACAGGACAATTGTATCCTCAAGTAGTCCCCTCTGCTTGAGGTCCCCCAACAAGGCGGCGATCGGTTGATCGATGACGCGTGACAGACTGCGATGTCCGTCGGTGTTCTTTCCGTGGTGGTCCCATGGTTGGCTCTTACCGCAGTAGATTTGCACGACCCGAACTCCTCGCTCGACCAGGCGTCGCGCCAAAAGGCAGTTGCGACCGTAGATTTTACGATCGAACTTGCCCGCGATACTTTCGGCGACGAGGTTAGCATCAGGGCCCGTTAGTCCGTACATTTCCAACGTCGCGGCTGTTTCTTGGCTCGTGTCGAATGCCTCGGAAGCCCGCGTCTGCATGCGGTACGCCAATTCCAGCGATTGAATCCGCGCGTTCATGGCGTTTTCGGCTCCCCGCTCTTTCATGTGCATCTGGTTGAGGTGCTGAATGAATTCCAGTTCGCGTCGCTGGGACGCGGGCGATAAGAGTGAATTTTGCAGGTACGGCATCACTTCGTTTGGTTGATATGTCGTGGGCAGCGTCACTTGGCATCCTTGATAGATGCCAGGCAAAAAACGGCTACTCCAATTGGAGGGACCGTTAACCGGCTGCCCTTCACCCAGCACGACAAAGCCGGGGAGATTTTCGTTTTCGGTTCCAAGTCCATAGAGAAGCCATGAGCCGTACGATGGGCGTACGGGCTGAACACTGCCCGTGAACATCATCCAGTTGGAAGATTCATGGACCGGATTGTTCGTATGCATGGACCGAATCACACATAGGTCATCAGCAAATCGTGCGACGTGGGGGAATAACTCACTGACTGGTAGCCCCGACTCTCCGCATCGTTTGAACTTGAATGGTGACGGCATCAAGCCACCCGTCTTATTCTCCGTCGTGAGATTCACGGTCCCAGCGGGACGTTGGCCGGCAAATTGGGCCAGGGCTGGCTTCGGGTCAAACGTGTCGACCTGCGACGGAGCTCCGTTCATCCAAAGGTGGATGATGTGCTTGGCCTTGGCCGCAAAGTGGGGTCGCTTAAAGGCCAGTGGGCTGTTCGAAGAAGAACTATCCAAAGCTGCAGCGCGAACGTTTGTCGCCGGATTCCCCCATACCGCCGCCAATCCCAACACACCCATCCCGTTAAAGCAGTTGCTCAGCAAGGCACGCCGTGAAACCAAGAATTCGTTATTGCGATGAGGCTGTGGTACCATATTGCATTCCGATCCTCTGACATCAAGACCTACGCCCGCTACGCAAGTGTCCTCACGGCAGAAACATGAATTCGTTACTCGACAGCAAGGCGTGTGCGAGTTGCTGCCAATGATCTAACTTGTCGGTATTGGCTGTATTGGCAGATGCTTGCAAAAATTCCACAGCTGCTGCGATTTCTTCGGGCCTGGGCGCACGGGAATATGCCAAGTTCCAAGCCAATTCGATACGTTCGGTATCGGATCTCGATGTCTGCGAAATGCGATCCGCAAATTGGCGGCTCATTGCCATCATTAGTTTACTATTGAGTACAAATAGCTGCTGTTGAGGGACCGTGGTTGAATTGCGTTGGTCGTTCGTAACGTTTGGTTCCGGAAAATCAAACAGTGTGAGCGCCGGATTGGGAGCGTAGCGGCTAATGATCGAATAGATCGTCCGTCGGCGATTCTCGGGATTATCTGCTTCGAAGCCGTTCATGCGAGTAAAGAACTCGAATTCTTTGTCTTCTTTGATACCAGGATTCTTGAGGTCGATCGTTGGACCGCCGATGCGTTCGTCAAGTTGTCCCGCTACAGTCACTACCGCGTCTCGCCATGCTTCAATGTCGAGGCGCCGTGGAGTCATCCGCCAGAGGAATTCATTTCCTGGGTCAATTGCCATGTTGTCCGAATCTTGGTCGCTACTCAAACGGTACGTCGCAGAGAGCATGATTTCTCGGTGGAGCCACTTCATGGACCAGTCCGATTGCATGAACCGTACCGCCAGCATGTCGAGGAGTTCGGGATGCGTAGGTGGCGTGCCAAGGCGACCGAAATTACTAAGAGTCGTCACGATTCCGCGTCCGAAGTGGTGATGCCAAATCCGATTGACGATGACGCGAGCTGTCAGTGGGTTGTCTCGATTTGCAATCGCCTCTGCGAGTTCGACTCGTTTCAACGAACCCGCGCGAGACGGTTCGTTGGGCCGGCTGAGGATTTGCAGAAATCCGGGAGGGGCTGGTTCGCCAACGTGTTCGGGATTGCCTCGTAGAAAGACGTGCATGGGCTCTCCCCCGCCACTGACGCTCGGCATACGAGGTCCGAGGGGTGGTTCTTTGGCCATGTGGGAGGCTAAGTCGGCTCGCAACTGTGCATCGTGTTTGGCTGCCGGTTCTTTCAGCAGAAGCTGTAAATTCTGTTCGTCGACGAAGAACGGGGCCTTGCCTCCAGCCGCCAATGTTTTCAGCAATTGCTGCTGTTTCTGCGAGAGTACTTTCTTTTGCTGTTCGAGATCGGTGGGGTTTTCCGTGGAATCCAAGACGGCGATAATCGCGTGCACGTTCCCTTGTAAGGTGTTTAGTTGCTGGCGTAAATCGGCGGGCAGGGAGGTGCGATCGTCTGCGGACGCGGCCTCAACTGCCGTCCGAAAAGTCATAATCGCTGGTTCAATGGTGGGGTCGACAAGATGTTGTACCCAACGCTGTAGGAAATACGGTTCCAACCCGTTTTGTCGCGCCAGTTCCTCTTCATTTAGTGTTTGCTTGTGTTGTCGGGCGACGAGGATCGTCCAGGCTGCCTCTGCGTATGTCTCAATTTTTGGCAGGGCCAGGTATCCTAGGCGACGCCCCTGTTCGAGAGACCATTTCTGGATGGTTGCCGTCTGCTCGTCGACTTGCGTTTGCCACGTTTGATGGGCTGCGACCAATTCAGGTGACGATAGGGCGCGTTCAAACCACGTGGCACCATTGTACGCAGTCGCCAGTGAGTAGTAATCCCGCGTGGGAATTGGATCAAATTTGTGATCATGGCAACGTGCACATGATACAGTCAAGCCAAGCAGACTCCGGGAGAGTGTATCGACTCGGTCCTCAAGTTCATCGGCTTTGGCTTTGGCGTCACCCGCCGCACCTTTGCGAAATTGCGGCCCTAATCCCTGGAAACCGAGCCCTGCCAAACGGTCGACGTAGTCGTTGGTCGGTTCGGATAGTTCGTCACCAGCAATTTGTAGTCGAATGAATTCGTCGTATGGTCGGTCTCGATTGAATGAATGGATGACCCAGTCACGATACAGGTATGCAGACGGCGTGGGGGTCAAGAAAGAGTTGCCCTGGTCGTCTGCATAGCGTGCGAGATCGAGCCAATGCCGTCCCCAACGCTCACCGTAGTGTGGTGAGGCCAATAGTCGATCGACTACCCGTTCATACGCGTTCGGTGACCGGTCACCATCGAACGCATCACATTCCTCCAGCGTGGGTGGCAGGCCGATTAAGTCCAAAGTGGCTCGGCGGATCCATTCACGGCGCGTCGCTTGCCGGACCGGCTTGAGTTTCTTTTGATCGAGCTGCTCCCGAATGTAAACGTCGATTGAATTTTTCGCCCAGTTGCGTTCCGCTACCTTAGGGATTGGGTGGAGGACCGGTGAGCGAAACGCCCATCGGTTCCGCGCCTCTTCCCAATCGATACCGGCGTTCCGCGCCTCGGCATTCGAGTCTATGGGAACCGGTGCCCCCATCGCGACCCACTTTTCAAAATCCGAAATAATCGCGTCGGGTAATTTTCCCTTCGGCGGCATTTTGAGGTCGTTGTGTTGCAGGGCTTCGATGAGCAAACTTTCGGCTGGCTTCTCAGGATGTACGATGGAACTAGCGCTGATTCCGTTACCGCTGTCGAGGAATAACTCCGCCTTCAACTGGTGCTTCTCTTGGGCCGCCTCGGAATGACACTCATAGCAATGTTCAGCCAACACAGGGCGGATTCGTGTTTCAAAGAAGTCGAGTCCTTCTCCCTGCGCCCCACCGACTTCTGACGGCCGTTCGTCTCCCAGCACGCAGTCAGGTGCGGAGGCAAGGAAGTACAGCGACAAACAGATCATTAGGAGCTGACTTCCGCACAAACGGATGAACGCATGTCGGAAGCAGGAGGTTGATTGCCAACCGATCGCTCCCGCCTCGAACTCTGCTTGTCGGACGCACGCCATGATGGCTTCGCTATCAGTTGGGTGGGGTACGGTGTGCGGAAGGCCAAGATCGCTGCCAACCTCGGACTGCTCCATTGTAACAAACTTCGCCCCAGGCGCGATGGGCAGACCGACGATTCGATCCGGAAAGTCTGTCATCCCGGACCGCCGAATGCGGGGGAAACGGGCCTCACGTTCCACTCGTGTAGGATTTCCCGAGTAGATTGGGGGAAGGTTTCGACAGGCCTCTTGCCTCACTTGGAGCGGTAGGCATGGGATACCTCCGCTCCAAGTTCGATGAGTACTCATTCAGGGCCCTCCGGGCCGCGAACAGGCATTTCGATGAACCATGGCTCAGCATGGCAAATCAAACTGCCACGGCTTCCTCGTTGATTTCCTCCGCCAGGCGTTTTCTCGCCACGTGTAAACGTCGCTTGATGGTACCGAGCGGTGCCTCAAATTCGTCCGCCATTTCCAACAACGACTGGCCATGCACATAGAACGCCACCAGAGTCTCCCGGTCCATACGACCAAGCCGTCCCAGTCCTGCTCGGACCTGGCCCGCTTGCTCTGCTTGGACTGCAAAGCTCAATGGGGTCCGCATTTCAATGCACGAAGCTTCCATCACCTGCGGATCGGCGGCGACGCACATTGACCGCCGCAGTCCTCGATTGATCGCCATGCGCTGCGCGATCGATCGATCGAATCCAACTACCGAAGCAAGCGGCTTCGCGCAGTTGGTGCAGCTTCAATAGCGCTTGCACGAAGACCTCCTGGCACAGCTCCTGAGCTTCAGCAAAGTTTCCTAAACGGCGCAGGCCGACCCCCATGACGACGTCCTGGAATCTCAGCAGCAGGTCCCCTTGAGTTTGCCGATTTCCTGACTGTGCCAAGCGCACTAGATTCTCGAATTCATCAATTTCTGGATCCATCGCAACTCTCCAACGATTGGAAACGCTCGCCGTCCGCTCGACTTTCAGCAGGCAGTTTGCCGCGAAAATTGCGCAACAAGGCGCCGTCGAGGTACAGGGATCGCTTGAACTAGGCACAGGCTTGGATGTGGAACAGGAGGCCAGTCAAAACTTGGCAAACTGTCCGAATCGTGACGTTAACCAGCCGCGTGGGCGATCGGTTTTGCGGAATACATTGCGTATTTCGCAGTTTGCATCACGAGGAACGCGGATCGTTGTCCAGCACGAAGTAGATCGTGCCGGGACCTCGATTCCTGAGGATCATGCGACGCATGTCGTTTTTCGGATAGGGTGTGCTCGTGCGAGCCGCCACTTTCCGGACACGTCGTAATCCACATCGTTCCTTTCCAAGCCCTCGGTGAGATACGCCCTAGGTCGAGGTGACCGAGCGTGCGCAAACCACCTACCACGCTGTTCAACACAGCGAAATTGCTTGCAAGTGCTAAGCTGGCAGATTGATCGACGGCACGCATGATTACCTCCACAGGCGCTATGGCGCAGAGAGTTGTTGGAATCGTAACAAAAGGGTGAAGCCAACTTCCTGTTGGCAGTCACGACCATCATAAAGGGAAGGTTGGGGTTTTTCTACCCGAAAAATTCGGTCCCATGGGACGGTACCCGTCGCGGCAGAACACCCCAACACTTGCCATCGACGTGATAGACGTCGTCTACGCATTTTGGTTCGCGCGTTTGGAAAAAAAATGAAAAAATCTGGTGTCCTCCCCGAAAGTAGGCGTGGCCTGCTAAATTCGTGGGTGTCCAGCCACCTTACGCCTAATTCGATGAGATTCCCCATGCACTTTCCCCCGTATTTCGCCCGGACCCTCGGATGCTTCCTGGCAATCGTTCCGATTTCTACAGGCTTATTAAATGCCATGGATTGGTTGGAATATAGAGGGCCCCATGGGAACGGCCACTCCGAAGCCACCGATTTACCTGTCCGCTGGTCTGAACAAGAGAACGTTGTTTGGAAGGTCCCAATCCACGGGCTAGGTTGGTCGACTCCGGTCGTTCTCGACGGTCAGATTTGGTTGACAACCGCCACCGAAGATGGGCACACCATGTCGGTGTTGTGTTTGAATCGGAGCACCGGGGAAATCTTGTTTGATGACAAACTGTTGGAAGTGTCGGACCCGCAGCCACTCGGAAATAAGCTCAATAGTTATGCATCTCCGTCGCCTGTTGCCGAAGCAGGGCGAGTGTACGTTCATTTTGGTACCTATGGCACCGCCTGCTACGACGTGAAAACTCGCGAAGTCCGTTGGCTGCGCCGCGATCTTCCTTGTAATCATTTTCGGGGACCGGCATCTTCGCCGGTGATTTTTGAGAATCTACTCATTTTTCACATGGATGGCAGCGACTACGACTATATCGTTGCACTCAATAAAGAAAATGGCGAGACGGTGTGGTCGACCAATCGTTCTACCGACTACGGAGATCTCGGACCCGACAACAAACCGGCCGCCGATGGCGACTATCGTAAGGCATTTAATACTCCCATTTTGATCACCGTAGGCGATTCGGTGCAACTTATTAGCCCGAGTGCAAAGGCGGTCTACGGTTACGATCCACGTACGGGTCGAGAGATTTGGCAAGTGCGACACGATGGGCATTCCACTGCGTGTCGCACCTTGTTCGACGGAAAGCATGTCTTGGTAAATACTGGGTCGGGTACAACCGAACTATTGGCCATTGATCCCAACGGATCGGGGGACATTACCGACACGCACATTCGATGGCGTGAGCGGCGGCAGATTCCCAAAAGGAGTTCCCCACTTTTGATCGCAGATCGCATTTACAGTGTGACCGACCAGGGAATTGCGGCCTGTCACCGTGTAGAAAACGGAGAACTCGTATGGCAACATCGCGTTGGGGATGAGTTTTCCGCATCCTTACTATTTGCCTGTGGCCGCATCTATTGTTTCGACCAGTCGGGGGATGGGATTGTACTTGACCCGAGCGATGAATACCGCGAACTTGCGAGAAACCGCTTGGACAACGGTTGCATGGCGTCGCCCGTCGCCGTGAACCATGAATTATACCTCCGTACCAAGTCGCATCTATACTGTCTGCGCGCTGCGAATTAGTCAGTCATCCAATTTTCCTTGCAGATTCGGAAACAGGTTGTTCGTGATCATGCCGTTAACTCCACCACGTACGATTCGTGCCGTCGCATTCGACCTCGATGGCTTGATGTTCAATACCGAAGATATCTATCGCGAGGTTTGCGCGCAATTGACAGGGCGGCGCGGATACCCGATGGAACAGGGGGTGCTCGACCGGATGATGGGACACCCTGCGCCGCAGGCGTTTCAGATACTCATTGATTGGTATAAACTCAGTGATTCCATTGCCGACTTACGCGACGAAACGGAAGAGATTTTCTTGGGTCTGTTACCGCAGCAACTCCGTCCGATGCAGGGCCTGTTGTGCCTACTAGCGGCGATCGATGCTGCGGGCATCCCGCGTGGAATCGCGACGAGCAGTCGTCGCGTATTGGTCGATGCGATTCTCTCTGGATATGAAATGCGACAGGGGATGCAGTTCATTTTCACGGCAGAAGATGTGCAGCGTGGCAAACCCAATCCTGATATCTATTTGAAGGCGGCCACCGCTTTTCAAGTTGAGCCCCATGAAATGCTGGTGTTGGAAGACAGTGGTACTGGGTGTCGTGCGGCAGTGGCGGCCGGTGCCTACGTCATCGCGGTGCCGTCAGAACATAGCCGACACCATGATTTTCCTGGAGTCGCGTTTCAGGCCGATTCGCTGGCGGATCCGCGGATCGACACGGCCTTGGGAATTTGCCGCCGATCGGTCGCGTAGCGACTTCCAGGGAAGTCGCTACACGAACCAATGTGGCGTGATTGCTCAAAGATCAAACTCGGGCGGAAGCGACGTCGGATGCCAATTCGGTTGGGATCTCCGATTCGCGAGTAACCGTCCGTTCGAAAGACGTGAATAAGCGTCCTCGTATGACATTATCCGTGTCTTGAACGAGAACGTCGCGGCCGTCGCCGCCCGCCAGTCGTGTCGGTCCATTCAACGTGGAACCACTGACGGCCAGTTGGTCCGTTCCAGCACCGAGATGGATGTTGTTCGGACCGTGGAGGCGTGACTCGCGAATGGTGACGCGGTCCGATCCCTCTCCTGTGGCTAGATGGAGTCTGCCAGCTAACACTTGATGTAAGGAAACATGATCGTCGCCCGACCCGCTATTCACGACGATATTGCCGGCACGAATTGCATCCATGCTAATACGGTCGTCGCCCATACCCGTTTCGATGCGGAGTGTCCCTCGTAAATGGAGGTCTTGCGCGCGAACGGAGTCGTTCCCAGCTCCGGTTCTGATCAAGATATTGCCGCGCACGCCGTCGAACGTCACAGAGGCTTGGCCGTTAATGAGCGTCGTGTCGTTTCCCGAGATAACGACCTGTCTCGGTTCCGCTCCACTACGAACAACAAACTGATTGTGCATCGCATCGCCGGAGACTCGGAGATTGCCTTCGACGATTTCGGCCAACACATCGCCGGCCAACATTTTTCGCGTTTCGAGCCCCTCGACCTGTAACTTCCGCCCACCGGACCGCCGTTGATTGATCGACATGGTATTTGCCTCTTCCAAAAAGTTTCGCAGAATGGAGTATCCCGCGAAGCGATAGGCGCGTCATAAGCACTGTTTTGCCCAGTGTTACACCGAGCTAACCAGCTCAATACGCGACAAGTCACCGCGCGGCCTCCACTTAGAACCCCATGCTAGGCGTTGGGTTTCGCACTTTCGGAAAAAAGAATGTGAGAAACGCGCGTAAGGCAGCGCTCGGATGCCGGCAAGTCTTTGCCAGCGTCAAGGAGCCTCTGCCGTCGATAGAAGACTCGGCAGCGTGTCCCGCAAGATATCGTGTACGTCCTGCCGGTCTTGGGTGGAAAGGTGCCGAAATTTCTCCGAGCCGTCGCGTCCCGACAAGATTTCAATCAGGCGAAGTCGGACATGCTCCAGTACCGGTAACGGCAGTGCGGAAAAGGCCTCTGAATAGATCAAGAAACTACAAGGGAATCGGAAGAGCCGCTTTCGCAAGTCGAGCTCCTTTAGCGAGCGTCCTTGACTGTCCTTGATCCCGCCATCAGAAAAGATTGCGGCAAAGTCCGTCGTTCCTTGGACGGAGTCCTGTAGCAGTGGTTCCCCGGCGAACAGAAGGTGTTCGACGAGATTCTCGCTGGCCGATTGGATCCGACGAAGCGTGCTATCGCTTCGAAAGGATTCGTCTCGCTCCAGGGCTCGATTCATGATGAGGTCGTAGTGGCCGGCCTGACGCGCAACGTAACTCGCCTGAGTGATCGCATTGTGCATTTGTGATTGATGCTCAAGCACCATTAAGGCGACGATATCGCTGTGTTTTTCCAGATAGGAACTGACGTCAAATCGGTGGGCGAGTTCGACGCAATTGGCGCCGTCTTCCATGTTCAGCGGCGGATTTCCATTTTCTTGGGCAATCGCATTGCCTCGATGACGCATTTGCCCGTGTGTACCCGTCACGTACCAGCCACCGAATCGTTCAGGAAAGGGCGTACGATGGTCGGTGGTCGTACTGCCGAGTGTCAACAAGGGCTGACCTTCCCCCGAAGGGAAAACGGAACGTACCAGGAATCCGGGTACATTTTGCGTTCTGGGAGTCGCATGGCACGACAAGCATTCGCCTTGGTCTCGCAAAAATCGGGGTGGTTGTCCCTGACGTTGCGGGACATTGTAAAAAACGGCGCCCAATTGTCGATCGACGGCGGCCACTTCCAGTTTGTCGCCCTGCTGGACCCAACCGACGTAGACGTCGTCGTTAAAATAGAGTGCTCGGGGAGTGGCTGGAGAAATTTTTCGCAACTGTAAGCTGGTCTTGGAGAAGACCAGCGTCTGGGAAGCCCTCGGTAACTTCAATTTGTCCAGCAAGGATGGCAGCCAGCCAAATTTTGCGTCCCATTCTAAAATGACTTGCCCAGCCTCGATTTGGTCCCGCAAATGAGCCACTCTGTCGGTCGGCGTCGCGTGATCGTAATCGATCGGCGGACGCTCGAATTCGAACTCCGACCCGCGCCCTAGGCCGCAAAAGCTCGATACCACAACGACAAAAATTAAACTGGTGCGAAACATACCAGTTATTTTAGCTGGCCGGCGGGTGGTGGTATAGTCCCAGGGAAATGCGGTATTCAAAGGACTGCTGCGGTTCGAGGACAAGGAGTCCGGTATCGACACCTTGGTCCGCTAGTCGGAAGGGGTCGGGTACGCAAGTGATCGGTTCGATACAGATGGCGCCCCGATCCTCGGGCGTGTAGACGATGCATTCGCGGAAGGACTTGTCGAATTCGATCGTCAGTCGGCAATGATTTGGTTCGTCGATGATTTCCGCTGTTCCGGTGGGGCCGCTGAATTGTAGATCCGATAGGACGCAATCGACTCGTAGTTGGCGGAAGGGCTGCCCAGCTACGAATTCCTCGGCGTTTGGCAGGCGGTGTTTACGGCCGGTCGTGATGAGTTGTTCCAGTTCCCAAGTACTCGTCCCCGGAAGTCGTATCGTGCAGTCTTCGGCGTCCCCCAACGGGCCCAAGGGTAAGTGAAAGTACGGATGGATTCCCAAGCCACAAGGGAGCGGCTCGGTGCCCGGATTCGAGACGCGATAGACCATTTGGAAGCGATTTTTGGCCAGTTCATAGTCGGCCGAAATACGAAAATCGGAAGGCCATTGGCGCAGCAGTTCGGGTGCATCGCGTCCTGCTTCGAACTCAGCCACGATCCGCTGAGGTTCCTGTGAAATAACGCGCCAAGGCCGATCCAAGACAAACCCATGGATTGCGTTACCCTGACCGTCCCCTGCTGGAAGTGGATACGTCTTGTTCTTCCAACGCAACTCGGTACCAAGAATTCGGCCCGGGAACGGGAACATGACCGGCAGCCCGCTGCCGGTCGGATTTCCCGCATGCGTGGAAAAATCGGGGGATGATCGCAAGACCTCAACGCTCTGCGTGTCACAGTCCAATCGCAACCGATGGCAATTAAAGCCGAAACCGACAAGTATTTCTGCGACTGCATTGGAATGCGGGTCGGCCAAGACTACGTTTTGTAGCGAGTGCGTCATGTTTTTCCTTTTATTTCGGGCGTGAGAATGCGGTCACCAAGGGATCATTGAAGTCGGGTCGGATATCGATCGGCATCGGGTCCCCTAGTTTGTTCCGAATTCAGTTGTTTCGCTTTGCAGTAGCAATAGCACCGCCGACATGAGAAAGACGATCATGACAACGATTCCCAGAATCCAACCGATATTCTTTCGGGACGGCCTTCCGAAAGCCGCTTGCGACATCCAATTCAGGGCGATAAATGTGGCCAGGATCGAGCAGCAGGACAGGGTCGAAGCAGCCACATCCGTGCCTAAAACGGCGAATTGCTGCGCGGGCGGGAGTTGGACAATGATCCAGATCCCAGTGACAATTTGTGCGACGGTACCACCCAAGCACCAACAGGCTCCAAGGGCGCGTAGATCGCTCGGTGAATCAGGCCGAACGGTTGAGAGATTCGATTCGAGATCCGCGTCCGTTGCATTGGCGGGCTCTGACTTCTTCGTGCTGATCGCGTTCGCCGGAACGAGGTAGCTGAGCACAATTCCTGCAACGGCGACCGAGGCCCCCCAAACGTGAGTTGTCTTGGCCCAAATTAGGGGCTGAACTAACCAGGCTCGGTAGTCGGAAGATGTTAGAAGAGTTTGGTCGTCGGTCTGAGCCAGTTCTGCCAACACGCTAAACAACGGTGGAAAGTGGTACAACAGGTTGGTGGCAGCGGCAATGGCGAGCAATCGGTGAACGACTCGATGCGTACGGAGTTGGCGTTTTCCGTAACGGAACCATGCCACGTAAATCAACAGAAACACCAACGAAAACGCGATCTCTGCCACGCCCCACCACAAGCGGGGTCGGAGTCGCAGCGCGGCTTGAAGGTAGTCGTCGCGGCGGAAGTAGTACAGCCAATACGTAGCTGCCACTCCTAACAGCACTCCCATCTGCAGTCCGATGAGGCTCGACAACGCGAGCCGGTGGGCGGTTCGCTGCAGAATGTCGGATGAGGAACGACTCACGATCAGGGTGCTATGATCGCCTGTGTCACGGAGCGAGCGCCGAACTGCCAACCATTCCAGCCAGACGCACAAAAGAGGACCGGCGCTGGCGAGATTCATGCACAGCAGATGGCACCCCAATGTCATAATCCGGAATCCGAAGACCATCATTCTCTGCGCCGCTCGATCTGGGGTTAGGGGCGGGAAGCTTCGCCCTGGTGGCAAAATACCCGACCACCCGAGTAGAATCCACGGTCACAATTACGGCGGGCCTCTCAGAATCTAACATTTTAGAATGCTTGCAGTAAGAAGGGTTGCAGCGGTTGTAGTCAAGAGAGGGGGAATGCCTGCCGTCACCCAGGGCAGCCCAAGGCATTGTCGCGAAGCGACGGTTTGAAATGCGGTTACTTGCTTGTTAGAATCAGACACCATGAATTGTTGATAAAACGTCCGGCCATCTGCCGATATTTGGCAATCGCGCTCGTGCGACCCGTCGAGGCGCGCATAGGCGACTTTTACGCTACGTCGATCTCGCGGTAAAATATGAACTCAGAGTCAGCCATGCTGTACGGCAAGAAAAGATTGCAGTTAAACGAGTCCGAACGAATTGCCATGCGCCGTGCGGGAAAGTTCAACGGTCAACTGATGGATTTCGCCAGAACGCAAGTGCGTGCGGGAGTACGTACCAGCGACATTGATCGATTGATCGTCCAATTTACTCGCGACCATGGTCACCTTCCGGCTTGTCTTGGATATCAAGGATTTCCCAAAGGATGTTGTATTAGTGTCAATGACATCGTTTGTCACGGAATTCCTGGCGCCTACGTGTTGCAGGAGGGTGACATCGTCAACATCGACGTGACGACGGTGGTAGACAGATGGTTAGGTGACCAGTCGGAGACGTTTTTTGTGGGCCAGGTATCGCCAGTTGCGAGACAGCTAACTCAATGCGCTTTCGATGCGCTTTATTTGGCAATCGATGCATTGGCTCCCGATTGTCGAGTATCCGAAATTGGCAAGGCGGTTGTCGCCCGCGCGCAACGGGACCGATTTTCCGTTGTACGCGAATACGTTGGGCATGGGATTGGTCGGCGATTCCATCAGGAACCGTCGATTCCACACTATCCGAGTCGCCAGGCGAGCATCGATCGTTTGCTACCTGGCATGTGCTTTACGATTGAACCGATGATCAATGAGGGGACGAGGGATACGGTTCTCGACCGTTGTGATGGTTGGACTGTAAGGACTCGCGACGGGAAATTGACGGCCCAATTTGAGCACACGATCCTCATGAAGGAAGAGGGCCCCGAGATATTGACCCTGACGGAGCACGGCCCCCAAAAGGGACATCAATTCACTTAAGGCACCTGCTCGTGCCACGATTGGAAATTACCCGTGCACGACGTTCGCCAGAAAATTTGCACCGCAGCGGAAGCTGTCGCATTGATCCAAAACGGCCAAACGGTAGCGTGTGGAGGTTTTGTTGGCGCCGCGCATCCAGAATCGCTCACGGCTGCGTTGGAGCTTCGTTTTCTTGATTCCGGCGACCCCCAAGGGCTGACGTTGCTCTATGCCGCAGGACAGGGAGATGGCAACCGACGTGGCCTGAACCATCTGGCCCATGATCGGCTCATCCGACGGGTCATTGGCGGGCACTGGGGTTTAGTTCCTCGCATGGGACAATTGGCCATCGAGGAAAAAATCGAGGCCTACAATTTTCCGCAGGGTGTGATTTGCCATTTGTTGAGGGACATAGCGGCGGGACGACCAGGCTGCATCACCCACGTTGGCCTCAACACGTTCATTGATCCGCTTCGTGGCGGTGGCCGGCTCAATGAAAGAACTCCTGCGGGAGCCGTGGAACGCCTGCAGCTCAATGGTCGCGACTACCTCTGGTACAAGTCATTCCCCATCCATGTGGGACTGATTCGAGGTACTGCCGTTGATCCTCGTGGCAATTTGCTGATGGATCGTGAAGCGGTGATCGGCGAAGTTCTTCCGATGGCTCAAGCGGTCCACAATAGTGGTGGACTCGTGATCGCACAGGTGGCAGAGATTCGTCGTGAATTGGCACCACCCCAGTCAGTGCGTGTGCCAGGAATACTCATTGATCGTGTCGTATTGGCCGCGGCGGATGAGCACGAACAGACTTTTGCCGAGGCATATAACCCAGACTACTGCAGCGCGGGAGAAATTGACGACGATTCAAGTCGACTACCATGGAGTGTACGTCGAGTCATCGCGGCGCGTGCATGCGATGCAATTCAACCCGGCGATATCGTCAATTTGGGGATTGGATTACCTGAGGGCATAGCACGCATCGCGGCTGAACGTAAACTACTTAACGAGTTGACTCTGACGGTGGAAAGTGGTCCTGTGGGGGGGCTTCCCGCCGGTGGACTCAGTTTTGGTGCCTCCAAGTTCCCCTTCGCCGTTGTCGATCAGCCAGCCCAATTCGATTTTTATGATGGGGGAGGCCTCGATTTTGCCGCCCTCGGCGCCGCTGAAGTCGATCAGCATGGGAACGTCAATGTGTCACGATTCGGCAACCGCTTGGCGGGGGTCGGCGGTTTTGTGAACATCACACAGAACGCACGACGCGTTGTATTCTGCGGAACTCTCACCACGGGAAATGCGGAGTATGATCTGCATAATGGCCAGTTGCAGATTTTGCGGCAAGGTTCCACGCGAAAGTTTCTTTCGAATGTGCAGCAGGTCAGTTTCAGTGGAGATGCCGCTCGGCGAAACGGACAAGATGTACTCTATGTGACGGAACGGGCCGTGTTCCAACTGGACCGCGACGGCGTACGGCTGATCGAATATGCACCGGGTGTTGATGTACAACGGGACATCCTCGATCAAATGGAGTTTACTCCGTTGGTGGGACAGCTGCGCCCGATGGCGGCGACGGCGTTTTCGTGGCCAACGTCCTGACGGGAAGTCGAGTGCTTTGTCGACCTTCTACCTTACGGTCCGCGCTCGATCAGGACCGGGGTGCATGAACGCGTTTCGATCCCTCGCTGACGCATTCGGGTTACCAGGACGCGGAGTTTGGTCGATTCATCCATGTATCCCTGTTTCGGCCTTGTACGATCGCCAAATCCAATTTGAAAATCTTGCAATGCTCTAGTTTATGGAAAAGTATCGCAACCAATTCCCGATTTGATGTTGATCGGCGCAGCATTGCGTGACTCGCTCGTTGACTCGTGATGGATTGTCGAACGTTTTCTGTTCCACCCAGAGCCAATAGAGCCAATTCATTCCAGATAATAAGAGTGTGGCCAAGTGTGAGGCCTGAACAGCGGCGAGTTCCACCGCGGTGAGGGGACGGAGTTCCGTATATGCGATGAGACCCACATTCCATCGATCCATGTCGTGTTGGACCATACTTCCAAGGAGTCGGGCAATGTCGGTGGCAACGCTATCAAGGCGCATCGCACCAAAGTCGACAATTCCGGTCACCTGATCTCCCTCGAATAACACATGGTCATGCCAAACGTCACGTATACAGGGTTGAAGCGGCAATCGATGCGCGTGCTGTGCTGATTGTCGTAGACTCATGGCGACCGCTGGCGCAAATTCTCTAAAACTTGCAATCATTTCCCTTGCCAGGAACGCATCATGAATGGTCGGCGAACTACGCAATGAGAATTCGATCTCAAGGACACGCTGTTCTTGGAATGTGTTGAGGGTTAAAAGTTTCTGCTGGATGCCAACCGCTTGTGTCGCGACGCGATTCGTGGACAGTGCTTCGCCATCCTGAGGCAACCAGACGGCTCGATGGAATTGAGCCAAGAGATTGAGGGCTGCCCTCAACCGGATAGGGTTGGGATGTGCATGGAAGTCGGCTTGACCTGGTAACCAGGGCGTCATCTCCCAAGCGTGGCCGTTAAATTCGACAATTGTTGTTCCTTGGAGCGTCCGGTAGGGGACCGGCAAAACGCGGCATCCGCGAGACCACGCCAGTGACAACATGCGATGGATCCATTGCAATCGCGTCCGGTCGGGTTGGTCGGCAGGCCATCGGCGGAGGCAGTGGATGCCTGATTTGAGCCGAATTTCACTGTCAGAGGCGAGCGGTTCTCGGCATTTCCACAAGCGGGCTCCGCTAAATCCACCGCCCGGGGCGGCAGGGTCCAAGGTGCACTGGGTGGCATTTGGATAGTGTTTAAGGACTTCTCTCGCCGCAAATTCGTACTGATCGCGCAAAATAGAATACTCCCCCCACGTGGAATTCTCTCCCGTTTGTGTCTAAGAATAGGAAGTATGGGTTATATTTACGGGGGCCATTCCGGCCGCATCCTGCTAGTATCTTCCAGTTGACTCACTAATTCGACCTACAACTAATTCTGGTCTACTGGACTGCTGTAAGTTTGGCAGGACAGTGCCTCGCGCGAAAGGGCTGTGCATGCGATCCAGTCAATCTTGGGCTCTTAGTTCGAAATTGGCACTGATAGGGTGTCTCATTTTCGCCCAGGGGGTACGAGCCGATCAAGAGCCGGGTACCGATAAGGCCGGTCCGGGACCAGGGGCCGCTGCTGCTATGGCAGGCGGTAAGGGTGGTGCGGCTGCGGCTGCCAGTGGTGAGCCCGAGTACGCGAAATTGCTCAAAGACGCCAAAAAAGAAGAAGGCCTGATCACAACCTATCGTGATGGCGAAAAACTATACGCGGAATTCTCCGGCACAAATTACAGTACCGAGTATATCGTGCTCATCGCCATCGCGAGAGGAATCGGCCAGAATCCGGTCCTCGGTGGCATGACCTGGAGTATGGGCGATGATTGGGTTTGGCAGTTTCGCAAGGTCGATGACAACGTTCATATCGTTCGCAAAAACGTTCGATTTCGCGCCGACAAAGGCAAGCCGGAGGAAACGGCGGTCGACTATGCTTTTACGGACAGTATTTTGTTTAGTCTACCCATAGCGGCCAAGGGGCCGCAGGGTGGTGATCTTGTCGATCTGAGTCCGGTCTTCTTCAGCGATCTTCCACAGCTTTCGATGGTCCTGCGCGGGTTTGCGTTTTCACCCAGTCGCTCGACCTGGGCGACCGTCAAGGGATTTCCCAAGAACTTGGAACTTGAAATCGCGGCGACTTATGCGTCGAGCGGCATGGAAGAGATTGAAACGGTTCCCGACACACGTGGCGTTACGATCAATGTGCATTATTCCATTAGCGCAGTGCCCAAGAGCAATTACACGCCACGTCTGGCCGACGACCGCATCGGCTACTTTTTGACGGCAGTTAAAGATTTTTCGATCAAGTCGTCACGTGACCGTTTTGTGCGTTACATCAATCGCTGGAACCTCAAGAAAGTTGAGCCCGAAGAAAAAGTCTCGCCGCCGGTGCAGCCGATCAAGTTTTACTTGGAGAAGACTGTCCCCTATAAGTACCGCAAGCCGATCCGCGAGGGCATTTTGGAGTGGAATAAGGCATTTGAGGCGATTGGATTTGTGAATGCCGTCGAGGTCCAACAGCAAGACGAAGAGAGCGATATCGACCCCGAGGATGTGAGTTACAATTTTTTTCGTTGGATTACCTCCAGCGCAGGCTACGCCATGGGGCCGTCGCGGGTAAATCCGTATACGGGGGAGATCTTGGACGCCGACATTATTTTCGACGCCGATTTTCTCCAGTTTTGGAAAGACGAATACGCAACGTTTATTGACACCCCCTCCCCTCCTGGTCCAACGCCGACAAATCCATCGTCAATCCTGCTTCGAGGCAATCCTTGGGGTGCTGAGCAGCAGATACGTGCAGAAGTGACCGGTCGGCAAGCCGACACGGACCTACGCAGGAGTTGCCAATTGGATTCTGGCATGGCATTCAACTTCGCGTTTGGAAGTGCGGCACTCGCCGCTGTTGCTAAGCCGGAAGAGTTAGAAGCGTTAAGTGAGAAGCTCATCATGCAGGGCCTCAAAGAGGTCACCATGCACGAAGTGGGGCATACTTTGGGGCTCCGCCATAATTTCCGCGCTAGTACGCTCTTGTCTTTGGAAGACGTCAACAATCCCGAGAAAACGAAACAAACGGGAATGACCGCCTCGGTGATGGACTACGCTCCGGTAAATATCGTGGGCAAGGGTGCCACACAGGGTGACTATTATTCGACCACGATCGGACCCTACGATATGTGGGCGATCGAGTACGGATATAAGCCCCTGTCTGGCGGCACGAACGGCGAATTGAAGGAGCTTGAAAAGATCGCCGCACGCAGCGGTGAACCTTCTCTGGCGTTTGCCGATGATTCCGATGCACCGTTACCATTCGACCTTGACATAAGTCCCGACCCACGTGTTGCGCGATTCGACTTGGGAAATGATCCCGTCGCGTTCGCTCAGCGCCAGTATCAACTGGTGCAACAACTCTTGCCGACGGTGGTCGACCGAATGACCGGCGACGGCGATAATTTTGTGCAGGCGCGACGCGCGTTTCAGGTGTTGCTTGGCACGCATGCACTGGCCGTCGAGCACGTGGCGCGACAGGTTGGTGGCTTGTACGTGAGTCGTAGCCACAAGGGAGATGCGGGTGGAACCCAGCCCATTACGCTAGTTGACGCGAAGCGACAAAAAGAGGCATTGGACTTGATCCATGAACAGGTGCTTGGCCCACAAGCTTATAACATAGCGCCCGAAATCTTCAATAAGTTGGGTGCCTCTCGGTGGTTCCATTGGGGCACCGAAACGCCCCTTCGTCCCGATTTTCCCATTCATGACTCGATCAGCCGTTGGCAATTTCGGATTCTCCGACCCTTGCTTTCATCGACGACCTTGCGCCGAATTCATGACAATGAAGCTCGCGCGGGGGCGGAAGACGACGTGCTTACGATCGCCGATTTGTTCCAAGGACTTACCCGTTCGATTTATGCCGAAGTGTGGGAGTTGCCACAAGGTCCCTTTTCCACACGCAAACCAGCGATCAATCCGTTGCGGCGAAACCTGCAGAAAATCTATGTGCGGCGACTGGCCGATTTTGCCCTGGGACGAGCCTTTGTTCCTGCCGATTGCCAAACCTTGGCCTTCTTGGAATTGAGGGAACTGAATGGAAAGATCAGCGATCTGCTAGGATCTGCCGAGCGAAGTGGAGGGCTCGACCGCTACACACGGGCACATTTAGTGGAAACTTCCGAACGAATTGCGAAGGTCTTGAACGCTGACTTTTTTCAGTTTGCTCCGTAACATCAATCTATCAGAACGGCACGCAATCACATAGCAGTTGCCTGCCGCGATGTGTCGCCAGTGAGTGCGGTACGGATACCGGCTTTGCGCGGCGTTTCCAGCGTGATAGTCTTCTGATAGGGGGATGGGAGTTGCCCAAGGAGATGACCGGTGTGAAACTATTGCTTGCAGTTGTACAGCCGACCAAAGTTTCTGCAGTGCGTGATGCATTGCAACGTATCGGTGTAACCCGCATGACTCTTTGTGACGCACAGGGTTACGGACGACAGCGAGGGCGGAACGAATCGTACCGTGGTCACGAGTATCAGTCGATTCTTCTGCGGAAAGTAGCACTCGAGATCGCTGTCAACGATGACTTCGTCGAAAGAACGATCGAGACGATTCAGGGAGTTGCACGCACCGGACCCGAAGGAAATATCGGGGATGGAAAAGTGTTCGTTCTGCCGCTGGAAGAGACCCTACGGGTGACCGATGGCGTCACGGGTCCCGAGGCGATCTAGCAACCGCTCTGCTATGTGCACTTGTGAGTGTCACAACTCTTACTCGCTCGCAGTTGCAGGATAGTTCCCCTGCCTCCGTCAGATCATGTCGACATCAAAATTCGGTCGTATCCTAGCGATTGTTTTGATTGGACCCTTTGGAACGAAGGTATCCGCTGCGGAAGCTTAACTGTTTTCCGATGATAAGATGGACCGATGGTAGCAAGAATCGCTGTTGGTGAAAATCGTGCGGATTTGCGACTTGCGCTATTTCCATTTTGGGGGAGAAACTTGCGATGAGCGGTAAAACAGACGGCAGTAATACGGGCAGTCAGACTTCCAATCGTGTCGGTAAGGAATCTTCGGCAAAACGTCGGCGAATGTCGACGGCAGGGACCAGCAGGTACCGAATTGGTCTGGATCTCCATCAACAGGGCGATCTGACGGGTGCCAGAAGCGTTTATTGCGATGTCCTGGAGAAAAATCCGAACCATGCGGATGCTTGGCACATGCTTGGCGTTGCCTTGCATGAAGTGGGCGTCCATGATGCGGCTGCCGATTGCCTAGAGCAAGCGGTCACAATTCGCCCGCGCCATGCTGATCAATTAGAGCATTTGGGACTCGTCTATCGAGACCTCGGCAGACGTCACGACGCCGCGTTGGCCCTTGAGTTGGCGTTGACGCTGAAACCCGACCACATTCCCGCGCGGAATAGTCTGGGGACAATCTACCTCGAATCCAACGAACCACAACGCGCGGAAGAACAGTTTCGGCAAGTCCTGATGCACGATCCTAACAATGTCGTGGCGTTGTCGAAGTTGCCACGCGCAGAAGGATAGATACTGCTTCTGTATCCAACTTGGACGCTCACTCGGTCTTCATCCACATGGGGGCCGTTATGAGCCACACGACTGTGGAAACAAACATGGAGGACTTCACAGGTTCCAACGGAATCATGTGAAGTGCAAAAAGTACCGGTGGTACGATCGTCCCAGCAAGGGAAAACAGGCCGATGATCTTAGCGAACTGAATCATGCGCTCTCTCGGGGTAGGCAAGTCGGCTGGAGCCGAATAGTTTGCAGAAAATTATGTAAAGCACTCCCGTGGCCAAGGTGCAGGGCAACGGGAGGTACGAAGGAAAAACGTGATATTCCACGTAACCGTACATACCAATTCCAACAGGGATCAACCAAGAAAGCAGCACGGCGAAGTCAAATTTTGAGCCGATCGTCTCCGCCCGATTTTCCGGAAGTCCTAGTGCTTGGCCCCAAAAATGATCTGCCAAGATGATTCCTCCGATCGGCGCAAGGACCGTGCCGTACAGTCCAACAAATGACAAGAGATTCATGGCGAACGCTGGGAAAATTCCGGCCGCGATACAGAGTCCGCCGGCAATCAGGGTGCTCGTCATACGGGACATACCAGGATAGATCGCTTGGAACGCTAAGCCTGCCCGATAAATGGTCGGATTTGCCGTGGTCCATCCGGCAATGATGATACAGATCAAGCCGCCCCAGCCCACTGCGTCATGAACCATGGTGCCAGGATCTTTCCCTTTTGTTGGGTCAATGCCATGCTGCCGCACCCAATAGACCAACAACAAGGCGGCGCACATCCAGGCAACGTAGTGACCTAGGAACATACCCGCTGCGGAAGCCCATCCACAATTTGGGTTTCGAGCGAATCGCAGGATGGAAAGATCGGCCATGCCAATGTGCATGGCGGCGTTGCAGAACCAAGCAAAAAAAACCACGCCTAAAAACGAAATTTTTTCCTTCGTTCCCACCGGCGGCGTGAGCAATTCCCAAACGTCCCATGTTTGCAGCCGTCCTAGTGTTACCAAAGCGCATGCCACAAACACGAGAAACATCCAAGGAGCAGCATAGTGGCCAACTTTGGCGATTACTCCGTAGCCCTTCATTGCAACCAGCGTCATGATACTACCGATGGCGGCACACGAAACGACCCAGGCAATCCCCGTGGGAAGTGTGTCTTCAAACGTCGGCATCACCATCGTGCCTTCAGGGAAAAAAGGTCCGACTGCCGTCGCGGAAACGGTAACCATCGAACCAGCTAGAAAGCAAAAGAGCAGTCCATTGGCCAAATTGTAGAACTTGACCAAAGTGCTTCCACCAATTTTCTCCATCTTGTAATACAGCGTCAGCCTTTGTTTTACAGCGATGGGTGCGGTGAGATATCGCCATGTCAGCACGGCCAGAAGATTGCCGAGCAGCAGTCCGAATATCAAACTGGATGCGGTCGCTCCCCAAGCGATAAACAAGGGACCGATCATGAATTCGGTACCGGCAGTGTGTTCGCCGGCGTACATTCCCCAAAAAGACGACGGTCCTTTGAGGGCATAGTCAGGTACCGGCTGTCGTTCAAACTCGGAGTTGGCTTCGGCTGCTGAATCGTCGTTCATTTCGGGGCAACCTTCCATCGTAAAAAATTCCACATGATTAGCACGTGGCGTCTTGATTTCGGCCGAGACGCACCAAGCCAGCACGGTTTCGCTTTAATCACCCTGCTGCTCGCTCCAGGTTAGTTCGTAAGATGGGAAGCTGGGTTAATTTGGCAGCTGCCCGAACTGGTGGCCGCATTCTACGTATTCCCAACCCGTGGGGCAAGCCATCGCGTCGCCGTCAAAAGGGAGCAGCGTCGCCTCCGTGCCGTATTGCGGTGTATTTAGAACTCCGGCACAATAATCTTCTGGGGGGCCGATTGTGGTTTAGTGCGGCTTCGGGCTCACGTCCGACGTGTCGCGTGGGGGATTATAGGATGAAAGTCAATCAGCTTAGCGCGAACACGATCGGCGCACGTGAGGAATTTTCGCACCTCCATCACCGCGTTGAACGTCCGAGCCGCTGGCCAGCACGTGTGGCCGTCTTCGCCTGGATTTCCTGCTTGGCCGGCTTGGTCGTTTGGTGGAAATATCCGTTGTTTCCGAACATGACGCAGGGCGGGGACGCGTACGATAGTATGCAACTGTTGTGGGCTTGGTTCCGTTCGTTCGCGCTCTTGGTAGGGCCTGGCTTAATCGTCGCCTTGTGTTGCCACGCGGTTAGCGGCATGATCGGTGGGCACGCAGCAGATGATCCGGCAATTCGATTTGGTGTTATGAAGTCGATAGTGAGTGATGAGCGGGATCGTCGTTGATGTTGATCTGTTGGCCTGTTCGGCCGATCAAATCCAGTAGAGTTGCCAAATGTTCTGTGGTTGTCTTCGGATTGGACAAAGTAGTTCGCAACCAAATGGTGCCGCGAAGGCTCGTCTGCACAAGGTAAAAATCACCTGAGCGTACAATTTGCTCTCGGATACGCATGTTGGCTTGGTCGATCTGATGACTATTCCAGCTGGCCGTTGCATACCGGAAACAGACGATGTTGGCTGGTGGATCGATCGCCAGTTCCATTTGATCGTGACATCGGATCATTTCCGCAAACGTCTTGGCCAGTTCGAACAGATATTCGATCTGCGCCTGGAAGATTTCGGTTCCATGACATTTCAAGATGCTGAATACCTTGAGGCTCATCATATGCTTAGTACACTCGAAGGTCCTGCGGGCTAGGTTGTACCATTCAGTGTCGTCTGTATCAGCGAACAGATAGTGGGCCTGTTGAGCAAACGTACGGTAGGAATCCTGATCGTTGCGAAACACAAGGGCACTGGTGATAGCCGGTGTCATGAGGAGTTTATGAAAATCGAGCGTCACACTGTCGGCTCGCTCAATACACCTGATCAGGTGTCGATGTCGAGGCGAGAAACAGACAGCCGCTCCGTGAGCTCCATCGACATGTAGCCAAATGTTGTGCATTTCGCAAAAATCGGCAATCGATTCGAGGTCGTCGTACGAGCCAGTGGAAGTGGAACCCGAGTTGGCCACGACGGCAAAAACGTGACCGCCCCGACGTTCAATCGTAGAATGAGCATCCGCCAGCAAGTCGGTACGCATCTGGAAGCGATCGTTGACGGGGATGCGGTAGATCCCCTCGGTGCCAAGCCCCATGATGCGAAGGGCGCGATCCACACAATAGTGAGCAGAGTCTGATACGATTGCTACCAGCGGCCGCACGTTGCCACGTTGCCATACGTTGTCGTTTGTCAGTCTTGCCCGAGCCGCCAACAGAGCCGTGAGGTTGGCTAAACTTCCGCCGGATGTCATGAATCCACCAGCCGTAGTCGGCATGCCAAAAAGTTCTGACAAGGTTTGCAGCAAAAGTCGTTCCATGGCGGTTCCGGCCATTCCCATGTCGTAAACGCCCATGCCATTGTTGAGCAGATCAACGACCAGCGACGCCAAAGCACTCACGGGAAGCGGAGGATTAATCTGGTGACCGACGTACCGGGGGTCGTGTAGGGCGACGCTGTTGGCAAGTGTTTGACGGATGAGTTCATGGAAGCTCCCCTTGGCATTAAACTGTGACCAGAACTCCAGGCAGTCTTCCGGGGATTTCCAAGGCAGCGTGGGGCGAGAATTTCCGCTTTGTGCTTCGGTCAGGTATTGCGCGAGCTGCTCGATCAGCTCATGACCTAACCGACGAAATTCTTGTGGCGAAGAGGCTTGTTCCAAAATCGGCGGTCGTGGCGGGGACTTCATAGGTAACTGCAAAACGCGTCACAGAGTTCTTCTCGATTCGCATCAGACTCAGTTGGATACGGGCAGCGATTGCTCGTGGATAACGATCGGCAAAATATCAAATTTTGGATTTTGGCCTAAGAAATGGCAGGGATTGTTGTGGAAGATTTCTACGGCTTCCTGCAGCGAATGGCCTCGCCGGCGAAAGTCGACAACACACTCCTGCAGCGTGAAAGGATCGCTTGGTCCCCAGTCGGCTGACGAGTTGACAAGAATTCGTTCTCGGCCGTAGAGTTCGAGCATGTCGACTGCTCGCCGTGGTGAACATTTTGTAATTGGGTAAAGCGTAAATCCGACCCAATAGCCAGCATTCAAAGGCTCGCGAATCGTATGTTCCTCCACGTGATCGATCCAAACTCGGTCGGGATTGGCTCCCAAGTGTTTCAGTACTTCCAGCGTTCGGCGGGTTCCACGGACCTTGTCTTGCAGATGAGGTGTATGGATCAGAATTAGCTGATCATGCCGCATCGCCAGATCGACTTGAGCTTCGAAAATCTCTTCTTCATTGCGAGTTGTTTTATGGAAGCCGATTTCTCCCACACCCAGGACGTTGGGATTCTGAAAGAAGTCGGGCATTTGACGAATGACCTCCCGGCTGAGATGCGTGTTCTCGGCCTCTTTGGGATTGACTGCGACCCACGAGAAGTGCCGAATTCCGTATTCCGCCGCGCGCGTCGGTTCGAATTCGCTGATTTGACGGAAGTAATCGATGAACGTCTCTGGGTAATGCCGGTCGAAGCCCGCCCAGAAGGCTGGTTCGGCGACGGCTACGACACCGGACATCGCCATCCGCTCATAGTCTTGGGCTGTGCGAGCGATAGCGTGGTAGTGGGGTTGGATAATCTGCATGGATTCGAGCCTTTTGAATTACAGCAGCATTTGTTGACAAACAGCACGAACTAACGGTGCAAAAAAACAATGCAAAAAATATTAGTGGGATCAGCTCAAATCGGAAAACATGAGCAAGATTTGCTCGCTGCGATTGGCGTTCGAGGGGTTCGGTTGTGAAAGGAGTTTGAGTGCCTGATAAATTTTGGCAACTTGTGGCGGTTCAACAGCCGTTTGCTTGCCGTTCGTTTGTGAGTGACCTGCGGACACCGCTCGATCGAATCGGTCGAGCATGGCAGCAATTTCGATGAGTTTGCAGCGAGTATCCAAGAAATAGTTGGCAAGTACCTGGTCCGGCGTTAACATGCCAGAAATCCTCCGCGGGGATGACTTAGAAAATCGGTAACATTAAGCGTTCGCAAACGGTTGGGGTCTCCCCCCAGTATCTTCGAGGAGAGTGTTGAATTCAATACAATGGGCGCGGGTCAAGGTGCTGCCACCGACGGTGGCTCGCTACCGGTGGACTCTGTTCTTTTTTTATTTCCGGGAAAATGCCATGAGTTTGTTCTTCGGTTGGGATTTAGGACTTTCGTATGACCGGTTCTTGGAAGCAAGCGGCAACCCCGTGCACGCCCGTCGATGGGAGGTGGTTTTCGACGAAACGGTACTTGAGCCTGAGCAAACGACGCTACTCGGGTCTTTTACGCGAAAAATGCAGGTGCTTTGCTTGGCTGGGGTCTGGTGCGGGGATTGCGTCGAGCAATGCCCGATTTTTAGAAGGTTTGCCGAAGCCACAGCGGCGATCGACTTGCGATTCTTGGACCGAGATGCCAATCCCGAGTTTCGCAACGCTTTGTCGATTTGCGGAGGCAACCGTATCCCCGTCGTCGTTATTTTTAACGAAGATGGGCAGGAGGTAGCCCGATTTGGCGATCGAACGTTGGCCCGATACCGGCACCTGGCCAGGGCACAAACGGGCGCCGCTTGTCCCACAGGGGTTGTCGCTCCACCGCAGGACCTACAGCGCGTGGTAGTTAAAGAATGGCTCGATGTTTTTGAGCGAGCGCAATTGCTATTGAGGCTGTCGCCTCGTCTTCGAGAAAGGTACGGGGACTGACGCCCGATCGTAATGTCTGTCTGACACCCTAGCAGCGCTGCGTCCTAAACCACTTTCCGGCCCCCACAGCGGGTCAGCCGAACCAACGCTGGTAAATTCCGCACCTTGAACACGAGGGTTTAAAAGAAAAAGGAGCGAGGCCGACGGGGCTCGAACCCGCAACCACCGGATCGACAGTCCGGTACTCTAACCA
>JAQCHP010000187.1 GCA_027619595.1 Planctomycetota bacterium
TTATCGGCTTGTCTGCTGTGCTTATTGTTCTGGATGGAGTCACGATACTTGTCAGCTGGGGAACGCCAATTGATCATACTTCCGGTCTGTCATGGAGTTACATCGCCTGTATGCCGATCGTTCACACCACCTTGTACGCTGTGGCAGTGTTAGGAGTGTGTTTCCTCCGCCACCCAGTGATGGGTGGAATATTGGCGATTGCCGCGTTCTTTGTGTCTACGATTCTAGTTTCTTCAATTCTCGGTGAATCTTTCGAACCAATAAGCGTCCACAATTACTTGCTCAGGGGTGAGATCGAAGGTCAGTTCAACTTGGCCAGTCACAACTACCCACTCGTTTATGGCATATTGCTTGCAATCTCAGTCGCGTGCGCATCGCTGGCATCGATAGCGATTCGTCAACCTGAGTCGCCAGTCTTGTTTTTGCATCGCAGAAACTCTTGATCGCCAGACCTAGGTGAGCTTACGGACGGCGGATCCTTATGAGCAAAAGAAATCGGGGTTGCTCACGCCCTCTCCAACAGAGTCACCCGAAACCCCTTAGAGGGTGTCTTCAAAATCAAGATTGATTGAAAAACTAAAAATCGCTACGACTCCGGTGTACTCATTCCAAACCGAAGAAGCCCAGGAGACATTCTTTGTTTCTTCTTGTCCGTGGGAAAGTAGGCATGCCCAGAGCCTCCCAGTTTCAGAACGTGAACTCGCACTATTTGTTCACGCTCGTTCTAACAGGAACTGAGATTGCCGTCTGCCGGCGGTTGACGCCTACCGCGCCGTGCGGGTTGTCGTCCAGAACACAACCACGGGCATCCTGAGGGAGGGATGGAGTGCGCCGCCCGTCACTCGACTACTTTCGCTTCAAGAGTTACCAATAAACTCTCTGTCAGCGTTCACTTAGTAAACTGGGCAAGCAACCAACGATCGCCTAATTCATGAACTTCAAGAAATTCGTGGCTGGGAATGGGGAATACGCATGTAGTACCTTACGCGTTCGTATCGTGTGTCGAGCCATCGTCAATCCAAAGCCACAACACCGCGCCAAGCAAGCAGACCACGCTGCCCACGGTCAAACCGGCTTGCCAGCCATAGCCCAAATCGGTGCTAATCCAAGGCGTGAGGATGGGCGCAATAATTCCGCCGGCGTTGCCCCCCGTATTAAAGATGCCGGCCGAAAGACCGCCGCGCTCGCGCCCGACTTCGACGGCCGTTACCCAAAATGGCCCTTCCAGTGTGCCCAGCACACCCAAAGCCAGCGACATCCAGGTGACAATCCAAAACGGCTCCGTGGCGCGCACGCCTAACTGCAGCAGACCGGCGCTGGCAATCATGGCCGTAGCGGCCATTCCTCCACGAGCCGCCCGCCAGCCGAACGTCGACTGAATGCGATCGTTCAACCATCCGCCCAACGGCATGCCCAGCGCCATCGCCAGCGGGGGAATCGTGGCGTAAAAGCGACTCTCTTGATCGCCGAGTTGAAGTACGTCCTTGAAGTAATAGTGCATCCAATAAAAAAATAAGTACTGGAAGTACCCGACGGCCGCGTAACTGACCGTCAGCAACAACAGGTTTTTGTTGCGCCGCAAAAAAGAAGACAGGTCCCCTTTTTCCACCAGTCGATCCAACTGTTCCACGGGAAGTGGAAAATTTGACCTGTCCGCTTCGTTGGTTGTTGCGTACCGTTTCCACATCCAGCCCACGAAAACCGTGGCGATGCCGGCGACGACAAACGCGCCCTGCCAGTTCAATGGTTCGATGTCGATCAGCGCGCCGAATCCCTGGTAGCTGGCCGCGATGCCCAACAACGCGGCACCGGTCACCAATCCATTGGCCGCCGATCGCCGCAATACTGGAATGCCGAGCGACACCGCATTGGCCGCCGCGGGGTGCAACGGCGCGCTGATCAGGCCCATGAGCGATCGAATGACGATCAACGCCGGAAACGCCACCGCCACAGAGGCCGTCGCCACGCCGACCAATCCGGTCGACACGACGAACACAGCCGATCCCAGACACATCACCATCAGGACAAACCGCGGCCCGCAGCGGTCGATCAACCAGCCGCCGGGGATCATGAACAACGTGTACGCTGCGAGGAAGGCGGAATAGACCCAGCCCATCTGCGTCGGCTTGATGTCGTATTCACGCATGATCCGCAAGTCGCCTGCCACCGCCATGCTGACGCGATTGAAATGCGCCAGAAAGCAAACTGCCATCAACAGCAGCACCAGTCGCCAAGCAGGCCAGGTCATCGTCGTTGGCGGAGTTGTTGTCATACTTTCTACTTGCTATAGCCCGCGGCGAACAGCCGCGCGGCCGTTGGCCGCGGGCTACTTCGGTGACTGGATGTCATGCCAAAATTTCTTTCACGACGCGTGCATCAAATACGCCGGTAAGTTTCTCCTTGAGCCCGTGTACGTCGTAGGACAACTGATCGAAGTCCAAGCCCAGCAGATGCAGAATCGTGGCGTGCCAGTCCGGCACGCTGACACAGTTCTCAACAGCCCTGAGCCCCAATTCGTCAGTCGTGCCGTGGGTGTAACCTTGTTTTAGGCCGGCTCCGGCCATCCACAAAGTAAAGGCATTCTTATTGTGGTCGCGCCCTGCGCTGCCTTGTGAAATCGGCAAGCGACCGAACTCGCCACACCATAGGACAAGCGTTTGGTCTAGCAGACCGCGTTGTTGAAGATCTTGCAATAGGCCTGCGACTGGCTGGTCGGTCTTTTCGCAGGCGGCCCGTAATTCGGTGGGAATGTTAGCGTGATTGTCCCAAATCTGCCCGTTAATGAAGATCTGGATGAATCGCACGCCGCGTTCGACGAGCCGCCGGGCCATGAGGCAGCGACGACCGTACGAGTCGGTTGGCTCCTTCCCGATTCCGTACAGCGCAAATGTCTCAGCCGATTCTTGCGAGAGATCCAAGGCGTCGGTGGCTGAAAGCTGCATGCGGGCGGCCAATTCATAGCTGGCGATTCGCGCGGCTAATCCGCGCTGTTGTGGCCGAGCATCGAGATGCAATTGATTCAAGCCGGCAATCAATTCACGCTCGGCCTGAATGATTGCCGCCGGCTCGTCGTACTCGGGCTTCAGATTGATCACCGGCGAACCCGTACTGCGAAGCCGCGTACCCTGGTACTGCTGCGGCAAGAAACCGGCTTGCCAATTCTCCACGCCGTTAACCGGCAACGCCAGCGGATCGTCCAACACGATGTAGCCGGGTAGATTGTCATTTTCGCTACCCAAGCCATAGGTGATCCACGCGCCCATCGCCGGATATCCGGGCAGCATTTGGCCGCTTTGAATTTTGTAGATGGCCGGCTCGTGTGTGATATTCACCGTTTGCATTGAGCGGATGAACGTGAGTTTGTCAACCTGTGTGGCCAAGTACGGCATGACTTCAGAAACCCACTGCCCCGACTCTCCGTGCTGGGCGAATCGAAAGGGACTTCGCATAATGTCGCCAGCTTGGCCAATAAATTCCACCTCGCCGGCAATCTGGTCGATCAACGATTCGCCATGGCGTTTGTCGAGTGCCGGTTTAGGATCGAACAAATCCATTTGACTTGGCCCGCCATTCATAAACAGATGAATGACGCTCTTGGCCTTCCGCACAATGGGCGGCCGTCGAGGCACGGTGGCTGCCCATGCTTGCTGCGTGCCTGTTCCATCGCCGGCCAGCAGCGACGCTAGCGCCGTGCCGTAGATTCCACCGGCCACGCGCTGCAAAAACCCGCGGCGCGAGTCCGCTTGCTGACTCGCGCCGCTTGGCGCATGTTGTGGGCAACCCGACCAACCTAAACCCTGAACCCCGAACCCGGAACCCTTAATCGACATAAATGAACTCCGCGGAATTGAACAGGGCGTGACAAATGTTGGTTAACGCTCGCAGGGCAACTTCACCCGGATCGGAATCACCAAATCGCACCACGAGTCGCGGGCGCTTGCCAGTGGTTGCGCCATAGACACCATCGTCCCAGTCGCTGCGGTAGTCGCTTCCGTCTTCCACGGCAGTCAGAATAAATGCCACACGGCCGACATCCGCGGCACGCGCGGCCAATTTTTGCAAGTCTTGCTGCGATCCGGAGGCGCTGGCAACGTAGTGGCCCGTCTCGGCAAATCCATCCGGATTATCGATCGTTCCGAGACTGTCCAACGGTTCGGCATGGGCTGCTTTGTCAGCCTGATAACTACTCCACGTTGCTCCGCCGATTCCTGGCGGCACCAATGCCGCGCGTTGGCGAATCGGATGTGTTTCTAACACGCCAAAATCCAAGCGAGCAGCACGTATCTCCAGCCCGACCAAATTGCTGGTATCGAATTCCACCAGCCCATATCGTCTCGCCCCGTTTCCCGCCGCGCTGGACCATACAGAAATTAGGTCATCTTCGTACACTTTTTCGGCATCGGATTCGAACAGCCACAATTCGGTGGTGGCCTCCATGGCCAGTTCACGACCGTTGAGCGATTGCGCCCACTGGTTCGTAAGCTGCGAAAATGTCGCATTGGTCAGTTGACGCTCGGCATCGGTCGGAGTGCGACCCAAGGCAACCTGGAACGCTCGGTCGATCCATCTTTGCGGTTCGTCGCCCGTCTCGTGTCGTATACGTTCCGCAAATCGGCGGGCCAGTTCGTACACCTGCGCGTCATTCAGCAAATGAAGCGCCTGCGGGGCCACGGTGGATGTGGACCGCTGCAGGCAGTTAGGCGACATCGGCGGCAAGTCAAAACTTTCCAGCATCGTGGGGATTTTCGTACGCCGCTGCTGCACGTAGATGCTGCGCCGCCATCCGTTCTCTGTCCCACGCACCGTCACTAAACCGTCGCTGCGGGCATCGATCGGATCGGCAGCCCCGAAGCGGGTTTCATCTAACCGGCCGGCCACCCACAGCATCGCATCGCGGACCACTTCGGCCTCCACGCGTCGCAAGGGCATCCGCGAATAGAGTTCGTTCTTCGAATCAAGTCTTTGCTGCTCGTCGGTAAAGTGAGACGACTGCCGATACGTACTGGCGATCATCATCATCCGGTGCATGGCCTTGATGCTCCAATCGCGGCGGACAAATTCGATCGCCAGCCAATCGAGCAGTTCCGGATGCGTCGGCCGCGCGCCCATCTGGCCGAAGTTGGCCGGTGTCTCAACGATGCCCCGGCCGAAGTGATGCATCCAAATGCGGTTGACCATCACGCGGGCGGTCAGCGGATGATTCGGATCGACCAGCCATTTGGCGAACGCCAGTCGCCGGCCCGTGGTCTTGGCGTCCGGCCAAGGCGGTCGCACGTCAAACGGCGTGCGCCCGTCGGTTAACACGGAAGGTACGCCCGGTCCCACACGCCGCGTAGGCTGCGTGTGCTCGCCGCGCCGTAAGATGTACGTCGGTGACGGGTTGCCCTGGTCCCACAACGCGCGAATTACCGGCGTCGGTTTGAGCTTACCCCGCAACTCAGTGAGTTGTTTGTCGCTCTGTTCGACTTGCTGCTTGTATTCAGCGTTCTCATTGAGCGTGTCGTCGACCTTCAACTGCTCGACGGCTTTATCAATCAACGTGTTCTGCTGCTCGTCACGCTCGTCCAACGATATGGATAGAGCCATGACCACAGCATCACGCTCCGATTCAGGCAACATCGTGATCCGCTCTTGTAGCACACGTTCTCTCGCAATATGCGTGCCGCGCTCTTTGGATGCTTCCAATTCATCGATCTGAGTCTGTAACGGATCATTGTGAGCCTTGAGCTCCGCCAATTCCTCCGGCAAAACCTGCAGCAAATAACGGCAGGCACTCAGTTCCTGCGTGCCGCGGTAAGCCGTTGTGGTGCTGGGGATCAGCCAATCGTGCTCGTCCAACGCCGGCTTGAGCACAGCCGCCAGTCGGTAGTAATCGCGGTGCGGAATCGGGTCGAACTTATGCGAGTGGCAACGAGCACAGTGAATCGTCAAACCCATCACGGCCGAGCCTAACACCTGCAACTCGTCAGCAATCACCGCCAGCCGGTCGGGCACGTAATTAGTCGCCTCCGACCAGGTAGCGTCGGGTGCCATCCGCAAGAACCCCGTGGCCACCAAGTTATCGTAAATCTCGGGTGTAATTTCCGCAGCGTGCTCATAGTCACAAAGTTCGTCACCGGCAAGCTGCTCCAACAGAAAGCGATCGTACGGTTTGTCCGCGTTGAAGGCGCGGATCACGTAATCGCGATAGCGATATGCGGACGGTCGGGGTAGGTCCTGGTCGGTCTTCCCTTCCGAGTCCGAGTAGCCGGCTGCATCGAGCCAATACCGGCCCCAACGCTCGCCGTAACGCGGTGAATCGAGCAAGCGGTCGATTAGCTTCTCGTAGGCCTGCGGATCGGAGTCGTTGACCACCACGTCGATTTCCTCCGGAGTCGGCGGCAGGCCATGTAGATCGAAGTAAGCGCGGCGGATCAGTGTCCGCAAGTCAGCCTCGGGCGACAATGATAATCCAACCGCATTGAGCTTCTCGAGCACGAACGCGTCGATTGGGATACGCACCTTGGCCCCAGTGTGGTCCACTCGCTCCGTCGATTGGGAACCCGGAGGGGCGCCGAAACTAAAAACACCTTGATCGTCGCTGGCCGGCGGCGACACCTGCTGCGGCGGCTGAAACGCCCAAAACTGCCGATCTTCGTCGCTGACCAACGGATCGGGTTCCGTGGTGGCGATATCTTCATCGCTCGTCCCAGCTGGCGCTCCTTGTTCAATCCACCGAGTGAGTCGTTCAATTTCTGCCGACTCCATCGGTTTGATGCTGACTTTAACAATCTGTCGCAAAGGCGGCATTTCTTTCGCATGAATGCGTTTCAAGAGCAGGCTATCTTGCGGCTTGCCAGGCACGATCGCTGGTCCTGACTTTCCGCCGGCCAACATCGATTCCCGCGTACGTAGATCCAGTTCTCCCTCGCGTGTTTGCCTGCCGTGACAGACAGTACAACGCAGCAACAGAATCGGCAGAATCTGATCGTGCGTCAGCAATGCATCGTCCGCGGAAGCGGTTGGCGGATCGCCCCCAACGGGAGCGCCGATTTCAATCCAATTGCGAATCGTTTCGATCTCCGCGTCCGTCAGCCGCTTTTCGGGATCGTCAATCTCCTTCGGCGGCATCAGGTGGTCGCGAATGTACTCGTACAGCAGGCTCTCATCGGGCTTGTGCGGCGCAATCACTTCGCCGGACGCGCCACCCTTTAACAAGCTTGCAGTAGTGCGCAGATCGAGTTCCGACTTTTGGACCTGTTCGCCGTGGCACTGCTGGCACTTGAGGGCGAAGATGGGCGCAATGTGTTGCTCGAAAGTAATCGGCTGACCGTCAGCCGCGGGCGGGGAATCGGCGGCGCTCGACTTCGCAGGCTGATACCAACAAGAAAAGCCCGCGACAAGGCAGAGCGTCAGAATACTGCCGATTGACGTTCGTTGGTGCCGCAAAATTCGGTCCATCCGATCCCTTGTGCGATCCGGCGCGGCACGAGCGGCAAGATATTGCCCGCGTGTGTGTCTCAAGCAAAAGTTCCTTGAAAATTACCAGGGACGACTACGGTCGCGTAATCTGCAGTGAGTATAGTTCAGCGTCACCAGCCAACGCAACTTTGACCCGCCCCCTTCACTTGAGTCCAGTTTTGGAGCGAGAATCCAATTGGGAACGTCGAAGGTGCTGACTTGGCCGAAGTCTTTCACTGCTGGGGGCAGGCCGACACCGCCCCCTAACAGCGTTCCCGAACCGGCAGGCTTAGGCTGGTCGGGCCTCGGGCTGTCGAGTTTGTTGGCAGCACGTCGGCAAGCCAAATGCGCAACCTGGCGTGCCCCCTTAACCCGAGTCCAGTTTTGGAGCGAGAATCCAGTGACTGGACACCATCCGAAAGAGGGCATTCGATGCCACGAGGTCAAAAGTTCAGGCTCTTCCGATGAATCCGTGGGTAAAACGGGTCAAATCGATTGCGTTCGTGCTACGTAGGTAAG
>JAQCHP010000188.1 GCA_027619595.1 Planctomycetota bacterium
CCTTCATCAAATTGTGGTAAAAAGTTGCGGCCCAGGCGCCCGAACTGCCATCCGGCAATCAACACTCCGATCCACGTTGCCAACAGCAGAACATGCGGCCAAGCCATACTGAAACGTATTAAATGACTTGCCGCGCGCTTGAGGACAATCAGTAGCAGGCCATCTTGGTTGCGATGCGTAGCTTTGGAATGAGGCAGCAAGTAGAACGACAGGACCGGCGTGACGGTGAGAGATACGAGCAGCGACGCCAGGATCGAGACGATATATGCGACACCAAGTGGGGCAAATAATCGTCCTTCGATGCCGGACAGCGCAAACAGCGGTAAAAAAACCAGAATCACAACTGCCGTGCCGAAGACGATTGCACTACGGATTTCCCGGCTGGCTTCGTAGACCACCTGCAATGCTGGCTTCGGGTCAGAAGTCAAATTATTTTCTTTCAAACGCCGAAAGATGTTCTCTACATCGACTATCGCGTCATCTACTAGTTCACCCATCGCGACCGCCAAACCACCAAGGGTCATGACGTTGATGGAAAGTTCCGTTCCGGTGATATATCCAATCACCCGGAAGACCATCGTCGTAATCACGAGCGAGAGCGGGATGGCGGTGAGCGTGATCAACGTAGTGCGGAGATTTACCAGAAAGAGAACCAGGACAATCAGTACCAGGATGGCGCCGACGACAAGTGCCTCGCCCACATTGAAGATACCGCGATCAATGAAGTTTTTTAGCTGAAATAAGTCCGAATTGATAACGATGTCGGTTGGCAGTGACGCTTCTGCTTCGCGGAAGGCGGCCGCAATCGAGTCGGTCAAGGCACGAGTGTCGACATGGGGCTGTTTCACGATTGTGAAAACCACCCCCGGCCGCCCGTTGATGCTGCCGTCGCCACGTTTGAACTGCGGACCTTCGGTCACCTTGGCTACCTGGCCAAGCAGAATCGACCGCCGCACGTCAATCCTAACGGGAATTTTTCGTAGATCTTCGAGTACAACGTGCGATTCGGGACCCAGCCGACCCAAGATGCGGATCGGACGCTCTGTCTCGCCCGTTACCGCAAAGCCGCCACTTGTATTGATATTGCTTTCGTGCAGTGCCTGTTCGACATCTTGCAATGTCACGTCGTATTCGAGCAACGCCGTTGGATCGACTAGGATTTGATATTGCTTGCGTTCGGCGCCCATTTGGAATACTTCGGCTACTCCAGTAACCTTGAGTATCCTGGGCCGAATCACCCAATCGGACATCGTGCGCAAATTCATCTGCCGCTGCTGCGCCGTGAGAAAGTCAATCTCAAACGGACGTCCGTCAATCATGAGTCTGGCGCGAAATACTTTGTCGATCGATGGCAGGCCAGCGCCCTCGCGCGAGTGCAATTGTTCCAGCCCGGTGTAGGTCACTTGTTTCCATGTTTCGTGACGATGTCGATCTCCAGGCTGCCAAACGTTCACTTGCGGTGATTGACCGTCGGTCGTCTCGACCAGTTCGGCCAGAAAATTTGTCTTATCGATTGGCGTCAACTCGCCACCCCTGGGACCTTGCTGTCGATAAATCCCCGCAATCACGATCTGGCCCATGATCGAAGACGGTGGCGTCATCTGTGGGTTGATCCCGACGGGCAAGACACCTTGCAGGGAAGAAAGTCGCTCGTGCACTGTCTGGCGTGCTGAACGAATCTCCATCGTCCAATCAAATTCGATGTAAATGACACTCAATCCAGACGTTGTTTGACTACGCACGTCCTGTACGCCGCTCGCTCCCAATAGTGCAATCTCGATCGGTTGGGTAACCAGAGTCTCGGCTTCCTCCGTGGCCAGACCGGGACATTCGGTGATGAGCACCACGCGCGGACGATCCAAGTCAGGAAAGACATCGATCGGCATGATGGTTGCCAAATACGAACCGTAGACCAGTAGAGTGAGACTGATCACGACGACCAACATGCGATAGCGAAGCGAGAACCGAATGATCGCGTCTAGCACAACGGGACTCCTGTCCTTAGTGAGCGGCGTGCGTGGTGCCGTCGGCATGAACGTGGATACCTGCGGGCAGACCACGATCGGATTGCGCTCGAAGTACTCGGTTGAGCGAAGCGGCGGAACCCTGCACTAATTCCACGCCGGGCGCGATGGCGCTATCGTTGGCCAGCACGACGTTCAGGCGATCCTCTAGGATGACATGAACGGGGAGGCGACTGAAGCGATTCCCTTTTTGGCGGAAAACGTAGGTTTCGGGTCCTTCACGGACGATCGCCGCTGCTGGCAGCACAATGACATTTTCCAGCTGTTCCACGGGTACATGCAGCCGAACTCGCTGTCCAGGTCGAAAACGCCACACGATAAACGTTTTCCCCTGCTTGTCGTAGGCTCGTGACTGGTTTGTCAGTGGAACGAAGAAATCGAAGGTCCGGTTGGCAGCGTCGATTGTATTGGCCAGGTGGCGAATCTCGAATGACTGATCGAGAGGCGGCCAATGCCGGCTGTCGTCTTCGGCAAATTCGACTCGAATCGACCAACCGTTTTGCGCGGCCCGTTCCAGATTCGGAGCTTCTTGCTTGAATGCATGGCCTTCAATGTAAAGTGACTGATGGTTGGCCAACACCGAAAGAAGTTGCCCCGCTTGCACTTGTTGCCCGAGATCGACCTTCAATTCCTGCACTTCGTAACCGAATTCTTCTGCCCCTCCGCCGTCGACGAATGCCACTGGCCGAATGTCGCGCTGTTCGCCGACGCCGTTCAAAAAGGGTGGTGCCACAACGTCAATGGTTGCGACAAAATTGCCTTCCGTAATCTGCCCGATTTGCGACGGGGCAAGCCCGCGCGTCAATAAATCCTGACGGTACGCTTGCACCAGCGCATCTTGGCGGCGAATCCGTTGGTCGAGATCGATGATGCGATTCCCGGCAATTGATCCGGCGTTGGCAAGTGCCTGAATTCTCGCCCGCTCCTCCTTGATGAGTTCGGTCTCGCGTGTCGCTTTGAACAGTTCGGACTGCGTATTTTGTAGGTACTCACTGAAGAGCCGCAATGTGACCAATTTCTCGCCAGGCCGAACCGTATCTCCCGCAAATGCATGGACCTGGGTTACCACCCCCACGGCGGGCGCGGTCACGCCGCGATCGGTCACGCCCGGTCGATCGATAATTACGCCCGGCACCTGAATCGTGCGCCAATAAGGTTGTAACACGATCGGTTTCGAAACCAGCCCCAAGTTCTTCTGTGCTTGCGGGCTGAGCCTAAACTCATGCCGGCCTCCATCACGATTGGGATGATTGTCGCCATGGTCACGATTGTCGTGATCGTCATGCTGGTGATCCGTTGCCGAATTGGCAGCCAACCACGGCATCCAGCGATCACGCATGACAATCGCCGTAAGGATGATGACAAAGATGGCGGCGACGATCGTTGTGCCGCCCACCATTGAAAGGAGCCGTTTTTGACGCATGTCGGGGCCCTCAGCAGCCTGTAGATTTTCGGCCGTGATGGCCCAGGTGAATTACATCGAACAGGCAACCTAGACATCTTCAGCGCAACAAGAACAATTCGGCTTACACGACCCGTGAGTGTACACCATCCCCATGGCGATCGCTCCAACGTTGGCCAGGTTTCCCTTCGTTCCCAAGGAATTAAGGCCCGATTTGTTTCCGAGGGCCGGCTTGGAGTAGCGTGCGGAATCGAGTCAATCGGTCGTCAATCCAGGCCTTGACAGAAATTAGGTTAAGGCCTATCGTTAATCGACGATAGACAATTTAGTTGCCACCACGAATGCGGACCGCAAAGGCAGACGACCATGGTCAAATTGAAAGCACAATCCCAAAAATGCTGTAACGGAAGCGAGAAACTCGCGTTGCCGGACGTTACTTGGGCCGACGATCTGGCCAAGCTCAGTTGGGCGCTGGCTCATCCGGCTCGCGTGCGGATTGTTCGATTGTTGCTTGACCGAACTTCCTGCATGTGCGGAGAGATCGTGGAAGAAATGCCCTTGGCTCAGTCGACTGTTTCCCAGCACTTAAAAATCTTGAAAGAGACCGGATTGGTGCAAGGAGAAATCGACGGGCCGCGTGTTTGTTATTGCATCAATAGGGATGCAATGGAGCAACTGAAGAAGATGATTTCAAGTCTATAAGCTGCAGAGCGTTCCCCCCGTTTCCCTGGGGTGTGAATGGCACCCAAGTAACCGGAGGTTCACGCGTTCCGGCTGATAAACCGATCTGGAGTGTCCCCCCCAAAAAAATTTCAGCATTAATATCGCATTTCGACGATGGGCGATAGCCAGTCAAAGGAACAGAAGATGAACCAAAGAATGATGATCGATGACGTGCGAGATCAGTACGCCGGCGTGGCGCGCGGTGAACTTTCCAACGACTCGTCGTCGGTGAGGTCCATCGCGTCCGCGTTCGGATACTCAGAAGACGAATTGAACCAACTGCCGTCGGAGGCCAACATGGGGCTGTCGTGTGGCAATCCTCTGGCACTAGCCGGCATTCGCGAAGGAGAAGTTGTCGTCGATCTCGGTTGCGGCGGCGGTATGGATGTGTTTCTGGCCGCTCGCAGGGTTGGATCGTCCGGCCGAGTCATTGGTATTGACATGACATCCGAAATGCTCGAACGAGCTCGTGCGGGCCAGCAGAAGTTAGGACTGACAAACGTCGAGTTCCATCAATCGACCATCGATCGGTTGCCGCTGCCGGACAACTCCGTCGACTGCGTGATCAGCAACTGTGTAATCAATCTCGTGCCAGACAAGTTGGCCGTATTTTGCGAGATCTTGCGAGTGCTCAAGCCAGGTGGTCGCGTCGCACTGAGTGACATTGCTTTGAAGCGAGAGTTGCCTGTCGAAGTGAAACAAAGTGTCGAGGCTTATGTCGGATGCATCTCGGGTGCAGTTCTAATCGAAGAGTATCGCAGCTTGATGGAGCAAGCCGGCTTGGCTTCGGTCGTCGTAGCGGACACCGGCTCAGACTTGAATGCCTACGCCATGGCGAGCGACGGAGGGGGATGTTGTGGCGGTAGCGCATGCGGTCCAGTTGCAGTCGCAACGGATGCAAATCAACAGCAGAAGTCTTTGCACGATGGGCTCGCGTTCATCATGCAATCCTTCGATGCCAACGTCTTCGCAGCGAGCGTGCAAGTGTACGCCCTGAAACAATCGTCCACTCAAGCTTTTAACCCCATTACTACCCTACACGTTCTACCTACCTCTAAGGATAACACTATGATTACTGTTCAAGTCTACGACAAGCCAATGTGCTGTTCGACCGGCGTCTGTGGACCGGAAGTTGACCCCGTACTACCACAATTTGCAGCGGATCTCGACTGGCTCAAGAGCCAGGGGTATAACGTTGAACGCTACAACCTGGCCCAACAACCACAGGCATTTATTGAGAACAAGTCGATCCATAAAATACTGAGCACCGAGGGAACGGATTCGTTGCCAGTGGTTGTTATTGATGGAGAGATTGTAAGCCGAAAGGTATACCCCACACGCGAATCGCTCACGGCGCTGGTCAACAGATCGCCAGCGAAGGAATTGCTACCAATTTCTAAGGCAAGCGGTGGATGCTGTGGAACAAGCGGCAACTGCTAGTCGCTCGCTTGCAAAATTATCAACTGTTCCATAAAGAACGTCAATCATGAAATTCTTAGAACATCCCACCCGCAACCTGTTCTTCACAGGCAAAGGCGGCGTCGGCAAAACGTCGGTTGCGTGTGCGACGGCAGTTCGACTTGCTGATGCAGGCAAGAAAGTTTTGCTTGTGTCGACAGATCCAGCTTCGAATCTCGATGAAGTGTTGAGTGTCGCGCTTGGAAACCATCCCACCGCGATTCCCACCGTAGCAATGCTGTTCGCCATGAATCTTGATCCCGAGAAATCAGCGGCCGAGTATCGCGAACGGATGGTCGGCTCGTACCGCGGAATGCTACCTGAGGCAGCGGTAAAGAGTATGGAAGAACAATTTTCAGGATCTTGCACGCTTGAGATCGCTGCCTTCGACGAGTTCTCTCGATTGCTCGGCGATCCCCAAGCCACTGTTGAGTTCGATCATGTGATTTTCGACACAGCACCAACCGGCCACACGTTGCGATTGCTCACGCTTCCGTCCGCATGGGGCGGATTCATGGAAAAAAACACAACTGGGACCAGTTGCCTTGGGCCTGTGGCTGGTTTGCAGGACCAACAGAAGTTGTATCAAGAGTCCGTCAGGGCTCTCGGTGATCCATCCGTAACGACGCTGGTGTTGGTCGCTCGTGCGGAAGCCAGCGCTCTACGCGAAGCGGCGCGAACCAGTGGTGAACTGGCGGAACTGGGGGTACGGAATCAACATCTTGTCATCAACGGTGTTTTTCAAGCGATCGACGTCAGTGATCCTTATGCGGTAGCGCTGGAGCAACGAGGATCGGTTGCCCTGGGTGCGATTCCAGAAGGATTGAAAGCGTTTTCTCAAACCATTGTTCCGCTGAGTCCGGATGCAATCCTTGGTATTGATTCACTGCGTCGTCTCGGTAAGGTTGATACTGCAGCGGCCTACAGTTCAACAGATGAAAACGCTGAGCGAGTCGATGGCTTGCCAATGCTTTCGGAGCTGATCGATGATTTGGTTGCTCCAGGTCACGGCGTGATACTCGCCATGGGAAAGGGTGGAGTTGGTAAGACAACGGTTGCCGCAGCCATTGCCGTCGCGATTGCTGAACGTGGCTACGAAGTGCATCTATCCACCACCGACCCTGCAGCTCATATCGCCGCGGCGATGAACGATCAGAGCTTGCCGACGCTGTCGGTTAGTCGCATCGATCCTGAAATGGAAACGGCGAGCTATTCAGCGGATGTCCTCAGAAAGGCTGGTAAGAACCTCGACCAACAAGGGAAAGCGTTGCTGGAAGAGGATCTGCGATCGCCTTGTACAGAAGAGATCGCTGTCTTCCGAGCATTTGCTGAGGCAGTTGCTGCTGGCACCAATAAGTTTGTCGTACTCGATACGGCTCCGACCGGTCACACCGTTTTGTTGCTTGATTCGGCGCTAGCCTACCACCGCGAAGTGACTCGGCAGTCGAGCGAAATGCCGGAAGCAGTCGCAAACTTGCTCCCACGTCTGCGCAATCCCGACTTCACGCGAGTGTTAGTCGTCACACTTCCTGAAGCGACGCCGGTGCATGAGGCAGCCGCGCTGCAGCGAGACTTGCGACGAGCGGAAATTGAGCCGTATGCATGGGTGATCAACCAGGTGTTATGCCCTCTGCCACTCACCGACCCGCTGATGAAACAACGTCAATCGCATGAGCTACAGTACTTACGCGAAGTCAAAGAAGTACAGGCCAGTCGATTCGCAATCATCCCATGGCAGATTACACCTCCGATTGGACTGCAATCGCTAAGTCGGTTGACGCGCTCCGAGTTAGCCGCAGATCAAAAATAAGAATTTTCAATCATTATCAAAGTCGAAGTCCTATTGACCCCTGCGCGGCGAATGGTCCGTTTAGATTTGTAGTTTGGCTGTTTTGAAGAAGGAAGATTTGAGTTGATGATCGGCTAAGCCAATATCTGTCTGGCAGCTGCGCGATGCACGCTCCAGCGGTCAAGCACGACGATCAAGGGTCCGCGAAGCTCTTCCGCAAGGCTTTGATGAAGTCCACCGCCTCAGCTGTGCGGATGTTGTCATTGTGAATCTGAAATGGGATACCGATAGTCCGCCGCCGAGGAGAAAGAGTTACATCGCTAATGACGCTCAGCCGGTCGTACCGGTCCCAGGCCCGCTGCACGGGAGTCTGGCCACGAGGCGCCCAGGTGCGTCGATTTACCGGCTGCAAGCGAAAGCCGGTTTCATCGATGAAAGCAATGGTGGCACCACGCCGTCGGCCTTTTTTTTTGGCTCTTCCGATGAATCCGTGGGTAAAACGGGTCAAATCGATTGCGTTCGTGCTACGT
>JAQCHP010000189.1 GCA_027619595.1 Planctomycetota bacterium
AGGGCATCGTCATTTTGATCTAGCCATCCATGAGCGGAATCGTCAGTCCGAAGCACGCTATCGTGCCCACGTCGCAGAAAACAAACCGACCGCGTCCAGTCAGTGAGAGTCCATGGACCAAGAGCGCGAACGTTTACAAGCCGATCTCCGTGGCTTAATCCAAGGCGACGTACAATGTGGAGACGAATTCACCCAAATGTACAGTAGCGACGCGAGTCTCTACGAAGTACGTCCTTTGGGAGTTGTGCGTCCGCGTCGGGCGTCGGACGTCGTGGCATGCGTACAATACGCGGCGGAACACCAAGTCCCCCTCCATGCCCGAGGAGCTGGTTCGGGGCTCGCCGGCGAGTCCCTCGGACGCGGGCTTGTGATTGACTTTTCTCAACACATGCGCCGCATCCTATCGCTCGAAGATGACATCGTGCGTGTTCAGCCCGGTACCACACTCGCCGCGCTCAATCGGTGGCTTGCTCTGCAAGGCCGCGTCTTCGGACCCGATCCAGCCAACCGAGCCGTCACAACGGTGGGCGGAACGGTGAGCGTCGACGGCGCCGGGAGCCGTTGGTTGGCTTACGGTTCGGTACACAATCGCGTCGAAAGCTTACAGGTCGTTTTCGCCGAAGGGCACCAAGAAGAAGTCCATCGCCACTCGATTTTGCCGGAACACAGTGACACCCAATCGCCACATACCGGCCGCTTAGCGAAGCAGGTGGGCGCGCTGTTGGAACGCGAAGCGAGTCATTTAGAGATTTGCCAGCCTCAATCGCTCGTCAATCGCGCTGGCTACGCAGTCCATGGAATCTTGGATCAACACTGCGTCGATATGCGCAGGTTGTTGGTCGGCTCCGAAGGAACGTTGGGGCTCATCACGGAAGTCAGTCTCAAGACCGACCCGCTCCCTCGGCACGAAGGTGTCGTACTGTTGTTTTTCGAACGCCTCGAATCTGCGGCTCGTGCGGCCGTCGAGATCCCCCGGCTCGGTGCCACGGCGGTCGATTTAATGGACCGCCGACTTCTCTCATTGGCGCGAGAAACGAACGAGTCGTATTCTTCGATGCTCCCAGCTTCCGCCGAAGCATTACTCTTAATCGAGTTCCACGACGAAGACGCACACCAGTTGCGACAGCGTTTGCAAAACGTCGTTCACCTCATCTGTAAGCGCAAACGACTTGCCTTTGATTCACGCATTTCGCTCAACGCCGCAGAGAGAGCCTTGTTCTGGAGCCTCACAGAACATGTCGTTCCATCTCTCTATCGTTTGAAGGGTTCTACCCGGCCACTCCCGTTTGTCGAAGATGTCGCGGTCCCACCAGCTAAACTTCCCGATGTCCTCGTGCAAATTCAAAACGTCTTAAAGCGTTTACAAATTACGGCATCGTTTTTTGCCCATGCCGGCCACGGACAGTTGCATATCCGACCGTTTCTCGATTTGGCCAACCCAGACGACGTTACGCGAATGGGGGAACTGGCAGAATCGCTTTACGAGGAAGTCCTATCGGTTGGTGGGACGATCAGTGGAGAACATGCGGACGGTTTCAGCCGTAGCTGGTATTTACGGCGACAATATGGACCGCTGTACGACCTTTTCGGTCAAATCAAGCAAACACTCGATCCGTTGGGAATCCTCAATCCGGGTCGTATTGCTGGACCTGGAATACCTTTTCTGACGGACAATTTGCGTCCCCTCGGCGAAACGCTCCTCACCAGCGATCGTAGTACCTTGCTGAACACCAATGGCCCAAAGAATCTCGCCGCCCCAACTGGATCGATCGACGAACCCGCCCCCGTCGATTTGCCGGCAGCCACCGTCATGGGTCCCCTGCCGTCACCGCGAGATACCGTACAACTTCAACTATGGTGGAATTCGCACGAAATCGCCGATGTGGCGCGCGAGTGCAATGGATGTGCCCGCTGCCGCTCGACTTCCGCAGAAGAACGGATGTGTCCCGTTTTTCGCGCAGTACCATCCGAAGAAGCCACGCCGCGAGCCAAGGCCAATTTGCTCCGCGCTATATTGAATGAAAGCCTCCCGACGAACACCCTTGAATCCGATATTTTTAAAGGTGTGGCTGATCTTTGTTTTCACTGTCACCAATGCCGCTTGGAATGTCCAGCCCGGGTTGACATCCCCAAGTTAATGGTGGAGGCAAAGGCACAGTATCTGGCCGTCAAGGGGCCGCGTCCATTCGAATGGTTTTTTTCGGACCTTGATCGAGTTGCCCGCGTCAGTTCTTGGTTTCGGCCGTTCGTCAACTTCGCGTTGGAAAATGCGCAGTTCCGTTGGGTGCTTGAAAAGGTATTGGGCATCACGCAACGCAGGAAGCTGCCGCGTGTGGACGGTAGAAGCTTCCTTCGTCGAGCGGAACGGCGACGGCTCACACGTCCGCATCGCGAACCTGGACCGAAGGTCCTCTATTTCGTCGATATCTTCGCCAATTGGTACGACGTTCAATTGGCAGACGCGTTGGTGCGCGTCATGGAACACAATGGAATTTCCGTCTACGTTCATCCTTCCCAGCGTCGCGCCGGGATGGAACTCATTGCGTTGGGGCTCATCGATCGGGTACGACCGCTGGCGGCTCGCAACATTTCCGTTTTAGCCGACGCGGTCCGGAAAGGTTACGAAATCGTCACCTCGGAACCGTCGGCTGCACTCGTCTTGCGGCACGAATATCCGCAACTGATCGACGATCCCGATGCAGAACTTGTGGCACGCAATACCACGGACGCCTGCGCCTACCTTTGGCGGTTGCACCAAGCCGGCAAATTGGAATTGAATTTCTCCCCCTTGAATTTACGTATTGGCTACCACCAACCGTGCCATCTACGAGCGTTAGACGTGGGTAGCCCGGGCGAAAGCCTCATGCGGCTTATCCCGGGGCTGCAAGTCGAACGCATCGAACGGGGATGCTCGGGGATGGCCGGGACCTTTGGACTCAAGCGAGAAAACTATCGCGCCAGTTTACGGATTGGGCGCGGACTCCTCTCTGCAGTGCGTGATCCATCGCTCCACGCCGGCGCCACCGAATGTACTACCTGCCGAATGCAAATGGAACATGGCACTGCGAAACCAACTCTGCATCCGCTGAAGGTCCTGGCATTGGCGTACGGGCTCATGCCTGAAATTCAACGAACGCTCCGTATGTCGCATGGCGAGCGGAGGTCGTCATGAAACAGACCGTAAAAATGTTCGCCGGGGCTCGAGACGCGGTCGATTGTCGTGAAATTGAAATGTCTCTCCCAGAGGGTGCCACCGTGGGCCAGTTACGTGAACTGCTTCACCTGCAATACCCCCAACTGCGGCAATGGCCGACGTTTCGGATTGCGGTCGACCAACGCTACGTAGCGGACGATTTTATCCTGCTGGGGAAGGAAGAATTGGCCTACATTCCTCCGGTCAGCGGCGGGTAGCCCATAGATTGCCGAAACCAGCGTACGTTAGAATGCATGGGACGACAACCACCATCTGCTGCTCATGCAATCATGATTCACTTAACAGAAAATACGATTGAACCGCTCGAAGTTCTCGCCGCTGTCCAATCCCCGCTGGCCGGGGCGGTCGTGTTGTTTTTAGGCACGACTCGCCAATTTACCGATGGCCGTCAAACGGTTCAACTGTCGTATGATTGCTACCTCGGTATGGCCGAGTCACAACTCACTGAATTGAAGAACGCCGCAATGGAGAATTGGCAACTCACCGCCTGTTGCATCGTGCATCGTCTCGGCGATGTCGGCATTGGGCAGGTAAGCGTTGCCGTTGCGGTTAGCTCCGTGCACCGTCAGGCCGCCTTTGCGGCGGGGGAATGGCTCATGGACCAAATCAAGATTTCCGTACCCATTTGGAAGCAAGAACATTGGACTGACGGTCGTCGAGATTGGATCCATCCTCAAAACGAGCCCCCACCCTCGTCGGAGGATCGTATTCATGTCGAGTGAACCGCTCCGCGATGGCCTGGGTAGACGGCATGAAGACTTAAGAATCAGTGTCACCGATCGTTGTAATATTCGGTGTTCGTACTGCATGCCTCAGGAAGTGATTCAGTTCTTGCCTCGAGACCAACTCCTGGCATATGAAGAAATCGAACGGTTTGTCACTTGCGTTGCCGCGGTCGGAATTCGCAAATTGCGAATCACTGGCGGAGAACCTTTGGTTCGTACCGAACTCTCCCAGCTTATCGCCCGTTTAGTTCAGGTTCCCGGCATTCAAGATATTGCCGTAACGACAAACGGCATCCTGTTGACGGAACAGGCCTTGGCGCTTCGCGCGGCCGGTTTGCATCGACTCAATATCAGCCTTGACACATTGGATGAAACGAAATTTCGCACGATAACCCGGCGGACCGGTGTCCACCGTGTCCTGGACGGAATTCGCGCTGCTCAAGCCGCCGGTTTCGACCGCATTCGCTTAAATGCTGTGGCTATCAAGGGACTGTCGGAAGACGATATTATCCCCTTGACGGAATACGCTCGCCAAGCAGGCCTGGAACTCCGATTTATTGAATTCATGCCGCTCGACGCAGATAAAAACTGGCAGACGCAGCAAGTTCTTACCGGCTCAGAAATTCGCGCGATTATCGAATCGCGGTGGGGACCGTTGCACGAAAAGCCACGTCCCCACGCCAGCCAACCAGCCAGAGACTTCGAATACGATGATGGCCGAGGTCGCGTCGGATTGATCCACCCCGTGTCGCAACCGTTTTGTGGCGACTGCAATCGCATACGGCTAACCGCTGAAGGGAAACTGAGAAATTGTCTGTTTTCGACCCAAGAATGGGACGTGCGAGAACTCTTGCGCCAGAATGTTCACCAAGACCGCATTGTTGAGTTGGTCCGCGATTGCCTGCACCACAAGAAACCGGGCCACGGAATTGACGATCCCAACTTTTTGCGACCTGAGCGCGCCATGTACCAAATCGGTGGGTAATGTCAGACGTACGGACCTATCTTGACCATGCGGCGACAACGTGGCCAAAACCAGAATGCGTCTACGACGCCACGCATCACTTCGCCCGGGAAATCGGTGTCGCAGCGGGACGCGGGAACCATGGCGCCGCCAGAGCGGCCACAGATGTCGTGGAGAAAGCTCGCCTTCATATCGCTCAACTGATTGGCGTCAGCCAGCCACGAAACATCGCCCTCACGTCGGGCTGTACTGCGTCGCTGAACATGGTCCTCCATGGACTACTAAAGCCCGGGGACCATGTCGTTACGACCGTCACGGAACATAACTCCGTACTACGTCCACTCCACCACTTGAAACAGCAAGGAATCCGCGTCACCTACGTAAATTGCGACGACGCTGGTTACGTCAACCCACGTGAAATTCTGACGGCTGCCGAATCCGCCACGCGACTCGTTGTCGTGAACCATGCATCCAATGTTACCGGAGCAATCCAAAGGGTAGAAGAATTTGGTCCCGATTTGCACTCTCGCGGCATCCCATTGCTTGTCGACGCGGCACAATCGTTGGGTACAGTGGATCTCGATGTGCAGTCCCTGGGTATCGCCCTCCTAGCAGCGCCGGGGCATAAGGGTCTGATGGGACCGCTGGGAACGGGCATCTTGTACGCCACCCCCGAATTCCACGAACAATTGCAGCCGATTCTTCAAGGTGGAACCGGTACAGAAAGCGAACAAGAAGAACAACCAACTACTTGGCCAGAACGGATGGAATCCGGAAGTCTTAATACGCCCGCCATCGCCGGCTTGGCTGCAGGGGCCAAATACCTGCTCGGCCGCACCGTTGCTTCGATCCGCAATGCACATAACGAACAGATGGCCGCTTTCCTGGACGGATTGCTATCTTCGGGCGTCTGGACCTTGTGGGGATCCCGATCACTCCAAGACCGTGTTGCCGTCATTAGCATTACCGCAAATCAACTGAATCCACACGAACTTGCTTCCCTGCTGGATAGTCATTTTGGCATCCAAACCCGCGCTGGACTCCACTGCGCGCCACGAATTCACAAACGACTGGGAACGCTCACTAGCGGTGGAACACTGCGATTCAGCTTGGGGGCCACCAGCGGACCACACGATTTGCAACAAGCCATGGATGCCCTTCAATCGATCGAAGGCCATTGTCTTTGAGAGACCGGCAGGACTCTCCGCACAGCAATCTACGAAGATGAATTCTCCCGTCTTCTGATCATGGTCAACAACGTCTGGCTCGCCGCCCGTTTTCGCCATTTCACTGAGCGTAGGTAGTTTTTCAGGAAACGCTACCTCCAGAGAATCGAATTGACCACCATGTAGAGACCACCGAATATGCCGTAAAGGAGCATGCCAGCAACGTAAAGAATGGACAAACTCGCCCCCCACTTGCCTAACCGGCGAAAGAAAGTATTCATTGACCCAACGACGTTGAGATTCGACGACTCAGGCTGTTCCGTTTGACTGTCCAATTCGCGGTCAATGCTTGCGCCGCATGTAGAACAGGATTCTGAAGATGCTGTTGCCTCTGCGCCGCAGTGGTAACAGAATCGGTTCGTGTCGCCGCTGCTGTCGGGTGGCTTCAACAATTCGCGTATCCTATCAGCTGCCAGCATTTGGTCGCGGCGGCTGACGAACACTTGTGGATTATGAATATTTGAGAGGATCCCAAGCGAGGTGACTCCGGCATTGGAAATGTCTTCCACGACCGCCGCGGGGATGCCCGCGTCGTTCAACCGTGTGGCAACAAGATGAGCCTCCAAATTGTCCGCAGCGACGTAAGCGACTACCGGATCCTTCAACCGACATGTTTCCTGAGTGGTCATACTGAGTCTCCTCTTTGCATTGCCGCATTCCGTATTGCAATCGAACCCGTCGTACTCGGCAAGTCAAATTGCACGTTACATTGGTAATCGCAACTGAACGCGCCCTATGCGACTTCCATCGGCTCCAGGTCCTCAGTTGATCATCATAACAGATCTAAAAGAATCGAGCCTCGGTGGCTCCGTGAGGGATCGCTCTGCGGTTTCGCTCGACACCGGATATCGTATCACCCCAAGTCATGGTGAAATTCCTACGGAAACGTGATAAACTGGCACACGATGCCATGCTGCCGAGGCGGCATACTGTTGGATAAGAATGTGCAACAAGAACCGACATGCAACCGGATGAATTTCGGCGTGAATACCTGTTAAGGCTACCGCTTCCCATCGCGCAGCTTTACGGACAGGCCTACAACGCAAAGAGTCCCCGGGAGCGTCATGACAACGCCTTTTACCTGTTGGAGGCCTTGGTCAAGTTGGCGGCCTCGACGGCGACCGCTTGTCACCTCGAAGAGGTTTCACAAGGACGTTTTGCACGCGTCCCATTACTCGATCGACAATTGGCGCAATTGGCGCTCCCATCGTTGGGGCAACGGCTGGCGAAAAACGTAGACCGTCCCCGCAAATGGGTCCGACGCCAGCACGATCTTACAGAGGCACGCTAGACCATCGATGCCTTTGCGAAAGTCGACCGGCTCGATGGCCACCATGATCTTCATCTGCGGCGTGACTTCCAGAATCAGTCGCCGTCCCAGAAAAGGCGACTCAGCGGCAGTAGATCCGGTACGTTCTGCCCCTTCAGATGAACACGCATTCGCTCGCCGCGAGTATTCTCCATCTCAATCACGCATTCATTCGGTACGGCGAGTAAGGGCGTCGGAAGTTCGACAAAAGCGGCAGGTCTCGGCCGAATCTCATCGACGCGCTTCTTGAGCGAGCAATAGTCTAGACGTAACACGCTAGTAGTTCGGTTCTATCCGTGCGCGACTGCTACATCCGCCGCTGCTCGCCACAGCCGCTCGGGAATCCGCTCACCAATCGTTCTTCCCTTACGCCAAGCCGCAAACCGACGTTCAAGTCGCGCGAGAGCCGAAGGCATTTGCACGCATACGACATCCATCAGCTACCCTCCCAGATTCCGTGGTTAAAACAG